>CACZYY010000079.1 GCA_902785455.1 uncultured Spirochaetaceae bacterium
CTATGTGAAAATTTTACCTGTTTTACTTACAGTTATCAATTTCAACTTATATAATCTGTGGCATCTGTGTTAATCTGTGGTTACTTACTAAGGATTTTTTATGGCATTCGTACAATTCAGCAAAGTGTCGCTTGCTTTTGGCGACCGTGATATTCTTAAAGATGTTTCCGTAAATCTTGCGGCCGGGAGCAAAGCGGCTCTCACTGGCGCAAACGGAACAGGTAAATCTACACTTATCAAGGTAATGGCTGGCCTTATTCAGCCTGATGACGGCAATCGAAGTGTTTCAAAAGATGCCAGAATCGCCTACCTTCCTCAGAGCGGGCTCACTCACCATGGATGCACATTGCGTGAAGAGGCGGACAAAGCTTTTGACTTCGGCTATAAATTGCAGGAAGAACTTGATAAAATCGGCGATGACCTGAAGGCGGGCAACGGAAATCAAAAAGTCCTTCTCGAACGCCACGACCAAATCCTTACAGAGATTGAGAATTCAGGCTTTAACAGGCGGCAGGCAACAGCCGAGCAGATTTTGATGGGCTTGGGCTTTTCCCACGAAGATTTGGACAAAAAATGTGAGGAATTTTCGGGCGGATGGCAGATGCGAATCGCCCTTGCAAAAAATCTTATGGTCAACCCGGACATTCTTCTCCTCGACGAGCCGACAAACTACCTCGACATTGAGGCGCGCGAATGGCTTGAAAAATTCCTCAACAATTATTCCGGCGGATTTTTGCTAGTAAGCCACGACCGCTACTTCCTGGACCACACAATCAACGAAGTCTACGAGCTTTTTAACGGCGACCTTCACCGATACCCTGGCAATTTCTCTCACTACGAAAAGGTGCGCGAAACAGAGCTTGAAACGCTCATCAAAGAATACGAAAAACAGCAGGAAGAAATCCGCCACTTGCAGGAATTCATCGACCGTTTCGGCTACAAGGCGTCTAAGGCGGCTCAGGCTCAGGAGCGGCAGAAAATGCTGGACAAAATCCTGGAACACGAAATCGTAATTCCGGAAAGTCTCAAAAAGATTCACTTCAAGTTCCCGCAGGCTCCGCATTCAGGCCGTCTGGTGGCAACTCTCGAAAAAATCACCAAATCTTACGACGGAGTGCACAAAGTTCTTGATAACCTCGACCTGCTTTTGGAAAACGGCGACAGGCTTGTTGTCGCAGGTCATAACGGTGCCGGAAAATCAACGCTCCTCAGAATCCTTGCGGGCGTTGACAGCGATTTTGAAGGCAGCGTAAAACTTGGCGCGGGCGTTTCAATCGGCTACTTCTCGCAGGATAACGCCGAAACCCTCAAGGGAAGCGCGACAATCCTTGAGACGATTGAGGCCGATGCCCCGCTTGAGCTGATTCCTAAGGTGCGCGACATGCTGGGAGCCTTCCTTTTCCGTGGCGACGACGTTTTCAAGAGCCTTGATGTGCTTTCGGGCGGTGAAAAGTCGCGCGTGGCTTTGCTCAAGCTTCTTCTCAAGCCGGTCAATCTCCTGATTCTCGATGAACCGACCAACCATCTGGACATGCATTCAAAAGATGTTCTTCTCGAAGCCCTCAAAGACTTTGGTGGCACGGTAATTTTCGTCAGTCACGACCGAGGCTTTATCGAAGGTCTTTCAACCCGAGTCCTGGAGCTTAAGCCCGGGCTCTTCCGCACATTTCCGGGCGACTACAGTTATTACATGGAGCGGCTGGAGCGCGAGGCAAATGGCCAAGAAATTAGCAGTGAGCAGGGAGCAATTAGCAATGGGAAGGGGAAAAGCCTTTCCCCTGGGGTTCAAGCTTCGCTTTCACCCACACCCCATTCTCCTGGGGCTGGCGCCCCAAGCCCCCAAGGTTGCCACACAGATTCGGAATTGCTACGCAATTCCACTGGTAAAGTGGTCAGTGATGCCCGATTATCTTATGAAGAGAAAAAGAAGTTTGAGGCAGAAAGGCGCAAGGCTGAGAAACTTGTGAAGTCAATTGAGGACGAGATTGCCAAGACCGAGGAAGAAAAGTCAATCGAAGAAAACAAAATGGCAAATCCCGAAGTGTACTCAAACGGCGAGAAGGCAAAAGCTGTTCAGGCCCGCATTTCGGAGCTTTCCGCAAAACTCGATGACCTCAACGCCAGGTGGGAAGAAGCTGCGCTAAAACTGGAGAATTTTTAATACTCTTTTAAAAGTTTCCTTGCTAATTCTGCATTTATGCTCCATAATTGAAATAATATTAATTATGGAGAGAGTCAAATGTGGGATTATAGTTTTATTATTCCGGATTTAATAATTCTTTATACATTTGCGATTTATTATTTTGTCCATACTCGTCTGCCAATAAGAATTAATCACTCGTTTCTCAGAATTTTATTTGTCAATTTTTTTACAATAATTTTTGATGTCTTTGCATCTTTGGCAATCGAAAATGCAGACAAAACTAATTCATTTGTAATTCGAGCGTTGAACGCAATTTATTTTGTCCTGTTCTTTTACAGAATTTTTGCTTTTTTCATATTTACCGAAGATGTACTTGGAATCAAACGTCATTGCAAAAGTTTTGTTTCCATTGTTTCGTGCATTTTCTTTGCTGGTTTTGAACTTTTTGCATTCTTGAATTTCCATTTTGATTTGATTTTCTCAATTTCCGATTCTGGCAAATATTCGCCCGCACCTTTCTACAATATAATTTATGTCTGCGCGGCTTTCTATATTGTTTTTTCTTTTGCCTGTATTATTTTTTATCACAAAAAAATCACTCGTTCTGCTTTGCTGGCATTATGTTCCTTCAATTGTTCACTTTTGATTGGTTACATCGCACGCTTTGTGTTCCCTATGTTTCTGGTTATGAACCTTTTCAGCCTGCTTGCGATAGTTCTGATTTTTATTGCTTTTGAGAATCCGATTATGTATCTTGCAGGCAAGGCAAATGCCTTCAATATAAAGGCTTTTTACGCGGTTTTTGCTGAGCTTGATGAAAATGCCGGGGCTCCACTTGTGCTTGGTTTTGTAATCAATAATTACAATGAGCTTCGGGAAGTTTACAGCGCAAAGCAGATGGATCGTGGAATTTCACTTGTCTGTCAGTATTTCGCAAAAAAATATCCCAAACTCCTGAGGTTTTATCTTCATGACGGCCGTTTTGTTCTTATTGGACGTGACAATTCTCAGTCCGAAACTCTCAAAAATGAAATTGCCATGCGGTTCAAAAATTCATGGACAGCTGGCAAGGATGTCGATATTTTTCTGGAACCAAAATTCGTTCAGATAGCCCCGGACGTTAGTTTCAAAACACCAGAAAAGATTGCAAAAGCTGTTTTGTCAGGGCTTAAGGAAGTCGAAAAACTTGATAAGATAGGCATTACAATAAACCGTGAAACATTAATCACAATCGAAGAAAATATTTTGATTAAAAGGGCTGTTGAAAAAGCCGTTGAGACAAACAAAGTCGAGATGTTCCTTCAGCCGTTGATGAGCACGCAGAATTACAAACTTGTTGGTGCCGAAGCCTTGGCCAGAATCCGCGATGCAGGTGGCAATTTGATTCCGCCCGGAAAGTTTATTCCAATCGCAGAAAAAAACGGAAGAATCAGCGTGCTGGGCGAGCAGATGTTTGAGCAGGCATGCAAATTTATTCACGACTACGATACTGAATCGATGGGGCTTTCCTGGATTAATGTCAATTTGTCGCCGATTCAGTTTTTGCGCCCAGACTTGAACGAAAGATTTACAGCAATTCTTGAGAAATATGGAGTGCCTGCCGAAAAGATTCATCTTGAAATCACCGAAGAATCAATGATTGACTATGCACTTCTCAAAAAACAGATTCAGATAATGCAGGGGGCTGGCTTCCAGTTCGTTCTTGATGATTATGGTAGCGGATATTCAAATGTGAGCCGCCTCAAACGCTGTCCTTTTGTAAATATCAAATTGGATATGGAGCTTGTGCGTGAGTATTTCAAGGATCTTGATACGTTGTTGCCTGCTGTTGTACAGGCATTAAAACAGATGAAATTTACGATTACAGCCGAGGGCGTTGAAAGTTTGGAAATGGTTGAGGCCATGAAAAAAATCGGTTGTGATTATCTCCAGGGATTTTATTTTTCAAAGCCGTTGCCAGCCGATGAATTTGCAAAAACTTATGGGAATCAGTAATATAATAAAGAATAAAGTTTTGAGGAGTTTTTATGAAGGTACTTGTTATTGGTGGTGCAGGCTATATTGGCAGCCACGTTGTTAAAGAATTAATGGCAAATGGCCACAAAGTTACAGTTTTTGACAATCTTTCTAGCGGTCTGCGCGAAAATCTCTTTAAAGAGAATGATTTTATTTACGGAAACATTTTGATTGAGCGTGACTTGGATCAGACTTTCGGGCGCGGATTTGACGCATTCGTTCACCTGGCAGCATTCAAGGCAGCCGGAGAATCAATGGTAGAGCCAGAAAAATACTCAATCAATAATATCACAGGCACACTCAACATCATGAATGCAGCTGTAAAACACAACTGCAAAATCATGATTTTTTCTTCGAGTGCTGCTACATTTGGCGAACCACAGTATCTTCCAATGGACGAAAATCATCCTCAGAATCCAATCAATTATTACGGATTTACCAAGCTTGAAATCGAGCGTTTTATGGAGTGGTACGACAAAATCCGTGGCCTCAAATTTGCTGCTTTGCGCTACTTCAATGCGGCTGGTTATGATCCAGAGGGCGTAATCACAGGCCTTGAGCAAAAGCCGGAAAATCTTCTTCCTCGTGTTATGGAAGCAGCCCTCGGACAGCGCGAGCTTAAAATCTTCGGCACTGACTACGACACCCGCGACGGCACTTGTATCCGCGATTATATCCACGTTACAGACTTGGCACGTGCTCACGTAATGGCATTGGACTACATTGCCAAAAATCAAATGAGCCTCAAACTCAATTTGGGAACAGAAAAGGGCACCACAGTCAAAGAAATCATCGAAGCTGCCCGAAAAATCAGCGGTAAGCCAATCCCTGCCGCAGAAGCTCCACGCCGCCCTGGCGACCCTGCAAGCCTCTATGCCAAATACGACCTTGCCAAAAAGCTCTTGGGCTGGGAGCCAAAATACAGCGACGTAGACACATTAGTCGAAACAACTTGGAATGCCTACAACAAAAATCACGTCCTGTGATTTTTGTTGTTACGAGAAAATTCTGTTCACCTGAAGGCAAACAGAATTTTCTCTCTTTGCTTTTGCCCTGCATCCAAACGAGCACAATAACGGAAGTGCCCGATGCAGGGAATTTTTATTTTCTTACAATAAACTTGTGCATTTCCAGTGTTGCCAGAAACTGCACCACTCGGTTAAGCATTTTGTCGCCTTCCTCCGGGAAGGCGTTTTTCATTTTTGAAAGCACATCGTTAACCGTGGCTTTACCGTCAAGGGCGAGCCACAAAGCCGTGCCATATTTATCAAGCGAAATATGACTCACACGAGGCCGCTTAAAAAATTTCTGAGCGACGGCATTGAAAAATCCTCTGTTTTCCATATCGACTTCCACAAAGCCGTCTTCCCGCAATCTCCAGGGACACTCCTCGCTCCGAACGAAGACAATATCCATATAATTCGCAGGAAGTTTTTTGATTTTTTGTTTCATACTCTATGTAAAATAAGCAAAAGGCAAATAAAAATTAGTAGAGCAAAAAAACGGCGCGAAGGAGTGAAACGGCTTACGAAAACACTCAGTTTGTGCTGCCGCGCAAGCGGCAAACGTATATAGTTACAAGCACAAACTGCGTGTAGCAGGCTAGCCTGCGTTTTCGCTAAGTCGTTATCACGACTGGGAGCCGTTTTTTGTTTCAGTCAATTAATTAATTTGCCTTTTTCTTGTTGCGTGTGAAGAATACAATGCTTGCAAGCAAAAGCGCGAAGAATACGATTCCGCCGATATTTCCGAGCATACCACCCATATTGAGTGTTGCGAGCAATGATTTGCCGTTTGAAAGCGGAATAATTGCGAATACCGCAAGCAAGATACCGATAAGACCTTCACCAGCGATGAGACCAGAACCGTAAAGAACGCCTTTCTCTGTGATTTTCTTTCCTTCTTCGCCCTTTCTGTCGAAGTATGCGCGAATCAAGCCGCCGATGAAAATTGGTGTGTTAAGATGGATTGGAAGATAAACACCGATTGCAACAGGCAGAACAGGAATTCCGAGAATCTCAATAGCAATTCCGATTCCTACACCGGCAAGAACGAGTGCCCAAGGCAGGCTTCCACCCATAACGCCCTCAACTACTAGCTTCATCAATGTAGCCTGTGGAGCAGGGAGTTCTTTTGAACCAAATCCCCATGCTGCATCGAGCAAATACATGATTCCGCCGATTGCGAGTGCAGAAACGACACAGCCGATCAATTCACCGAGCTGCTGATTGCGTGGAGTTGCACCAACGATATAACCAGTCTTCAAGTCCTGAGACATATCGCCGGCCATACATGCGATGATACAGATGATTGTTCCGATTGCGATTGCGCTTGTCATGCCGGCAACACCAGTGTGACCAGTTGATTTCAAAAGTGCAGTTGCAATAAGAAGAGTTGCGATTCCCATGCCAGAAACCGGGTTGTTTGAGCTTCCTACAAGACCAACCATGCGGCTTGAAACAGTTGCAAAGAAGAATCCGAAGATTACAATGATGAAAGCTCCCAAAATACCAACCGGAATTGCAGGCAAGAGCCAGATTACAGCGACAATTACAAGAGCCAGAATCAAAAGACCTTTCATCGGAAGGTCGCGGTTTGTGCGCTCTTCTGAGTCGATTTTGTGACCAAGGCCGCTTACAGCTTTTTTGAAAGTTTTGACGATTGTCGGGAAAGACTTAATCAAACTGATGATACCGCCAGTTGCGACAGCACCTGCACCAACGTAGCGGATATAGTTGCTCCATATTCCCCATGCGCCCATCTCAGAAACAGGTTTGATTGAAGGAGCGAAAATTGAATCTGCTCCGAAGAAGTTAATCAAAGGAATTACAACGAACCAAGAGATTACACTGCCCGCGAACATATATGAAGAAATCTTTTTGCCGCAGATGTAGCCAACGCTTGCCAGAGCCGGCAAAACGTCCGCACCAAAGCCTGTCCCGAGTTTTTTGATACTCCAGTCAATTTCTGAAGGGAACAAGCACAATCCGTCAGCGATGAATTTATAGAGAGCCGAAATACCGAGGCCTGAGAATACGATTTTTGACTTTTCGCCGCCTTCCTCGCCAGCCAGAAGAACTTCTGCACAGGCAGTTCCTTCCGGGAAAGGCAAAACGCCGTGCTCCTCAACGATGAGAGCTGAGCGGAGCGGAACCATGAACACAAGACCAAGCAAAGCCGCACAGAGGGAAATAACAGCGATTACCCAGAAAGAAGGCTTTGAAACAGCATCACTTTCGCTTGCCCACATAAAAAGAGCCGGTAAAGTGAAGATTGCGCCTGCTGCCAGAGACTCACCGGCAGAACCGATAGTCTGAACCATGTTGTTCTCCAGAATCGAATCGCGTTTCAAAATGATTCGGATGATTCCCATTGAGAGAACGGCCGCAGGAATAGAAGCCGAGACGGTCATGCCGACCCGGAGACCCAAGTAAGCGTTTGCCGCGCCAAACAGAACGGCAAGCAAAATTCCGAGACCAATGGAAACCGGAGTAATCTCCGGCAAAACGCGGTCAGCGGAAATAAAAGGTTTGAATGATTTTTCTTCCATAAAGAAAAACTCCAACTAGAGCATAGGATTTAAAAAGTTGATAAACTCGGTTTAAATGTTTAAAATTATAAACCAATCTATTATAATCGAATAACTGAAACTTTTAAAGCAAAAAGATAGTGAATCTATCAACTTTTGGAAACGGGGCAAACGAACACCTTTCGCCAAAGGTTTCTTTTTCCCCGCACCCTTTTTTCTTCCAAAGGCCCTTTCCCTCTGACAGAATCGGATTTTTATGGTAAAATATTCAGAATGCACGGAGGCGTATTATGATTTATCCTTTTGTAGAATTGAATGACGGAACAAATATTGTTCATTCCGAGGCAAAAATTATCGACGGCAAGGAACAGGTCAAAGTTTACATCGAAAAACCTGTGGAAGGTGGTTTCCATTCGGCTGAATGTTGGCTTCCTGACTATAGATGGACTTTAAAGCAAGGTTTTTCTGATGAGGAAATGAAGTATCTTGAAGATTTTGTGAAAAGTACGGCGCATCTTATAATTCGTCTGGCAAGAAACGGAGGTTTTGGTAATGCCTCAGGTTTTTAAAATCGGCGGATATGTAATTTATTTTTGGATGGATGAAGGACAGCCTCAAGAACCTGTTCATGTTCATGTTTCAAAAAAAGTTCCTGCTCCAAATGCCACAAAAATTTGGATTACAAGGACTGGGAAAACTGTTGTGTGCCACAATAAATCAAAAAT
Organism: uncultured Spirochaetaceae bacterium; assembly: GCA_902785455.1. Lineage (GTDB taxonomy): Bacteria > Spirochaetota > Spirochaetia > Treponematales > Treponemataceae > Treponema_D. The sequence goes on from CACZYY010000079.1 coordinate 8,414, forward strand.
TCCTATTCAGGACTTAAACAATATTTGCGATTTAATAGAGGCACGCTCTTTTGAAATCATCTCAAAATGGCAAGACTATTTTGACCAGCTATCGTTCTACTGTTAAAATATCCCTCGGAAATATATGGAGTAAATATGGAAACACTTGAAACTTTGAAAACTACACTTAATGCTATGCGTCCGCAGATGATTGAGCTGGAGCGCGTTCTTTCTTCGATTCCGGCTATTGCGCCTGAGAGCGGCGGTGACGGCGAGAGCAAAAAATGTGCTGCCCTTGAAAAATGGCTTTGTGAGGCAGGCTTTGAAAAGTCCCAGATGCAGCATTTTGATGCCCCTGACAAACGCGTTTCTTCTGGTGTGCGCCCAAATGTCGTTCTTACGATTCCTGGTAAATCCGATGAATATGCAATCTGGGTAATGGCTCACATGGATGTCGTTCCGCCTGGGGATTTAAAACTTTGGAAAAGCGACCCGTTCATGGTTCAGTATGATGAAAAGTCCGACAAACTGATAGGCCGCGGCGTTGAGGACAATCAGCAGGGGCTGGTCAGCGGCGTTTTTGCGGCTCTTTCTTTGCTCAAAAACAATGTTACGCCTGAGCACACAGTCAAATTACTTTTTATGGCAGACGAGGAATTCGGTTCTGAATATGGAATCAAATTCCTTCTCCGCAAGCACCCGGAGCTTTTCAACAACCATGACTTGATTTTGATTCCAGACGGCGGTGACGAAAAGGGCGAGACGATTGAAGTTGCCGAAAAGAACATTCTCTGGCTTCGTGTTCACACAATCGGTCAGCAGAGCCACGGCTCAATGCCAAACAAAGGAAAGAACGCACATCTTGCGGCCTGTGACTTAGCCCTCCGTCTTAATGATTTGGAAAATTTCTTCAACGAAAAGGACGATTTGTTCAACCCGAATTACTCGACTTTCCAGCCGACCAAAAAGGAGTCGAACGTTGAGACCGTGAACATAATTCCAGGTGACGATGTGTTCTACATGGATTGCCGAATCTTGCCACGGTATTCTCTGGACATGGTTCGGGCTGAAGTGAACAAGCGTGTCGCAGAAGTTGAGTCAAAATATGGTGTAAAAATCGAGATTAGCGAGCCTCAGGCACAGCAGTCTCCTGCAACACCGGTTTCAGCTCCAGTTGTAAAAAAACTTGCCGCTGCGCTCAAAAAGGCTCACGGAATCGAAGCCCGCCCAATCGGAATCGGTGGCGGCACGGTAGGGGCAGAGCTGCGTTGTTGTGGCTTTAACGCCGCAATCTGGTCTACGATGGACGAAGTGTGCCATCAGCCAAACGAATACTGCTACGTGCGCAATATCATCGCAGACGCAGAAACTTTGTGCGCATTATTTACAATGGAGTAGCTTATCTAGCCCGAATGTCGAGTTTTGAAATTTACGGTCAAAATCAAAAAACGGTCTCCCATCGTGAACCTGCCAAAAAGGTCGCGGTGAACAAGTTCAAGCGACCTTTTGCCAGAACCCCGATTCCGACCGTTTTTTGGCATATCCGATAAGTTCAAAAATCGCCATTCAAGAACCATCTTTACATAGAAAGAATGTTGAGTTTTGCATTTGCAGACTGTGCAAAAGCAAGCGTAAGCGGGGGTGTGACATCTGTTTTCAGTGTAAATACTGCACTTATCTTACTTTAAAGATAATTCCCAAAACGGCTACTGTGATTAAAATCTGGATGATAAGGAATTTAATCAAAACCTGTGTCGGGCTCCAGCCGTGATTTTTTCGCATGTGGTCGTGGAGCGGGAATCGGATGCTGGTGAAGATTGAAATTTTCAAAAAGCGTTTCAGGAACACTTTTACTAAGCCAAGTCCGCCGTTCACGAAAATCAGAGAAGAAGTTGCGAGAATGATGAATGGGTTTCTTGTGACCATTACGCACACGCCGATATAAAAGCCAAGAGCACGGCTGCCAGCGTCACCCATCAGAACGTTGCTTGGAAAGGCGTTGTGCCAGAGATAGCCCATCAAAACGCCTGCGAGCGCAAAAGTCATTACAGCCCAGGCCGCACCGTCCTTAATATGCGGTACCAGAAGATATTCCGCAATGTCCTTGTGACCCAGGATAAAATAAAAGACAACGCCCATCGTAATCAGTGCGACCAGAACGAGTGTGGAGCTTAGACCGTCAACGCCGTCAGTACAGTTCGTAGTGTTGATGGAAGCCCAAATCATGATTGTCGAGATAATCACAAAAAGCCATGGTACAACGTAAAGCTCATGCGTAAAAAACGGAATCCAGAAGTAGATTTTGTGGTCGCCAGAAGAATTTATCAGATAGAATGCGAGTAAAACTGAGGCAAGAACTGCGATAAAAAGGTCGAGAAGAGCCTTTCGGTATTCGCCCCAGCTGTTGATTGAATGGTCGTCGAGGTAGCCTGTGAGCATCATAAGCCAGATGAGAATCAGGCAGGAGCATTTCATCCAGTCGAGCGGAACAAAAATCAAACTCAGAATAACAAAGGCACTGACCCAGACAACGCCCGCGCCAGTAGGTTTTCCTTTTGCGGCCTCGGCGTTAATCGTAAATTCACGGCCACGGTCATGCGGCAAAAGATTATAAAAAGACGGAAGAAAATACCGTACAATCAAAAATCCAGAGTAAAGTGCAAGCGCAATGAGAATTGTGTAAGACTGCAGCAAACGTGCAGGGCCAAAATATTCAGTTAAAATTCCACCAAGATAATACAACATGTTTAAATTATCGGAATGTATAAACGGAAAGTTGAAAGATGAAAACTGAAAACGGAAAGTTAAAAATGATTGCAAGAAAATGCAAAAAACGGCGTGAAGGAGCGAAACGGCTTACGAAAACACTCTGTTTGTGCTGCCGCGTAAGCGGCAAACGTATATAATTTCAAGCACAAACAGCGTGTAGCATGCTAGCTGGCCTTCGCAGCATAGCTGCTCGGAGACTCACTCAAAATGCTCCACCGGAGCATTTTGCCGGCTACGCCGTCGTTCCCTAGGCCGTCGTTCCCTAGCTTTCGATAAGCCGTTGTCACGACTGGAAGTTGTTTTTTGATATAGCCAATAAATTTCAAAACTAGATTTTAGGACTAGCTAATCTTTTCTCAAGATTCCTTTTGCCAGGTCTTCAATTGCGCGATTTTTCATTTCAAAATGCTTTTTTTTGCCTGTCGCGGTTTGCGGAAGTTCTTCCATCAGCGCGAAATATCTTGGGCGTTTGTAAGCAGAGAGCATTTTGTGACTTGTGCAGAAATCGAAAAGCTCCTTGATTGTGAGGCTCTTGTCGTTCGGGACTACGTATGCTACAACTGCCTGCCCGCGGATTTTGTCGGGAACGCTCGTGACGATTGAATCCTTGACTTTCGGGTGCTCGTTGATTGCTTCTTCGATTTGAGTGGGGTAGATGTTCTCTGCGCTGGTGATAATCATGTCGTCTTTTCGGCCGCGGACGGTGACGATTAAATCCTCGTTCCATACGCCTGTGTCGCCTGTGTACATCCAGCCCTTGTAGAATTTCTTTTCGGCCATTTTTGTGTCGCCTACGTAGGTGTAAGTCGTTTTTTCCGGGGCGCGGATAATGATTTCTCCTTCGCTCAGATTGTCTTTTGCAACCGTTTCCGTTGGCTCAGCTTTTTTGTCATCGTAGATTTTTACGACCCGAACTTCATCATCGGTGCAGCTTGCTCCGACAGAGCCGGCTCCGTCTGGGAGATTGTATGGCCGCAGGAATGAATTCCAGAAAGTCTCTGTTGTGCCGTAGCCGTTGAAAATATTGGGAGTGAGGATTTCCATGAACCGGATGCAGTCAGCCTTTGAGAGCGGGGCACCCATCGTGACCAGGCCTTTGAGGCTTTCGAGGTTATGCTTTGACTTTTCCTGTGCCCTCGCAAGAATCGCAAGGTTTGAAGGAGAGCCCATGAGATAAGTGATTTTATATTTTTCGACCCATTCCAATGTATTTGTTGGCTGAAATTTTCGCATGACTACAACACAGGCACCGGAATAAAAAGAAGGGCAGACTCCGCCGGAATGGCAGCCTCCGCGATGAAACCACGGCGTCATGTTCATGGTGACGTCATTTGCGTTCATAGGATAGTGCATGATTACGTCGTGGGCCGAAAGAACTTCGTTGATGTCGTTGACTGGAACCAGCTTGGGAAGTGCCGTAGTTCCGCTTGTGCAAAGACGGAGAACTTCATCATAAATGTGCGGGCGGAAAGTGATTTCCGGGTCTTTTGTGCCAGCGGATTTTACAAAATCTTCGTATGAAATATGATTTTCTGGAAGCCCGACCTGTTCAAGATTGTCCGCCATGACAAAAATTTGTGGCTTCCATGTGGAAAGCTTTTCTGCTTCCGCCATGATTTTTGCGATGTTAGCCGAGTAAATTACGACTTTAGGCTTGTTCTGATTGAGAAGAAGTGCGAATTCGCCTGCCGCAAGATTAAAATTTGCCGCCAGAAGAATCGCACCGATTTTGCGCGGCCCGATGTATGAAAAAGCAAATTCCGGGCAGTTTCGGAGCGCGGACATTACGATGTCATTTTTGCCGATTTTAAGAGATTGAAGTGCATTTGCAAGCTGGTTTGCCTGTGCGTTCAGTGAAGCGTAATCCCAAAAGCGGTTTGTCTCCGGGTCAATAAGAGCATTTTTGTGAGGAAATCTGGCGACATTCCGCATGAATCCGTTAAGCCAAGTGTATTCATGTTCAAAAGTGTCGATAAACATCGTGTCGTCGTAAGTGCGCATTGTTCTATTATAGTGAGAAACGAGAAATGAGCAATTAGTAATTAGTAGGCCAAATGCAAAACTCAGCATTCGCTCATTCTACGTTTATAAAGCCGTCGAATGGCGAGTTTTGAACTTGTCGGATATGGCAAAAAACGGCGCGAAGAAGTGAAACGGCTTACGAAAACACTTGGTTTGTGCTGCCGCGTGAGCGGCAAACGTATATAGTTACAAGCACAAACCACGTGTAGCAGGCTAGCCTGCGGATTCGACTTTTACTTCTTTGAAATAAAGATATTTGAACGGATGAATGTCGAGCGCGTTCACGTACCAGCCGCCAACCTGCTGCAAATTAACCGCATGAAGGCTGATTGAATGCGTAATCGGCATGACTTCACCATCATCGAGCAAAAGCTGTTCCGCCTGAGCAAGATATTTGTAATGCTCGCCGTTGTCCGTGCTTTCATTTGCCTTTTGGATAAGCTCTTCGAATTTTTCGTTCTGCCATTTTGACGGATTGAGCGTTGAGTTTGCGCGGAAAAGCTCCAGAAAAGCAATCGGGTCGGCAAAGTCGCCAATCCATGAATAGCTGAAAATATCCGCGTTCCAGCCAGGAATTGAATCGATGTATCGGTCATCGGGCGTGGTCTGGATTTTAAGTTCCACACCGAGAGGTTCCCATGCTTTCTTGAGGATTTCAGCCTGTGACTTCTGACGTTCTGAAATTGCCGAAATTCCGAAAGTGACAGAAAGTTTTTCGTCTTTTGGAATGCCGAGCTTTTTGCGGGCTTCTTCCATCATTTCGAGCGCGTCCTCGCCAGAAGTTTCGGTGATTCCGTTGACTCCCTGATAGCCTGCGAGCGGATAAATCAAAGTTGTAGCTTTTACAAGACCGTTCTTGCGTAATTCTTCCCACGGAACTGCTGTGAGCAACGCGTTTCTAAAATCTGCGTCGTCCCAGGGTTTATTTTTGCAGGAGAAAAAAAGAAATTCCGTACCGAAAATTGCCGAAATCCGAATCGAATTTTTGTTGAGCAGTGCGTTTGTGTCCACCATGCCGGAAACCCAGTCCGCGCTGCCGTCATTGTAGCTCCATGAATTTTCTTTGAGCTCGTTGGACTGATTTATTGTGATTTGCGGGAGATGAACGTTCTTTGCATCCCAGTATTTTTCGTTCTTTTCGAGGATAAGGGACGAGCCGGTGTTTTCTTTGATTTTGAATGCGCCTGAGAAAACAGAAGTGTCCGTGCTGCCATTCTGATTGAGTGTGCAGACTGCAAATGCGTGGTGGCACAAAAGTTTTGCGAAGTGAGCCGTAGGATTTATGAGCGTTACGACAAGCGTTTTTTCGTTGCGGGCATTGATTCCCACTTCACTGTCTGTGATTTTGCCCTCGCGGTAATCTGCCGCACCTTTGATGCAGTCAAGCATTGATGCGTACGGAGCATTGTGTGTGCGAAGGAGTGAAAGCCATGAATTTTTTACAGTGTAGGCATTTATTTTCTCGCCGTTTGAGAATTCCAGGTTTTCGCGGAGAGTGAAAGTCCAGCGTTTTTTGTCGCGGGAAATCTTGTAGCTTTCGGCAACGGCTGGCAATGGTTCAAGAGTTTTTGGGTCATAAGAAAAAAGTCCTTCGTAAAGTGAATCCAAAATCTGTGCTTCGCTTGAATATGTTGCCGTGTGGATGTCGAGGTTCCACGGCTGCTGTGCAACGAGGATTGTGAAATTGTGCTGTAATGATTCAATTACGTTTTTGTCATCGGATTTTTCTGATTCGATGTCGATTATTGTATCTGGATTTTCAGCCGGAGATTTTTCCTCAACCTGTGAAAAAGCAAAATTAGTCAAATACAAAGAAAAAAGGATAAAAAAAATAAAAGACAAGTTTCGTTTCATATATTTAATCATACTATAAAAACAAGCAAAAATCGATTTCGTTTCAGCAATTTTGGGGGCGTTACGGGGGCGATAGCCCCTGTAGAGTGGGGTGCGGCGCAACGAAGTGCGACGCAGGGGAGAGACTTCTCCCCTAACAATTGCTCAGTGCTAATTCCTAACTGCTAATTCCTAAGCGTTTCATCTGCGCTTCTTCTTCTATATATGAAGTGTATTCTACGCGCTGCTGGTTTGCCTTGACAATCGAGTTTTTGAGAGTTGTGATGTCGATTTTGAGACCTTTGATTTTTGATTTGTTAATGGGAGCTGCGGCACTTTTGAAAAAATCATCCAGCGAATTCAAATGAACCATGAGCCGGTTACAGTCTGAAATTTGAGATGCGACGAATTCTGCGATTTTCTCTTCCGGCATAGACATGATTTTTTTGTATCCCGGAGAATTCGGCTGTGCCACCGAAGAGTAACGGCGGGCCTTTGTCGCAAGGTCTGTCATAAATGTCTGGTAGTTCAATTTTTCGCTGCGTTTTGCACCTGTCGTCTGGTCAACAATTATGATGTTATAGAACAACGGCTTTTCTGCGATTCCAAATGCCTTTCTGAGCGCACGTTTGAGTTTGTCCATGAAAGAATTGTGCTCGCTTTCAAGAACATCGTGATTTTCCTGAATTTTCTGAGCGATTGTTACGATTTGAGAAGGTGTTGAGCCAAGAACCTGAAGCGCGCCCATAATCAATGCTTTTGTGTCGATTCTTTTCTCGACTTTTTTATTAGAAGCTGCAGCAACGTTCAGTTTTGAAAGAAGCTTTTTCTGAAGCTCATTCTTTTTTTCGCCCTGATCTTCCTGAATAATCTCATCAATCAGCTCATTATAGAACGGAACTTTGCCCATTCCCGCCGCGAAATTCTTTTTGATTTGCTGAAGTTCGTTTGCCGGGTCGGTATATGCCTTGTTTGCGTCAAAATTTGCACTGAGAATTACGTTTTTTCGAATCTGTGCCTTGTACCATTCTTTTTGAAAGTCGGTATATTCTTTCAAAGCTCCATTGATTTCATTTTGTGCCTGAGAAGCTTTTGAAAGATTGTCGTTGATCATGCTAGAAGTGAGCGCATCGCTGCTTTGTCTTGCCGAGAAAACCATTGTCGCGAGGACGCGGGTGTTCACTTTGTTGGAATTTGCGGAAAATGAGTTCCATGTGATTGAATTGTTCAGGTCAACGAGTTTTTTGATGTTGCCGAGTGAAAGCTGGGAAACGGAAAATTTGTAGTAGTTGCACAAAAAGTCGAGAGTACTTTCGTAGTCTGAAAATCGCTGTCCCATAATGACAGACCGCTCATTTTCAACGAACTGAGTGCTTTCTGGAGACTTGATGTCGGAGATTTTCTTGTCAAGTTTGTATGGATCCGGCGTAATCAATGCTTTTTTGACCAAAAAATCAAAAACAACCTTGATGCAAGTATGAAGAAGCCTGTAATTATCGAGAATTCGAGGCAGTCCTTCCATGTCGTACCATTGAGCCTTTTCATCGACAGCTTGTATTAAAGTTTCATTAAAATTATTTCCATTTTCCATATTTTGAATATCGGCATTTAAGATTTAGAAATTAGAAATTAGTAATGAAAAATGAAGGGGAATGTCTCCCCCTCGCTTCAAGCGCCTGCGGCGTTTTCCGCTACCCCCTCTGCGGGCTCAAACGCCGCCCGCAACGCCTGCTACATGTCAGTCCGTTTCGCTCCCTTGCGCCATTTTCAATATAAAATCAATTATAATGCGGAAGCTCTGTCATCGTCCGCAGGGGCTCCGCATTATAAAATGTTTGCTGCTAAAAATGGCTTCCAGTCGTGAAAACGGCTTATCGGAATCGCATGCTAGCATGCTACACGCGTTTTGTGCT
>CACZYY010000080.1 GCA_902785455.1 uncultured Spirochaetaceae bacterium
CCGAACAAATGCACGCCGAGCTGTCGTTGAGCATCCATAAAAAAACACAGATGACAGCAAAAAAACAAGTAAAATAATTTTGTCTCGCATAAACTTTTTTCCATGTATTTATAAATAGTCTTATACCCTACTGTTTATCCTGCTCCAAAGCAAGTTTTGCCGCTTCCTTTGCGTGGATAATCGTCGTGTCATACACAGGAAGAACGCTGTCTTGCTGACTGATGAGCATACCGATTTCCGTGCAGCCCAAAATCACGCCCTCAGCCCCCTGCTCCTTAAGATATGAAATGATTCTCTGGTATTCCTTGCGGGAAGAATCCAGGACCTTTCCTAGACAAAGCTCATTGAAGATAACGTCATTCACAAGTTCGATGTCCTTTTCGCCTGGAAGAAGGACTTCGAGACCAGCCGCTTTGAGCTTATCTTTAATGAAATCCTGGGTCATCGTGAATTTTGTGCCGAGCAGGGCGACCTTTTTGATTCCGTCGCGTTTAATTGCATTTGCCGTTGCGTCCGCAATATGAAGAATCGGAATTTTGATTTCTTTTTCAATCTGAGGAACAAGCTTGTGCATGGTGTTTGTGGCGATTACGATAAAATCCGCTCCCGCGCCTTCAAGACGCTTTGCCGCATCCGAAAGAATTTTTGCGTTTCCGTCCCAGTTGCCGCTAGACATGTTTTCTTCAAGCTCGGCAAAGTCCACGTTGTACATAAAGATTTTGGAACTATGAAAGCCGCCCAAAGCCTTGACGACTTCCTTATTCAGAATCTCATAATAAGTGATTGTGCTTTCCCAGCTCATTCCGCCAATTAAACCGATTGTCTTCATTTTTAACATGCCTCCTTTTTTGTTTCTTGCTCGCAGAACAATTCTGACTTTCTGCAAATTTTTATGTATTTTACCAGATTGATGATGAATCGCACAAACTCATCAGTCAGTATCGCAAAGAAAACACCTGCAATACCAAGATGTAAGCCAAATACGAACAGACTTGCGCAGCTGATTACGAAAATAGTACCGAAAATCTGCGTGCAGAACATCCATTTTGTGTCACCGCTTCCACGGATTCCGTTTCCAACGATAATATTCCCCGACTTTGAGAAAAGGTTTATCGCGATGAACAACAGATAGATTCCTGAAGTCGAAGTAATTCTCTCGTCCTTCGTAAAAATCGAAATAATCTCGCTCGGGAACAAGACTGTCGCGCACACCATCAAAAGTGCAATCACAAAACAGATTGAATACGCGCACAAACATACGCCCCTGTATTGCTTTGAATCCCGCTTACCCACGGCCTCGGAGCTTAAAGTCAATGTTCCGCTTCCCAAAGCACCCACGATAACGACTGCAAGCAGCTCCACGCCAAAAACAAGCGAGAAAATTCCTGCCGCGAACTCGTTTATCGTGTTCAGAATGCGTACAATCGCAAGATTTCCGAGGTTCCAGCAAAAATCTTCGAGCGCAGTGTTGATTCCAAGCCGTGCCGAATGAAGGTATGTCCGAAGCTTCGCCTTTTTGAGAGCCGTAAGATTTGGTCTTGTTGAAAGCTTACGGCTGTTCATGTAGGCAAGGAACATGTAAAGTCCGCCTAAATATTCCGCCAGTGTCGTTCCCAAAGCCGCACCTTTTATGCCCATCTCCGGGAAACCGAATTTTCCGAAAATCAAAACATAGTCAAACAAAATGTTCAGGCCTGAGCGCAAAATGCTCCAGATTGCAAGATGCTTTGTATGATTCGATGTCTGGAAAATAACCATGAACGAACCGCCAAAACCAATCAAAAGGAATGACGGCGCATAATAGCTGGCATAGTCCACGCACCACGGAAGAATAGTCTCAGAAACGCCCATCAAGCGGAAAATCGGAGCAGAGAAAAATCCCCACAAGAAGAACAGCATGACCGGAAGAATATTGTTGAATTTCAAGAGCGAGCCTGAAAATTCCTCAACCTTCTCCTGATTTTTTGATCCGACATTCTGACTTATAAGAATCGATGCGCCTGTCGTGATTGAAATACAAACTGACATGGTTGTCCACACAGGGGAACTCACATTTCCCAGAACGCTCATGTACAAAGAGTTCGCGTTTCCCAAAAAGATACGGTCAATCAGCATCTGAAGCTGATTTATGATGTTGCTGAGAATCAGCGGGACCGCAATCGCCAAAAGCCGTCCGTAATATAGTTTGAATTCCTTTAAGTGACCTTTCATAATTTTAAATTCTCCTCCATGTTATTTTGATATAATTCTGAAAAACAAAATTTGCCGCGGTTTTCATTGATATAAAACTCAGTTTTCCATCTTTTCCAGAATATTCTACTGAGTAATTTCTTTTTTGAGAATGAATTTTAGATAAGATGCACAATTCAGCCGATGAAATGCAATATCAGAAAGGAACCTCTAAAAATCCCATGTTTTAGAGGCAATTTTGAAAATCAGTTTACAATCTTGATAAGCCAATCAGTTACAGTTTCGTCCCCGTTACTTGTCTTATCATTAAGCTCAACCCAAAAATGCCCGCGAGTTTCGTATTCGATATAATGTGAGTTTTTGCACCATTTTCCACAAAGCTTTCCGACTCTTCTTCCCTGCTCATAAATTCCTTTGTCATTTTTTGAAACAGCAGAATAAAATTGCACCGGCAAAACAGAAATCAGCTCTTTGAGGCTTATATCGTAAAAACCACTCCCAGAAATCACGGCGCGGAAAAGCCGAGGCTCATGACAAGCCAGCTCAACCACGAATTTTGCTCCCTGGGAAAAACCGTAGCCGATAATATTCGTTTTATCGATGCATTTGTTTCTGACTGCGATATTTTGAATCAAAAGACTTGTGCTTGCAGGGTCAGTAAAATAATTGATTCGGGAAAGAATGACAAGAACAGCCGCACCTTCAGGATAAATTTTTTTTTGAAAATCTTTGGTTGCAAACTGACGTCCATATTTTCGTAAAGATGAATATTTTTCGTCACTTCCATGAAAAACTACAATCAACGGAAGTTTTGCGCTCTCGTTGTCCTTGTCCTTGCGGTACTTTTCTGGCAAAAAAAGAAAATAATCGTGTCCGGAAGGCAATTCCTCGTAAAGCCAGTTATCAACATAAACCTTTTTTTCTGCCCAAAAATAAGCGGCATCAAAATTAAACTTCATCGGCTTTCGGACATAAAGCAGCATCAAAGATAAGCAGACCAGCAACAAAAAAGCAGACACAGCCCCAGCCGCAAGAAAAATTCGCTTTTTAGAAAGCCCCTTGAGTGTAGTATTCATTTTCATCCTCTTTTTTATATGAAAATATTATACCACACCCTGGGAAATTTGACATAACTATTTTTATCGCATCATTTCGATGAACTTGTCGAACAAAAAATTAGTGTCGTGCGGGCCGCCGCATGCTTCAGGATGGAACTGCACGCTGAAGGCCGGAATATCTGTGTATGTCACGCCCTCGCAAGTATTGTCGTTCGCATTCACAAAGCTCAGTTTGGCATAGTCTGGCAGAGTTTCACTCTCAACGGCATAACCATGATTCTGGCTTGTGATGAAAACCCGGCCGCTTTCCAAGTCCTTTACCGGATGATTTCCGCCACGATGACCATATTTCAGCTTGGAAGTTTTTGCTCCGCGGGCAAGCGCAAGCATCTGATGTCCAAGACAAATTCCAAAAATCGGAATTCGAGATTCACACAATTTTCGGATTTCTTCTATTATATTGACATTTTCTGCAGGATCTCCAGGCCCGTTAGAAAGCATGATTCCGTCTGGATTAAGCTCAATCACTTTCTGAGCCGTAGTATCAAAAGGCACGACAGTAACCTTGCACCCGCGTTTTTCCAGTTCCCGCTCAATATTCGCCTTAGCTCCAAAATCAAAAAGAACGACAGAAAACTTAGGAGCTGGCGATGAGGAGTTAGCAATTTTGGGGGAAGTCTCCCCCTCGCTGCAACCGCCATTGGCGTTTTCCGCTACCCCCTCTCCTAAGGGGCGCTGCCCCTTAAAATCCCCGTCATTCTCATTACAAAGCGATTGAACGCTCTCAACGGCCTTTTCGATTTTATAGGCACGGATTTCTTCGAGAAGTGAGTTTTCCGCTACAAGCTTTCCGTTTTCAGTTTTGAGTTTTTCGCTTTCATCTCCGCTCAGAATCATTCCGTTCATGACACCAGCTTCGCGCAGGATTTTCGTGAGTTTTCTTGTGTCGATTCCGCAGATTCCGACAATATTCTGATCTTTAAGGAATGCGCTTAATCCGTCTTCACAACGGAAATTGCTCGGCTTATCACAGAGTTCACGCACTATGTAACCACGAACCCAGCTTTTTTTGCTCTCAAAATCCCCGCTCTCAACGCCGTAGTTTCCAATCAACGGGAAAGTCTGTGTAACAATCTGCCCGAAATAGCTCGGGTCGGTCAAAGTCTCGATGTAACCTGTCATGCCTGTTGTGAAAACAGTCTCGCCAATCGTTTTGCCTTCTGCACCGATTGAAGTTCCTTCAAAAACAGTTCCGTCAGCAAGAATCAAATATGCTTTGCTCATTTTTTCCTCTTACAATCCCGCTCTTAGAAAGCACAAGCCTTCACGAATTCAACAAACAATTTTCCTGCATTGTTCGGACGGCTCTTGAATTCCGGGTGGAACTGCACGCCGATAAAGAATTTGTGCTTTCCTTCACCCTCGCCCTGCGGCAATTCAACAGTCTCAACGATTTTGTCATCAGGACTTTTTCCGCTGATTACAAGACCTGCCGCAGTCATCTGATCGCGGTAGTCATTGTTGAATTCGTAGCGGTGTCGGTGACGTTCCTCGATTAAGTCAGAGCCGTATGCTTTTTTCATAATTGTGCCGTCTGCAACTTTGCATGGATAGCTGCCAAGACGCATTGTTCCACCAAGAATAACGCCTTCCTGATCTTTCATCAAGTCGATGACAGGATTTTCACAGAGCTCGTCAAATTCCCGGCTGTTCGCATTTTTAAGACCAAGAACATCACGCGCAAATTCAATCACACTTATCTGCATTCCAAGACAAATTCCAAAATAAGGAACGTTGTGAGTTCGTGCATATCGGCAGGCCGCAATCATACCCTCAATTCCGCGCTGACCAAATCCGCCCGGAAGAATGATTCCCGAACAATCAGAAAAAATCGATTCAGCAGTTTCGTCCGTAACAGAATCCGAGTCAACCCATTTGATTTTAACGTTTTTACCGATTACGAAAGAAGCATGATTCAGGCTCTCGACGATGCTCAAATATGAGTCGTGAAGCTTGACATATTTTCCGACCAGAGCAATCTGAACCTCGCCAGTTCGAGAATGAATTGTCTCGACCATTTGCGACCAGTCAGCCAAAGCCTTGTAATCAGTCACTTTTTCAAGCCCCAAATCCCGGCAAACAACATCGTCCATATTCTGGGCATGAAGCATCAGCGGAACTTCGTACAAACTTCTGCAAGTCGTGTTATTGATAACGCAATCCTCGCTCACATTACAGAAAAGAGAAATCTTTTTTCGAATATCCCCAGGAATTTCTTTGTCACAGCGGGCAACGATAATATCCGGGTGAATTCCCACGGCCATCAATTCCTTGACGGAGTGTTGAGTAGGCTTAGATTTAAATTCATCGCTTCCAGAAATATACGGAACGAGACAAACATGAATAAAAAGGCAGTTTCGACGACCAACTTCCAAAGAAAGCTGGCGGATTGCCTCAAGGAACGGCTGGCTTTCAATATCACCGATTGTACCGCCAATCTCAACGATACTTACGTCAGCCTTAGATTCCTCGGCATTTTTAAGGATAAAGTCTTTGATTTCGTTCGTAACATGAGGAATAATCTGAACGGTCTGACCAAGATAATCACCATTTCGTTCTTTGTTCAAAACGTTCCAATATACACGGCCGCTCGTAAGGTTCGAATATTTTGTAAGATTCTCATCGATGAAACGCTCGTAATGTCCCAAATCCAAATCAGTCTCAGCTCCATCATCAGTTACAAAAACCTCACCGTGCTGAAAAGGACTCATCGTGCCCGGGTCAACGTTCATGTAAGGATCAAGCTTCTGAGAAGCAATTTTTAATCCGCGACATTTCAAAAGTCGTCCAAGAGAAGCGGCTGTAATTCCTTTTCCAAGACCGCTAACAACACCGCCAGTAACAAAAATAAATTTACTCATAGTTGCGCTCCATTAATATGCCTTATCGTGTACTCGTCGCACGCTAACGCGTGCTTAACGAGTTTCCGCGATGCGAAAACTCGCAGACAGCATTTACTTAGTAAGCACTATCATGTACGCCAGAAATAGCGCGACCTGATGGCTCATCCATGTTCTTCCATGCAGCATCCCATTCGAGGGCTTTTGCAGTGCTACAAGCAACACCAGCTTCGTGAGGAACACATTTTGCTGCACTGTCGCTTGGGAAAAGACGGCTGTAAATTTCTCGGTAGTAATATTCCTCTTTTGTTTTTGGAGGATTTACCGGGAAGCGGTTCTCTCGGCGTGCAAATTCCTGATCACTGACCTTTTCTTCTGTCATCTTTTTGAGAGTGTCAATCCAGTTGTAGCCAACGCCGTCACTGAACTGCTCTTTCTGACGCCATGCGATGCTCTCTGGGAGCAAATCTTCGAAAGCCTTTCGCAAAATCCATTTTTCCATACGCTGCTTTCCGTCCGGAAGTCTGATATTCATTTTGTCGCTTGGGTTAAGGCTCATCGCGATGTCGATAAAATCTTTATCCAGGAACGGAACACGGCCCTCAACGCCCCAGGCCATAAGAGATTTATTTGCACGCAGGCAGTCATAAAGATGAAGCTTGCTCATTTTTCGTACCAATTCCTCGTGGAATTCCTGAGCATTCGGAGCCTTGTGGAAGTACAAATATCCGCCGAAAAGCTCGTCGCTTCCCTCACCAGAAAGAACCATCTTGATTCCCATTGATTTGATTACGCGGGCAAGAAGATACATCGGAGTTGAAGCGCGGACAGTTGTAATGTCGTAAGTTTCGATATGATAGATTACATCCGGCAGAGCGTCCAAAGCTTCCTGAATCGTAAAGTGAACTTCGTGATGAACCGTTCCAATATAGTCAGCGGCCTTCTGAGCAGCAACCAAATCAGGGCTTCCTTCAAGACCAACTGCGAACGAGTGAAGCTGAGGCCACCATGCGCTCTCTTTGCTGTCCGACTCAACGCGCTTTTTAGAGAATTTCTGAGTGATTGCGGCAATAATAGAAGAATCCAAGCCACCGCTGAGCAAAACACCGTAAGGAACATCGCTCATGAGCTGTGCTTTTACAGCCGCTTCAAGGCCGTTTCGCACTTTTTCGATTACGCTAGGATTGATAACCTCGCCCTTTTCGTCAGTTGCTTTCGGAGAATTTTTGACATTCTCGTAAGATTCCCAGTCACGCTTGTACCAGCGGACAGGTTTTATAATTCCACACGGATTCGAGATTCCTACGGAATCTCCCTTATTTGTATTTTCGTTGTTGGAATCGCGTAGCGATTCTGAATCTGTGTGGCAACCTTTTGACCACAAATAACTTCCGTTCGGGAATTCTTCGATTGTAACGCACTCGCCTTCCAGAGCCTTAAGCTCACTCGCAACATAATAACGGCCAGCTTTGTCCCAGCCCTGATACAACGGAATTACACCGATTTCGTCACGGGCAATGAGATATGTGTCACGCTCGCTGTCATAAAGTGCGAAAGCAAAAATTCCGCTCAGTTTTTCAATCATCTCAGCGAAATTACCTGAATCACGATATTCCTTGTAAAGCGGAAGAATAACCTCACAGTCGCTTCCAGTCAAAAAATTGTATTTGCCCTCAAAAGATTTTCTGATTTCCTTGTGATTGTAGATTTCACCGTTAGCAGCCAGAATTAATTTGCCGTCATCACTAATCAAAGGCTGCTTACCGCTCAAAGGGTCAACGATTGAAAGACGCTCATGGCTCAAAATCGCATTATTACCAGTGTAGACACCGCTCCAGTCCGGTCCGCGATGGCGAATCTTTTTGCTCATCTCCAGAACCTGTGCGCGAAGCTCATCCCGCAATCCATCTGCAAGAGGTTTTCCCCCCGAACTCAAATCAAATGCTCCAACAAATCCACACATATACTTCTCCTATTCAAAAAACAAAAAAGGCGACACCATTACCACGAATAGTGTCGCCTTTGACATAATTTACATATCTACTATATCGAAAAGCCAAAAGATTGGTCAAGACCGATTTTTCATCAATTTAATTAACCCCAGTTTTGGTGAGTTAACTCACTTTCTTTATTTTTTTTCAAAACATAAAATAGATTAAAAATCAATTTTCAGGAGTTTTATATGAAAAAAATCACAAAATTCTTTTCGGCACTGCTTGCATTGCTTGCAGTTGGATTAATTACAGTATCGCTAGTTGCATGTAGCAGCGGCGATGATTCTGACAGTGGCAACGGCGGCGGAAGCAATGTCGATTACGTAGCGAAATATGAATGGGAACCGACAGATGGCCGGACAGGAATGCATGACTACTTCATCTTCTATAAGAATGGATCTTTCGAATACATTGAAGAACGATCTATTGGTAGCCATACTGACACAGCTACAGAAGCAAAAGGCACTTACACTCTCGAAGAAGGCAACTGGGAAAACGGCAAAGTCAAGCTTACAGGAACAGACGATGAAAAAGCCGAAAAATATACTGGAACATGGACTATCAAAGATAAGGTTTTGACAGTAGATTACAAGGACTTTACAGCGACTTACACTTCGAAAGTTGAAGCAGATTCTGGAAAAGATACGCCTTCTGATTCCAAAACGACAGGTTCTGCGACATTTTCAGGAACAGCTTGGGGCGAGACTGTTACCGCTGAGTTCTATGAGAATGGCACTTATGTGCAGTATCGCAACGGAACCCCAGACGAAAAAGGAACATACAAATTCAAAAACGGTGATTTTGACAACGGAACTCTGACTTGCACTGAAAGTTACGAATATAAAAATGGTGGTTGGGTCAGCTTACTTGATGCTGATATTTTTGACTGTACAATCACAAACGGAGTCTTATCAAACAAGTACACAACGATGTGGGGATTTACTATGACAAAAACTGGCAGTAACTCAAGCGGAAGCGGAAATACTGACACAAACGTAAAAACCTATACAGTTACATTCAACTCAAATGGCGGAAGCAGCGTAACATCACAGAAAGTTACAAAAGGCGAAAAAGCAAAAAAACCGACAGATCCTACAAAGGACGGCTACGATTTTGAAGGCTGGAAAGATGAAAATGGTTCCTCTTTCAACTTTAACACAACAATCAACTCGGACATAACACTCACTGCAAGCTGGAAAAAGATTGAGACAAGTCCAGAAATCGATGACAGAGATTTGCCTTCTGCAGTATTGAAATCAAAACTGCCTGCATCCGTTGGCACAGACCCATTTAACGGTACATCATGGAAATACAATAACTGGAATGAGGTCATGAAAGTCACCTTCAACAATGGTGTTATGGAAGTCTCAAAGTCTAATATAAAAGATGCGACTTACTACTACTCTTACGATGCAACAAACAAACGCCTGTATTATATCTTCCGCACAAAGTGGGATGATGGAAAAGAATACACAAGCGTTGAAGCTTATGCAAAAAAAGATGATAAAACACTTCTTAAATATGCCGGATTACCTGCTGATTATGTTGAAGCACATGGAAAATGGCAGACAATCTTTTTTGAGCAGGTTAATTCTATTTCTTACGAAGAGACTGAATCAGGAATTACAATCGAGCCTTACTTCAACGGAAACTTTACGGGCCTTACAGGCGGAGAGTTTGATGAGGAACATTCTAGCTCATCGCAAATATCAGGTTACGATGATGGATCGCATGGAATCTCTGTCAAATTTGAAGCTAACAGAGGTTCTGATGGAATGGATTACAGCAAAGATTCTATTCAGGGATATGTAACTGCTGTAAACGGGAACACCTTGACTTGTACAGCTGTCGTTTACAACAAATCTGTAAAAGGTACATTTACAGTTGAGGTTAACGCTACACCTGCTAAAGGAAATGATGCAAAAGCAACAATGACAATTAAAGCAATCGATGAAGACCTCAAATTCATCTGTGGTCAGGATGTCGGAGCTGTAAGTTCAGAAATGAAATTTTCAGCACCTCTTACAAACAACGAAAAAAAATGGACAAAAGTAAACTAAGTTCATTTCAAAGTTAAGTTTATCAGCTTCCCCGTCTGGGCACGAATTCCACAGCCCGGGCGGGGATTTTTATTTATGATAATGAGTTCCGCACTGTATGATTTCGACATAAGAGCTCTCACCTTCTTCAACGATTCTGTAAACAATACGGTTAAAATCGTCAATTCGCCTGCTCCAATAGCCTGATAAATCTTCTTTCAGCGGCTCAGGTTTTCCAATCCCGGAATATCCGTTCCGGTCAATGTCTTTTAACAGTGCATCGAGTTTTTTCACGAGACGCTTATCAGAATGAAGATTCAGAAAGTCTTCCCATGCCTCATCAGTCCAAAGTTTATCCATCACTCAACCTCACTGATTTCGTGCTTGGTGAGTTTTCCCTGCTTTGCATGCTCCAGAGATGTTCTGAGCCGTTTTTGGTTTTCTTCGCTCCAGAATGGATCAGCCTTAATCTCAAACGGAATACGGTTTTCGCGCAGGCAAGCGTTCATAAACATATTTACGGCAGCAGTTACAGTGATTCCAATTGATTCGCAAAACCCCTCAAAAGAATATTTTCGTTCATCGTTCGTTCTAATGCTCATTGTAGCCATACAAACACCTCCAAAATATATAATATTCAATTACAAGGTAACACAATATATTGCATGTGTCAAATTCGAACAAAAAAACTAATATCCGATAATATGGGGATTTTTTATCTTCTTTTACCAAAAACAAATTTCATGCTATAATAAATTCTATGGCTACCAAAGTGCTAACCCACTTTCCAAAAATCAAACCGTCTGTACTTCTCACCATTCTTCTGTTCAGCGTGGGCGATTTTATTGCTACCTCGTTTTTTCAGGACGTTCTTCATGCGTCGCTTTTCTTCGACACGATTTTTATGATTGCCACACTTTTCGTTTTCGGGCCTTTGGCGGCTTTTTTTGAATATGTCATTTTTATCAGCCTTATTTGTGCAAAATTGATTTTTTTGTACGGCACGACAGATTATGTTTATTTTTACACACTCGCCGCCCTT
>CACZYY010000081.1 GCA_902785455.1 uncultured Spirochaetaceae bacterium
TGTAATCGCTGCTTTCCTTGGATTGGAGTTGATTGCAAAAGTTCCTTCACAGCTTCATACACCGTTGATGTCAGGAACTAACGCTATTTCTGGTATCACTGTTGTTGGTGCTATTTCTATCACAGCAGCAGCCGTTAAAATCGGTGGAAAGGTCGGAGCTGTTCTCGGCTTCCTCGCTATTGTTTTTGCTACTATCAACGTAATCGGTGGTTACATGGTAACAGACCGAATGCTTGGTATGTTCAAGAAAAAGGACTCTAAGAAATAAGAGGTGCTGAGAAATGTCTGATATAGCTATTAAAATTCTTTACATGGTTTCTTGTATCTTCTTCATCCGTGGTATCAAATTGCTCGGAAAGACAGATACAGCACGCAAGGGTCAGCAGTCGGTATGTTGATTGCTTGTGTAACAGTTCTTGTTCAGAAAGATGTTATGAGCGCATTTGCTTCTGACGCTGGTGCCTGGGGCGGAAACCCACTTTTGGCAAACGGCTATTGCTGGATTATCGTAGCTGTTTTGATTGGTACAATCATCGGTGCTATCTGGTCTAAGAAAGTTCAGATGACTGGTATGCCAGAGCTCGTTGCTTTGTTCAACGGTTTCGGTGGTCTTTCTTCACTTCTCGTTGCTTTGACTCAGTACATCGCTGCAGAGAAAGGTGACTACTTCACAGCAGTTTCACTCGGCCTCACAATTGCAATCGGTGCTGTTGCATTCACAGGTTCTTTGGTTGCTTGGGGCAAATTGAGCGGAAAAATGACTTTCAAAGGCTGGGTAATTCCTGCTAAGAACGCTGTAAACGGCGTTTTGTGCGTTCTCGGTCTTGTTTCAATCATCGCTTACGCTTTCTTGACTTCTGACAATCCACTCGGATGCGCAGAAATCGAGAAATATGCAATCATCGCTTCAACAGCAATCTTCCTCCTTTTGGGCTTCACAATGGTTATCCCAATCGGTGGTGGTGATATGCCGGTTATCATTTCATTCTTGAATGCTTTGTCTGGTTTGGCTGCTGCTTTTGCTGGTTTCGCAATCAACAACACAGTATTGGTTGTTTCTGGATGTCTCGTAGGAGCTTCTGGTCTCATCCTTACATTGATTATGTGTAAGGCTATGAACCGCACATTCGGTTCCCTCCTCTTCAAGAGCTTCGGCGGTCAGAAGAAGAAGGGCGCAAATGGTCCTGCAAAAGAGCCAAAATCTATGTCTGTCGAGGATGCTTACATGATTCTCGAGGCTGCAAAGAACGTTGTATTCGTTCCAGGTTACGGTATGGCTGTAGCTCAGGCTCAGCACGCTGTAAAAGAGCTTTGCGACAAGCTTGAAGAGAACGGTGCAGAAGTAAACTTCGCAATCCACCCGGTTGCAGGTCGTATGCCAGGACACATGAACGTATTGCTTGCTGAGGCAAATGTTCCATATGAGCAGCTCAAAACAGCTGACGAGATGAACCCACAGATGAGCAATGTTGACGTTGCAATCGTTATCGGTGCAAACGACGTTGTTAACCCGGATGCTATCAACGACGAAAGCTCACCACTCTACGGTATGCCAATCGTAAACGCACACGAGGCTCGCACAGTATTCGTACTCAAACGTGGTAAGGGTACAGGCTTCTCTGGTGTAGAAAACCCACTCTTCACAAACGACAATACTGTAATGATTTACGGCGATGCTAAGGCTACAGTCTCAGCTCTCGTAAGTGAATTTAATGAATAGTAAAGTGGTTGCCACACGGATTCGATTTTGCTAACGCAAAATCACTGTGATGGGAATATACGCCAGTCTTGCTTTTTCAGGTAAGGCTGGCGTTTTTTGTTTTTAGTTGAGATTTTCGTTTTTTCCTTGCCTGATGTAACAAAATCACGGGAGACGCGTTTTTAATGTGTAATACCTGAAAGGAAACTACGGAGGTCAAGATGAAAAAACTTCTTTTTGCAGGAACGGCTCTCGCGTTTTTTGCATCCTCGCTATTTTCCGCCACAAAATACTCCACAAATCCCGACGAATGTGTGGACGGCGTTTGCTTTGTTCCCCAGTACGCCGACGACGATCGTGAAAACTACGCAATTGTCGCTCCTTTGGGCTATCAGCCGATTGAAAATTTCTATCTGAAAGCGAATTTTAACACTGACGAAGGCAAAAAAACGGATGCGACAAACAAAAGCAAAAAGCAGCCGACTGCCAGTAAAAAGCCAAAACAGCCGAAAAGGCCTTTGACTCCAAAGAAAAAGTAAAAATTCTGTGGTAAAATGGAAAATTATTATGGACTACAGTTACATTTTTCGTTCCGCCGTGCCAGATTATGCTAAGTTTGCATCCTTTGGTTTTGAAAAACGCGGCGATGCTTACATATGCAAAAAGTCTCTTTCTGAAACAGGTTTTTATGTAAAGCTTCTTGTTAAAGATGAAAAATTTACTGCAGAAGTTTATGAGTCCGCGGACGATTTTCCAGATTCAAAATATGCTCTTTTTGATGTAGAAAGTGCGAACGGCTCTTTTGTCTCACAAATCCGCAGTCAAGTTCAGGGTATTGTCGAAGACTTTCGTCAGGCCTGTTTTGTGATTTCTGATTTGCATGAAAAATACATTCATTTTTTGGAATCTGAGTTCAATTGTAAGCCTGATTTTCCCTGGGCGGCTCCAAAAAATCCGGGTGAAGCTCAGTCATCATTTAAATCTGGCCGCTATGATGACGCTGCCGTATTCCGCTGCCCGAATCAAAAATGGTTCGCGCTTATCATGAATATAACCTACAGGAATCTTGGTTTTGAAAATGATGAAAATGTATTTGTCGTGAACTTGAAGGCTGACAAAGATCACATAAATGAAATTATCGACAAAAAATCAATTTTTCCTGCCTATCACATGAACAAAAAATACTGGATAACGGTTCTTCTGACCGGTGTGACTGATTTCGACAGGCTCTGCTCTCTTACCGGGCGGAGTTTTGAACTGGTAAACGGGAAAAAGTAACAAAGTCACAGAAAAAACGTAAATCTCTGTGATAAAATTGTGGAACTTCGAATTATATTTACAGGTCACTTCGAATATGCGCAGTGACCGAAAGGAGATCAACATGAAAAGATTTTTGATTGCAATCGCATTTCTTGCATTCTCGTCGCTTACATTTGCACAAAAAGCAGGCGAGAAAATCACATTCACGGCCACTGACTTGAACGGCGCGCCTGTCACAAGCGAGATTTTTGCTAAAAACAAAGTGACAATGCTGAACATCTGGGGTACATTCTGCGGCCCTTGCATCCGTGAAATGCCAGATCTTGCAAAACTAAACGAAGCGAACAAAAGCAATGGCGTTGAAGTTGTCGGAATCGTGATTGATATTCTTGATCGCAAGGGAAATGTGGATTCGCGCGTAAAATCAAGCGGCGAGGCAATAATCGCTCAGACCGGTGCGAATTACACCCACATAATTCCGTCAAAAGAAATGTTCAGCGGAGTTCTTCGGGGCGTTCAGGCTGTTCCGACGACAATTTTCGTGGACTCAAACGGCAAGCAAATTGGCGAAGCTTATCTTGGCTCGCGAAGTCAAAAAGACTGGCAGAAAATCATCGACGAGATTTTAAAGAAATAGTGTACTTCCGCAGGCTGCTTTAATGAAATTAATCGAAGAACATCGAAAAATCATCGCAATTGTCTCTCTCTGCATTGGAATCGTCCTCGTGCTTGCGGGCATTTCCCGTGGTGAGGCAGAGACGGTCTTTAACAAGGCAACCCGTATCTGCATGGAATGTATCGGAATTGGATAATTCTTCATGCTGGGATTTCGTTAGAAATCCCGAATCCGTGTGGCAATAAATGAAAACTATCGTATGGTAACAAACTCTAAACTAAAAAAACACAGTCGAATCCGTCTCATAATTCAGGCTTGTTTTGCCGCCCTTTCCAACGGTTACATCAAAGGCTTTGCGAACGGCCAGATTTTTGAAGGCAGCTTCAAATTCATCTGCGTTCCCGGAATGAACTGCTATTCCTGCCCTGGTGCGCTTGGTGCTTGTCCGATTGGTTCATTGCAGGCAACGCTAAATGCCCGCGAGTACAAAATCTCAATGTATGTTGTGGGGCTGCTTGTTATTTTCGGAACGTTGCTCGGCAGGTTCGTGTGCGGTTTTTTGTGTCCGTTCGGGCTGATTCAGGACTTGCTTTTTAAGATTCCATTTGTCAGAAAAATCCGCCGTCTTTCGGGTGAGAAAGGCTTACGCTGGCTAAGGTTCCTTTTCCTCGGCGTTTTTGTGATTCTGCTTCCGATGTTCGTGATTGACATCACAGGCCTTGGCGAGCCGTGGTTCTGCAAGTGGATTTGCCCGGTGGGAACGCTTGAAGGCGGTATTCCGCTTGTTCTTCTGAACAATGCTATGCGGGGAGCCGCTGGATTTATCTTCCGCTGGAAACTTGCTATCCTTTTGGTCACGATTCTTTCTTCTATTATAATATACCGCCCTTTTTGCCGCTACATTTGCCCGCTCGGAGCGATTTATGGAATTTTCAACAAGATTTCTTTCTATCGATTTAAAATCGACTCCGAAAAATGCACGAAATGCGGAGCCTGTCAGAAAATCTGCAAGCTCGATGTTCCTGTGTGGCAAAATCCCAACAGCATGGACTGCATCCGCTGCGGAGATTGCAAGGCCGCTTGTCCGCACGGGGCGATAAAGTTCCTTTAATTCTATTCTTCTAGTACTTTTTTTGTGTTTTCTGTTATATTTCTAGCCTATGAAGAAAATTTTTGCAGCTTTTGTTATTTTTTTGTTTTTTGTGGCAAGCCTTTTTGCTCAGAGTGAACCGAATGGTGAAAGTGAATCAGCTTCTGTAAAGGATGTTGTTATTTCTGCGGGCGATGTTTGTCTGGTAAATATGATTTTTAACAGTTGTGCGCGGATTGTTCTTGAAGAGGAATACAGTCAGACAACACTTTCGACGATGAAGGAAAATTTAAAAAGCCGTTGGGTTTGGGATAAAGATGGCTATTTTATGAATCAGTTTGGGCACCCATATCAAGGTTCTTTATATTATGGTGCAGGACGTTCAAACGGGCTTGATTTCTGGCAGTCATTTTTTATAGCTGCTGGAGGTTCATTTTTGTGGGAAGAATTTGGCGAAACAACGACTCCCTCTGTGAATGATATAATTACAACTCCGATTTGTGGCGCGATTGTTGGCGAAACGCTTCATCGTCTTTATCTTGATGCGAATGAGCTTTTTCCGGCATTGGCATGGTTGTTAAGCCCGGCTGACGGACTTAATTCTGCGATAAAGAACAAGCGGACATATGTTTCTGGTCGAACAGAGGAAATTGATTTTATTTTTCATGGCGGAATGGATCATTCGTTTTCGGAAGTTTCGGATTCATTAGATTCTGAGCATAAGAAAAAAAGTGCCGGAGGATGCGAGTTTCATATTCAGTATGGGGTGCAGGATGCGCACACTTCAAAAGAACCTTTCGACTTATTTACAGCAGACCTCGATCTTACGGTTTCTTCCAAGCGTTATTATAATATTGATTTTTTAATTGACGGTTTTTTGTATTCTCAAGGTTTGTATTTTGAAAATAGTGAAGGAACTTTGGGCGTAAACCTTATGTACGACGGCAAAAAGACTAAGGAGATGGCTTTTTCAAATGCGGCGGTCGGTGTCAAATATATCGGAACCAAAAAAACTTCTGATTTTGACGGAATTTTTCGGTTTTCGGCACAGCTTGACGGAATTTTCATGGGTACACGAAGTTTGTATCCAGTCATGAACAATGTGAAGGTTAATTTTTCTGGTCCGGATAAGCTTAATCCTCCAAGATATTATGATTTTACGTATGGAATTCTTGCGAAAGCTGGATTTTTACTCGGAAATTCTTTCTTTGGGACTCTTTATGGCGATGTGGAGTCAAGTTTCGTGCTCCCCTACCTTTCTTCTGAGCTGGAAGAGGCAGAAGGTGAAAAGCACTTTTTGATTCAGACAAAACTTGGTTATGAACATAAGATTGCAAAACATTTTACACTGGGATTGCGCGATTCGTTTATTTATAAAGTCGATTGTCTGAAAAACGGAATAGATTCAACTCAAAAATTTAATACGGCTCAAATTTACGTGAAGATTGTTTTTGCGCGGGATTAAAATATTTTTGTTGTGTCCGTAATTCTGATATGCTAGTATTGCTTAGAGGTACAAAATGACATATTCAGAGGTTCTTGAAGAAGCAAGAAAAACTATTGGCGACAAGTGCAAGGCTTGTCCTGTATGTAACGGAGTGGCTTGTAAAAATACGATTCCAGGTCCTGGGGCTAAGGGGAGCGGAACCGTTGCCATCCGTAATTTTAATGCCTGGCAGAATATTTGCGTGAATATGGACACAATTTATGAGCATGGAACCGTAGATACTTCTATTGAATTCTTTGGAATGCATTTTGCTATTCCTGTTTTTGCAGGCCCTGTAGGGAGCGTAAATTTTCATTACGGTGAAAAATACGATGATTTGTCTTATAACCATACTCTTCTTACTGGTTGTGCCAAAAATGGAATCGTGGGGTTTACCGGGGATGGCGTTAACATCAAGGTTATGGAAGGTGCCGCAAAATCAATCGCCGCAAACAACGGAATTGGAATTCCTACAATTAAACCCTGGGATTTAGATACAATCAAAGAAAAGATGGAGCTTGTCCGCACAGGAAATCCTTTTGCGATGGCAATGGACATTGATGCGGCTGGTCTTCCATTCTTAAAGAACAGAAATCCACCGGCTGGAAGCAAATCTGTGGCCGAGCTCAAGCAGATTGTCGAGATGGCAAAACTTCCATTCATCATTAAGGGCGTAATGACTGTTCGTGGTGCGCTCAAAGCAATGGAAGCCGGAGCAAGCGCAATCGTAGTTTCAAATCATGGCGGACGAGTTTTGGACGGTTGCCCGGCAACAGCCGAAGTCCTTCCAGAAATTGCCGAGGCTGTAAAAGGCAAAATAAAGATTATCGTTGACGGCGGTATCCGGAGCGGAACCGATGTTTTCAAGGCTCTTGCGCTCGGTGCTGATGCGGTAATAATTACAAGACCTTTTGTGAACGCTGTTTTTGGTGCTGGCGAAGAAGGCGTAAAAGCTTATGTCGAAAAAATCAAAGGCGAGCTTGAAGACACTATGGCAATGACTGGCGCGCTCAAAATTGCCGACATTACCAGGGAAATGATTACAATCCCAAATGTTGAGTTTTAAAATTTCCGGGCTGTGTTAAAAACGGCTCCCAGTCGTGAAAACGGCTTATCGAAACCGCAGGCTAGCCTGCTACACGCGTTTTGTGCTTGTAACTTTATACGTTTGCCGCTCACGCGGCAGCACAAAACGAGTGTTTTCGTAAGCCGTTTCACTCTTTCGCGCCGTTTTTTTGCAATATCCGGCAAGATTAAAACTCAACATTATATGTCTTTTGGGCATAGAATGGAAAAATATCGAGTTTTGCATTTGCTGAACAGTGCAAAAACAAGCGTAGGCGGGGTTATGGCACGAATCCACTTTGTGAGAGCGAGCGAAGCGAGTCTAATTTCCAATTTCGCACAACCGTGGATTCCAGTGCCATGTTCCCGCCGAGAGCTTGTTTTTGTGAATCTCCAACAATTTGCAAAACTCGATATTTAACCAACAAAATATTGATTTGAGACTCATTCTCATATTGACATTTTTGTTAGTTTGGTGTAATTTGACATTCGTTCTCAAATTGATGCTTTCATCAATTTGAGGGCGGAGTTTTAATGAGACATATTTACAAGGGACAGAAAGAAAAGGTTTCGCTTTTGCTTGCGGTAATGCTTGCAGCGTCACTTTGTCTTTCTGTCTTTTTTGTTTCTCATCACATTGAGCACAATCATGAAGATGAGGATTGTCAGGTTTGCGCCATTTTGCAAATCGCCAAGGCAAATTTCCAGAACCTCAATCTAGGTGTTTCTCTCTCCGTTCAAGTTCAGAACTTCTCTTTAATTCCATTCACTTTTGTACTGGTTCTTTCTTTCATAGTTTTTGCAACTCCTGTAACAGAAAAAATCAAACTCAACAATTGAATTCCTTTTTTACAATAATATTCGCGCCCGCCGTGTAGCAGTGGCGAAGCCAGTCGAAAGCGAAAGCTTTCGACCGAGGGCTACTGAGCTGCGGAAGGGCGTAGGAAGTAAAATTGCGCTAAAAAAGGAATGAATTATGAATAAAACTCAGAAAAAGCCTGTCGTGCTGATTACGGGCTATCTTGGTTCGGGCAAAACTACGCTCTTGAACAATCTTTTGAAACAGGAAAAACGCCGGGTTGCCCTGATTGTAAATGATATGGGTAGCGTTAATATTGATGCGGAAATTCTTAAAGATAATCGCGAGAATGTCACTGAATGCCCGATGTTTGAGCTTCAGAACGGCTGTATCTGCTGTACCCTGCGCGATGAATTTATTGAGCAGATTGAAAAAATTTCCAAGCTGGACTCGGTTGAAGTTGTTTTTGTCGAGGCCTCGGGAATTTCTGATCCTGGTGCGGTTTCGGCAAGTTTTTTGGCTTATGAGGAAGACAATCCGAATACAAGTGTTTATCTCACTTCTGTTGTGACTGTCGTTGATGCTGACCGAATTTACCGGGAATTTCTGAGTGAACTCAGGAGTGACCTTAAACGCCGCAAGGAAGACGACAAGGTTGATGAGAACAATCTGAGCAATCAGGAAATTTCTACGCTGATTGTTGACCAGATTGAGTTCTGCAATTTTATTGTTTTGAACAAATGCGATTTGCTGGATGAAAAGCAGCTTGAGGAAGTTCATTCGATTGTCCGTCAGTTCCAGCCACGTGCGCCGATTTTCCACACGACAAAAGGCATGATTGAGCTTGATAAAATCGTTACGAAAGAGCCTTTTGATTTTGAGCAGATTGACTCGTCTTCGGCTATCCAGAAGGCAATCAACTCGCTTGAAGGCACAAAGGGATGCACCGATGAATACGGAATCACTTCATTTGTTTACGAAGAAAAACGACCTTTCAACCGCGAAAAATTCTTGAATTTCGTGAATGAAAATTATCCGAAGTCGCTGATTCGTGCGAAGGGCTATATTTGGTTCAGCGATGCGGATCAGGACGTTCAGCTTTTTGAGCAGGCCGGGCGAAATTCTTCGGTAATGGAAGTTTCGTACTGGGTGGATGCGCTTGTTGACGAGCAGAAAAACGAGATCCTTGCAAACAATCCTGACATGAAAGAAAACTGGGATGAAGAATTTGGAGACAGAGAAAATCAGATTGTATTTATCGGAAAAGGCTACGATCAGGCGGAAATCAAATCAGCGCTGGAAAAATGCCTCGATGAAAAGGCAATCGCATAGAAAAACCACACGGATTCGAGATTCCTACGGAATCTCAGGCAAAATTTTTATTTTCTTGATTTTGCGTAGCAAAATCGAATCTGTGTGGCAATAAATTTGGAGGTAAAAAAATGAAAATAAATAAAATTTTTGCAGTTGCTGGCGTTTTGCTTGCTCTTGGTTGCGGTTCGGTTTTTGCAAAAAAGGCAAAGGCTGAAACAAACAAACTCAAAGTTGTTACTACGATTTTCCCGGAATATGACTGGGCAAGAGAGGTCATCGGGGAGAATGCCGACAATGTGGAGCTTACTCTTCTTTTGAATAACGGCGTTGACCTGCACAGCTATTCGCCGAGCGTAAAGGACATCGCGAAGATTTCTGAGGCGGACATTTTCGTTTATGTCGGCGGCGAGAGCGATGAATGGGTTGATGATGTAATCAAGAATGCCAAGAATCCGAACATGAAAGTGATTAATCTTGTCGAGGTTTTGGGGGATCGCGTAAAGAACGAGGAAATTGTTGAGGGAATGCAGCATGAGCACCACCACGAACATGGTCACGATGAGCACGGACATGACGACCATGACGATGATGACGAACATGAGCATCATGATGCGCATGAACATCATCACGAAGATGCTCATGAACATCACCATGATGAGCACGGTCATGACGACCATGATGAACATGACGAGCACGAGCATCACCATCACGAAGAAGATGAAAAAGACGAGCATGTTTGGCTTTCTTTGAGATTCGCAAAAACTTTGTGTGGCGCAATTGCCGATGCTCTCTGTGAAAAAGATGCAGCTAATGCCGATGTATACCAGAAAAATCTTGCTTCTTATACAGCAAAACTTGATGCTTTGGATGCAAAATACACTGATATGGTAAAGAATTCTTCTAAAAAGGTAGTTGTTTTTGGCGACCGTTTCCCATTCCGCTATCTGGTAGAGGATTACGGACTCAAGTATTATGCCGCATTCACAGGTTGTTCTGCAGAAAGCGAGGCAAGTTTCAAGACAATCGTATTCCTTTCTGAAAAAGTGAACGAACTTGATTTGCAGTGCGTCTGCCAGATTGAAACTGGAAACGGAAAAATTGCCAAAACTGTAATTTCCAACAGCAAGAACAAAAAGGCAAAGGTCGTGACTTTTGACTCGCTTCAGTCAACCACGGCAAAGCAGATTAAAAAAGGCGCGACATATCTTGGTGCGATGGAAAAAAATCTTGAAGTCCTCAAAATGGCTTTGAAGTAAAAAAGTTTAGAAATAAAAAGATTTAAAAAAGTGAAGCCCGTCAGTTGATTCTGACGGGCTTTTTGTTACATAGGTTGATTGGCGAATTTTGGAACTTGTCAGATATTGCAAAAAAATGGCGTGAAGGAGCGAAACGGCTTACGAAAACACTCATTTTGTGCTGCCGCATAAGCGGCAAACGTATATGGTTACAGGCACAAAATGCGTGTAGCAGGCTAGCCTGCGGTTTCGATAAGCCGTTTTCACGACTGGAAGCCATTTTTTTGATACAGCTATTAATTTCAAAATTCGCCAATTGGACTACATCAAGTCTTCAATGTCGATTTCACCGGCGACACATGGAACTGCGATCTGCCAGTTTTCGAGAACCTGCGGGTGAATTTCACCGAAGATTCCAACCTGCTTGCCTTTGACGATGATTGCTGCCTGACGGCCTGGGATAAAGCGTGGGTCGTTTGCTTCTTTGACCTCGTATTTGTGATCGAGGAAGTAAAGGATAGAGGCGACCTCAGAAGCCAAGTCGTTGAAGTTTGCGTTGTTTGCTGCAGTCATGAATCCAAGTGATTGGATTTGTTCCAGTGTTTTCGCTATCGTCCAGGAATGCAACTTTACCAATCTCAAAAATCTTGTGCGGGAAGATTGCGTTTGCAGCGGCACTTTCGGCACGGAGCAGTGAAGCGATGATTGACGGGCGTACGAACTGATAGTTCTCGCTCATCGGGTTCAAGATTTCGATAACTTTATCAGCAGAAATGTTCATGCGGTCGATATAATCTCGCTTTGAGCCGAGATAGTTGAAAATCATCTCCTGATAGCCCAATCCGACCATGATTTCTTTTGTCTTTCGGCTGAAAAGTGTAACGTCAGAAAGCTTACCGATTGTGAAATCATTCGGCTTCTGCGGTTTGAAGTAGTCGAGAGTCATACCAATCATTACGTCTTCGATAACGTCAACTTCGTGGAGGAAGTCGTTGCGGTATGGAGCCGGCTGAACTGTGAATTCAACGTCGCTCTTGTTTGCTGCGCAATATTTTGCTGTCTTTTCGTTTGTGGGAATGTCTTTTGCAACAACATCGTTGTCCATTCGGCTGAGCGCGTCGAGAACCTGCTCTTTTGTAAGGTCGCTGCCCAGCTTTTTGTTGATTGCGGCCAGGGTTGCCTTTGCTTCTTTCTGGAAATAGAAAGGAACTGTGATTTCTTTGCCAAAGCCTGTTTCGTAAGGATGAACGACTTTTACCGGCAGGATTTCGTATCCTGCATCGTGGAAGTCACATGCAACGATATTTGCAGCGAGAATCAAGTTCTCCATGTTATCGCCGGTAAGCTCAACCATCAGGTCCTTGTCGCCAACCTGAACGGCGCCCAAAGTCGCAGAGTTGATGATTGGTGCCATTGAAAGAACTTCGTTTTTGTCATCTGTGAGGAGAGGGAATTTTTTGAGACCTTCGAGAATCCAGCCAAAATCCTTTCCTTTTGGATGCTCAGTGAGAATCTGCCGGCAAGTCATTGGTGCGTCACATGCGAGCGGAACGAATGAAGTTTTGTCCGGGTCAACTGCCTTGTAATGGCACGGCCACTTAATCTGGCTCATGCGGTAAACGCCCATAGAAATTGACTTTCGTTTGCGGCCGAAGTTCCAGCAGAGCTTTTCCTGAGTCTGGATGATGTCTTTGAGCATCGGATCGTCGATTGGTTTGCCAGAAATTACGAAGCTGACCATGAAAGGTCGGACATCTTTGAGGCCTTCTTCAACGGTGATGATTCGGCTGCCGCAGTCTTTGATTGCCCCTGCACGAGAGATGAATTTTGAGTAGTCAGAGCGTTTTGCGCCCTCATGCAGACGGAGCTGACGAGTAATGCCGCCGGTTGACCACAAATCAGGGCGGTTTGTATCGTTAAGTTCGATTTTGATTACACGCTCGTCCTCGCTCTGGCTCATGTCTGGCTTTTCGTCAAGCTCGGCCTTTCCGCAAGTGAGTTTTCGTTCAAGTGTGTCGTAGTCGTATTTTTTCCCAAGAAGATTAAAAAACAATTTTTCGTTTACTTCAATTTTTGGCATAGTTTTCCTCGAATTTTATTCAATAGAATCTATATTATATAGAAAAAAGTTAGCGCAATCAACGGCCTACCGACCTTCCGCTGCTCGGTCACCCTCGGTGCCTTGCGGCACTGGCTTCGCCACAGCTCCAGCTCGGGCGCAGATTTTTTTGGTTGCAAAAAAGTTATTTGGCTTTTAAAATGTTGTAAAAGGGGAAAATATGAAAAAGTTAATGACACTTCTTGCCGTATGTTTGGCAACCGCTTGCCTTTGCTCTTGTGGAAAAAACTTCCGTGCTGCAAGCCTTAAAAATGGATTCCGTTCTGGAATGGCAATTACTCCTGGTGATTTGTACGATGAAACTTCCAAGAAAATCATCAAAAATGACTGTAACATCCTTGTCTATGAAAACAACATGAAGTGCGGAGTCTTGCGGCCAAACAAAAAATTCTGGAACTGGAGCGACATTGATTTGCTCGTAAAATTTGCCCAGGAAAATAAAATGGCGATAAAATGGCACACGCTTTTCTGGCATCAGCAGAATTCGCCGTTTTTGTCATCTTATTGGAGCCGCGAAGAAGCCCTTGCCGAGATGGACGAGCATATTACCACGATTATGACCCGTTACAAAGGAATTATTTCTGAATATGATGTCGTAAACGAGATGTTCAACGATGACGGCACGATGCGCGAAAATATCTGGTACAAGACAATCGGCCCGGATTATATCGAGCATGCGCTGATAAAAGCTCATGAAGTCGATCCGGATGCAAAATTATACCTAAACGAGTACACCAATGAAGAAATGGGGCATCCAAAAGCCGATGCAATGTACAATTTCGTAAAAGATTTAAAAGACCGCGGAGTTCCAATCAACGGTGTGGGAATGCAGCTTCACCTTGACACGACAATTCCGTGCAGCGAAGATGCAATCCGTGCAAATCTTGAGCGATATAACGAACTTGGACTTGAAATTTCATTCAGTGAAGTGGACATCCGAATTCCGACCGGTGAAAAAAAGGAAGAAAATTTGCCCAAACAGCAGGAAATGTACGTGATGCTTTACAAGCTCGCAAAAGAAATGCCGAACGTAAAGAGCGTAATCACATGGGGAATCAGCGATAAGCACAGTTGGGTTCCAGCAACATTCGCAGGCAAAGGCGACGCCCTTCTCTACGACACCAAGCTGCAGCCAAAGCCGGTTTATACAGCGGTTCTCAACGAAATTTCAAAATAGCTGGGTGCGATAGGGCAAACGCATTATAATATATTCC
>CACZYY010000082.1 GCA_902785455.1 uncultured Spirochaetaceae bacterium
TTTTGTGCTGCCGCGTGAGCGGCAAACGTATATAGTTACAAGCACAAAACGCGTGTAGCATGCTAGCATGCGTTTCCGATAAGCCGTTTTCACGACTGGGAGCCATTTTTGGCAGAGAATATTTTATAATGCGGTTGCCCTGGAAGAATTATTAAAATCAGAGTATAAATCTGCGGCTTCAAGCAATTTTTTTGTATACGGATGTTCTGGATTTCTTAGCAATTCTGATGTTGATTTTTCTTCCACGATTTTGCCTTTGTACATCACGCCGATTCGGTCAGCCAGGCGCGCCGTGACTTTAAGGTTGTGGGAGATAAACAAGTAAGTCAGTTTGAAAGATTTCTGCATTTCTTTCAACAGGTTAAGAATCTGAGCCTGAATCAAAACATCAAGGGAACTCACGCACTCATCACACACAACGAATTCCGGCCGGAGAATCATCGCACTCGCAATCGCGACTCTCTGCCTTTGCCCGCCGCTCAGTTCCGAAGGATATTTTTCAAGCGCATCAAGCGGAAGTGCAACCAAAGTACGCATTTCGTTCACAAGCCTCTTTCGTTCCTGAGGATTCGCGCCGATTTTGTGGATTATAAGGCCTTCTTCGATTATCGAACCGATTTTGTGTTTGGGATTAAGAGAAGCATACGGATCCTGAAAGATAATCTGCACCTTCTTGCGGAATTCAAGCATTTTTCTGCGGTTAAAAAGGGAAATATCCTGCCCTTCAAAAAAAATCTTCCCGGAATCAGCCTTTTCAAGCACACAGAGAAGATTACCAAGCGTAGACTTTCCGGAACCAGACTCGCCCACAAGTCCATAAATCTCACCTTTCCTGATAGAAAGAGAAATTCCGTCCAGAACCTGAACGCTCCCGCCTTTGCCAGAGAAAGTCTTAACTAAATCGACGCACTTAAAAATCTCTTCCATAAAAACAAAACTTACTCCTAAAAAATACTCACTGCTAATGGCAGCCTGCTACTTGCTGACTGCTTGAACTAACGCCATAGTGTATTCGTGCCGCGGATTTTTAAAAATCTCTTCCGTACTTCCAGATTCAACAATCCGTCCTTTATACATGATATAAACCCGCGTGCAAAGTTTTTTGACTACACTCAAATCATGACTGATTAAAAGCATCGCCGTGTTCCGCTCTTTTCGCAAATTCTGCAGAATATGAATGATTTCTTCCTGAGTTGAGACATCGAGGGCTGTTGTCGGCTCATCAGCAATCAAAAGCCGTGGAGAATTCATGAGACTACTTGCAATCATAATCCGCTGCTTCATGCCGCCGGAAAGCTCATGCGGAAAACTCCGTAAAATTCGTTCCGTGTCCGAAAGCCCCGAAAGCCGTGCAAGTTCAGCTGCCTTTTTTGCGGCCTCGTCCTTATTCATACCGTGAATCAGTCCGCTCTCCTCGATTTGCTTCCCGACCCGAATCAGAGGATTGAGACTCGTCATCGGCTCCTGAAAAATCATCGAAATTTCTTTGCCGGAAATAGCACGGAATTCTTTTTCGCGCATCGAAGAAATATTTTTGCCGCCCAAAAGGATTTCGCCGCCAGTCACACGAATGTTCTCCGGAAGAAGGTGCATAACAGCCAGTGAAGTCATCGTCTTTCCGCTGCCACTCTCGCCGACCAAAGCAACAAATTCACCCGCGTCTATCGAAAGCGAAATATCCTGAAGAATCGGAAAATGTTCTTTATGGAGAAAAAAATCTACTGAAAGACTGTTGATTTCAAAAAGCATTTTATTTCCTGTTCACCTCGGCAATCCCGTCTCCGAGCAGATTAAAGCCCGCAACCAGAGCCGTCAAAAAAAACGCCGGAATCAGAACTCCCTGCGGAAAACTGAAAATGAATCTCTGCGCGTCGTTCAACATTCTTCCAAAACTTGGAACCGGCGGTTGTATTCCCAAACCAAGATAGCTTAAGCCCGACTCGCTCAGAATTGCCAGAGCAAATGAAAGAGAACAAGTCACAAGGATTTCAGGGAGCGTGTTCGGCAAAATATGAACAAGCATAATCCGTGCGTGAGAAGCCCCCCTTGCCCTCGCCGACTTAACAAAAAGCGAAGTCTTGTATTTCAAAAAACTTGAGCGCGTAATTCTTGTGAAGCGTGGAACACTCATTATGCACAACGCAAGAACTGTGATTTTTGGTTCAGTGCCAAAGACCGCAATCAGCATGAGGGCAAGTAAAATCCCTGGAAAAGCCATCTGAACCGTGACTATTTTTTGAATGACCATATCAAACCAGCCGCCGAAATAGCCCGAAACCGAGCCAAGCAAGATTCCCACCATACAGCCGAAAAACATTACCGTAAATCCGATTCCAAAAGAAATCCTGGTGCCAACCAAAAGACGGGAAAGCACATCGCGGCCAAGATGGTCCGTGCCCAGCAAATGTTTTAGCGAAAAGGAAGCGAATTTTTGAGCGGAGTCAGGAAAATTCGGATCATAAGGAAGATAAAAAATCCCCACAAACATAAAAATTACGAAAAATGCGATGAGACAAAAACCGAGCAGGAAAGACTTATTCTGAAAATAGCGTTTCATTTCATCGTCCTCACTCGCGGATCAATCAGCGTGTAAATCACATCGACCAGGAAATTACAGGAAAGCGTAATCAGAGCCAGATAAAGGACGAGAGCCTGAATCAACGGAAAATCGCGGGTAGAAATTGAATTTGCGATGAGCCGACCAATCCCCGGAAGAGAAAAAACATTCTCGATGATGATGCTTCCGCCCAAAATTTCGGTCATAATCAGGCCGAGCGTGGTAACAGACGGCAAAAGCGCATTACGCAAAATATGCCTTGTAATCACGCCCCATTCAGAAAGCCCCTTGCTTCGAGCCGTGCGCACATAATCCTGCTTTTCCTGATTCAAAATACTCGTGGTCGTGTAGCGTGCCAGAATTGCCCCGGAACCAAGCGAAAGCGAAAAAGCCGGCAGAACGAGAGAGTGAAGCCACGCAAAAAATCCCTGTGAAAGCCGGGAATATCCCATCGCCGGAAAAAGTCCGAGCTTCACCGAAAAAATCAAAATCATAAGAAGAGCCGTACAAAACGAAGGAACCGAAAACCAAATCGAATGAATTGAAACAAGAGGCTTAAAAAATCTGGTTTTGTG
The DNA here is from genome assembly GCA_902785455.1 of uncultured Spirochaetaceae bacterium. GTDB lineage: Bacteria > Spirochaetota > Spirochaetia > Treponematales > Treponemataceae > Treponema_D. The sequence continues at coordinate 3,133 of CACZYY010000082.1, forward strand.
AATATAAGCGTACAAAAAGCCAAAGAAAAATCCAATCAGCACGGTAAAAATCAATGTTACCGAAGCAAGGCTCAGTGTGACGATAAAACTTCCGCCAATCAGTTTGGAAACGCTCTGATTATACTGATAAGAAGTGCCGAAATCCCCGCAGATTACATGCCACGCCCACGAAATGTATCGTTCGGGTAAAGACTTGTCCAAGCCCATTTTCTGTTCAAGAGCGGCGATTTGTGCAGAATCAGCTTCCGGGCCAAGAATAGCAAGCGCAGGATTTCCCGGCAACAGCTGGAAAGTCAGGAAAGTGAGGAGAGAAATCAAAAATAATGTCGTGAGAAAATCAATAAACTTCTTCAGATAAAAGATTATCCGGTTCATTGAACGACCGTCCACAATTTTCCGTTGTTTTTCTTTTCGATGCCGCGTATTTCAAAAAGCTGCGGTACGGTCACAAATTCGTAGCCCTGACTTTTCAAAATCGGAACAGCGTGATCAACAACCTGAAGCGTTTTGGAATTGCCGTCGGTAACATGAAGCAAAAGAATCGTGCCGTCAACAACACCGTCGAGGAGCATTTTAAGTCTGTCTTCCACGCCAAAATCATCTTCCCAATCACGGCAATCTTTTCCGCAAATAAAAGGCGTTTTGATAGAATCGAACAAAGTCTGGTTCACCGAAATGTACGGCGGTCGAAAAAATTCCGGGACTTTCCCTGTGATTTTACTGATTGCTTCGTCAGTTTTTGCATATTCTTCGAGTATCTGCTCATGCGAAAGTTTTGCCATGTCCGGGTGAGTCCACGAGTGATTTTCAATGTCGCAGCCCATTTTAAGCGCACGTTCAATCACAGGAATATTTTGTTCGTTGATTTTTTCGCCAATCAAAAAGAATGAGGCCGAGACTCCGTGCTTTTCAAGAATATCAAGCATATCGCTCATAGTCGTGTCATCGCCAAGATTCGGGCCGTCATCAAATGAAAGGGAAAGATATTTTTTCATAATCATTCAAAGTACATTTTCGCAAAATTGTAGAACAGCACAGGATAGGTCTCGTAGCCGCGGACATCTTTTCGGAGCAAAACAGTGTTGTTCGGATCAGCGATGAAGACAGCAGGAGCTGATTTTGCGAGTAATTCCTGACAATACTTATAATATTTGATTCGCTTGGCTACATCCGTCTCCAGCTCGGCCTTTGTGAAAGTTTCGTCGAAAACAGGATTATTATAGCGCGTGAAATTTCGTTTGTAAGAAGAATAATATCGCCTCAAAACTTCGCTTGGTTCCAGTTTGCCGCCAAAAGCAATCACGGTCGCCTGATAATCAAATTTTGTGTAAACCTGATCAAGCCAAGTCGTCCATTCAACAGTCTTTATGTGACAGCGGATATTAATTTGTTCAAGTTGCTTTGCAATAATCTGAGCTGTGTCAACGTGAATCCGATAGTTGCCCGGAACTGTGATTTCCAAATCAAAGCCGTTCGCATAACCTGCCGAAGCAAGAATCGTTTTTGCAGTCGAAATGTCATTTTTGTAGACGTCAGAAAGACGGTCGTTGTAATATTCGCCCAAAATCGGAGAGAAATTGCTGTAAAGTTTGGTGCCGAATCCACCCATTGCGCCCTCAATCACTTCGTCCTTGTTGACAGCCATTGTAATTGCCTGGCGAACCAGAGGATTGTCGAGAGGTTTGGCAGAATTGTTGAGACCAAGAACCTGAACCATATTCTGCGGAGCAGAAAAAAGCTGGAACTTCTTTTCGAGGGACTTTGCGTTCTCTGCCGAAAGCATTTGCCCGATGTCGAGCTGTTTTGCCTGCAAAGCCGAAAGAATCGCATTCTCGTCGCTCATAACATAGATTTCAACCCGCGGAATTTTGGGCTCGTTCCCGGCGTTCCAGTAATTTTCGTTTTTTTCGAGCACGACTTTCTGATGGAGCTGGTACTCAACGAATTTGTATGCGCCGGTTCCAATCGGATGCTCAGCATGATTCGTGTAACCTACCGGCAAAATCGGACAAATGTTGAGAGCAAGGAAACCGCCAAGAGGATTTTTTGTCTTAATCACAAAAGTGTATTCGTTTGGAGCAGAGATTGATTCAATTGAGCTTGCCATCATGTCAGATTTGACAGTGTTGCCGTTCAAGCCCGCGAGATTTTCGTAAGTGTAAACACAGTCAGCGCTTGTAAAATCCGCACCATTATGGAACTTAACGCCCTTCCGCAAATAGAAAGTGTAAGTAACCTTGTCGCCAGAAATTTCGTAAGATTCACAAAGAGCAGGATGAATTTTGCCCCGTGAGTCAAAAGAAAGAAGACCGTCAAAAATATTGTAATAAATCGCCGCCGTATCAGTTGCCGCAGACTCCCACGGAAAGAAAGAATCAGGCTCAGAAGCTACGTTCATACGAAGGACATCTTTGGACAGTTTTTGGCCGCAAGAAAAGAAAATTAGAGAAAAAGCTACAATAATAGAAAGAAAAGCATATTTTTTCATGACATTGGAATAGTAGCATGTGGAAGAGATTTTAACAACACGCTAAAATATTCTTAATGAAAATTGTAATTGTTGGCGCGGGTTTTACTGGCACACAGCTCGCGAAGCGTCTCATTAATGGAAGAAATGATGTCGTTCTCATCGACAACGACGAAACAACAGTGCGGCACGCATCGAACAGGCTTGACTGCAACGTAATTCAGGCCGACGGAAATAATCTGGACACCCTTGAAGAAGCCGGAATCGAAAATGCAGATGCACTTGTCTGCGTCACTTCAAACGACGAAGTTAACATGATTACCTGCTCGCTCGTTGATTCTGTTTATCCGAATGTGCTCAAAATCGCCCGCGTCCGAAATTACGCCTACTACATGAACACAAGCACGGCCACCCAGAAGCATGCCACCAAGCTTTCAAACGAAAACCGACATCTCTACGGAATCGATTTTATGGTTCACCCTGATGTTGAGGCTGCGGAAGCAATTGTTGCGGCCGTTGAGCATGGGGCAATCACTGATTCCCTTCAATTCGACAATTCTTCTTATGAGCTGATTCGAGTGACTGTAGAAAAAGGCAGCAGGCTTGACGGAATCGCGCTCCAGAATATGCGCAAAATGACCGAAAAACAATTCCTCGTGGGCTATGTCGAAAGCGACGGCGAAACAGAGCTTCCTAGCGGCGGCACGATTCTGCACGGCGGGGATTGCCTGGGCCTTCTCATGAAGCGTTCTGACTTGCCGGAAATGCTCACGATGTGCGGCTCAAAACTCAAGGATGTCAAAAAAATTGCTCTCGTAGGCGCAAACCGAATCGGCATGATTGTCGCGGACCGGTTGATTAAAAAAGAAAGTTCCAGCCGAATCAAAAAATTATTCGGATTCAAATCGCGCATCTCACAGGATTTCGTGATTGTCGACACTGACGAAGCCAACGCAAAGGCTGCCAGCGAAAAATTCCCGAACACGAAAGTTTTCTGTGCGGACATCACCGAAGAAGGCTTTGTTGAGGAAGAAGGTATCGATAAATTCGACCTTGTGATTTGTGCCACACCAAACTATGAAATGAACATGGTCATGGCGGCTTACATTGAGTCTTTGGGCGTAGAAAATTCAATCGCGCTCGTCGCAAACTCGGCCTTTGGTGAAGTTGCCCGCAAAATCGGAATCGAAGTCGCAGTCCCAATCCGGGATTCAGTCATCGACAGCATCATGAGTCACCTTCGCGGAGACAGCGTAACTGGAATCCACTCAGTCAACGGCGGCTCACTCGAAATCGCAGAAATCAACATTCCAGAAGAAAGTGAAGTCAAAGGCAAGGCACTCAAAGACATCGCCGAAAACGGAAAATTTCTGGTTCTTCAGGTTCAGAAAAAGGGAGAAGAAGCTTTCTCTATTCCGGGCGGGAACACGGTTCTTGAGGCAGACGATAAAATCATCCTGATTATCAACGCCGCTGAAAATGACCACGTAATGCACAAATTCGGAGCAACGGAATAAATGCAGTTTTTCATCTTCGCACGGCTTATTTTTATCATTCTCGCAATCGTGGGTCTTTCGCTCGTTTTTCCGATTCTCACGGCACTTTCTTGCGGGGAACTCAGCGTGATTCCGAGTTTTGCAGCCCCTCTCGGAGTTTCGGTCTTAATCGGGGTAATTTTTTACTTTGCTGGCAAAAAGACTAAAATCAATTTTTCAATCAGGAATGTTTTTGCTTTCGTTGCGCTTGCATGGATTTCAATCAGCGTGTTCGGTTCTGTTCCGCTCTTGCTCTCAGGCGTGATTCCAAACTTTTATGACGCTCTTTTTGAAAGTGTCTCAGGCTTCTCGACAACCGGAGCCACAATCCTGAGTGATGTGGAATCTGTTCCCCGCTCAATCAATTTCTGGCGGTGCCAGATGCACTGGCTGGGTGGCATGGGAATCATCGCGCTCACAGTGGCCCTCCTTCCGCTTCTCGGTGTGGGAAGTTTCCAGCTCATAAAGGCAGAGAGCACAGGCCCCGAAAAAGGTCAGATTACGCCAAAAATGGCAAACACTGCAAAAACTTTGTGGCTTTTGTACGTGGGATTCACTGTGGCGCACGCAATCGCCCTCAAAATCTGCGGAATGGACGTAATCGATTCAATTTGTCACGCTTTTTCAACGCTTGGAACAGGCGGATTTTCTTCCAAAAACGCAAGCATCGGCGCGTACAATTCGCTCGCCATCGAAATCGTCTGCACAGTCTTCATGTTTCTTGCAGGAGTGAACTTTTCGCTTTATTTTTATGTGATTACAGGCAAATTCGATGAAGTCAAAAAGAATTCGGAACTCAAAGCCTATATTTCGCTATTTTTGATTTGTATCGGTGTGATTACGCTCGTTCTCGTTCCGCATTACGGCTCGTTCGCAAAAGCACTAAGATATTCAAGCTTCCAGGTCGCCAGCGTTATGACCACAACAGGCTACGCAACCGACGACTTCACCACCTGGCCAAATGCGGCACAGTTCTTCATCTTCCTGCTCTTCTTTACCGGCGGCTGCTCAGGCTCAACTTCGGGTGGCTTTAAAATCATCCGCTGGGTCGTGCTCAAAAAACAGGCCAAAAATGAAATGCTCAGGATGCTGCATCCGCACGGAGTTTTCACAATCAGTCTGAACGACAAACCCGGCCGCAAAGATTTGGTCTTCAACGTGGCGGCTTTTGCTTTCGTCTATCTCATGCTCGTTATGATTTCAACAATGATAAGCACTTTCTGCGGACTGGACATTTTCACAAGCCTCACAGCAAGTCTTTCGATGACAGGAAGTATCGGTCCGGCCTTCGGAAAGCTCAATCCAAGCCAGAACTTCGGCATTATTCCGCCGTTCCTAAAATACTGGTATTGTTTCGTAATGATTGCAGGTCGTCTGGAACTGTACAACCTGATTATTTTCCTGTTCCCGGACTACTGGAAGAAATAAACCGAACGTAGAGTTTTGAGATTTATTGGCTGTATCAAAAAACGGCTCCCAGTCGTGAAAACGGCTTATCGAAAACGCAGGCTAGCCTGCTACACGCGTTTTGTGCTTGTAACTATATACATTTGCCGCTCACGCGGCAGCACAAAACGAGTGTTTTCATAAGCCGTTCACTCCTTCGCGCCGTTTTTGCAATGACTGACAAACTTAAAACTTGCATCCGCTGAATTAAATCCTGATTCCGCTAAGCTCATTTCCGTTATCAGAAAATTCTACACTACGGAAAGAATCTGCGTCCGCGGTCATGATGATTCCGTTGGCGTTCACTTTCTTTTGGATTGTGGGGAAGAATTCTTTTAGCTCAAAGACTTTCTGGAATCCCAGCTTTTCGTAGATTTTAAGCGCAGTCTGCCATTCTGAATCGACAAGGAGCACGACTTTTTTGATTTCGGGATTTGCGGCGCAGAGGGCGGCAAGTGAATTCTTGAAGAATTTTTCGCCCAGGCCTTTGCCACGATATTCTTTTAAGAGCGCGAATGACGAGACATACAGGTAACAGCCGTTGGTTTTGTGAGTCAGAAGAGGATTGTGACCAAGCGCGAAACGTTTTTCAATTCTTTTGAGGGCAGACTTTTGCTCTTTTTCGCTCATTTCGACTCCGCTCAATGAACGCAATTCCTCAAAATCAGGCAGAGAATCCCATTTTTCGGCACAGAGATAGCCGCACACAAGGGCAACTTTATTCTTTAAGACAATTTCATCGCTGCAATCGGCAAGTGCCAGAAATCCTTGCGGATATACTTTGAGTCGCTTTTCAAAAACACGCTTTTTTTCCTGAATTGCCGGAATGAAAGACTGACGCTCAATGTTCATAATCTGAAAAATATCGAAAGGTTGTGCCGGGCAAATAATCATAGCTTTATTATAACTTCTGTAGTATAATTTTTAAAGAGACCCTCTAGAAACCTCAGTTTTTAGAGGTAACTTTGAAAATGCAATTTTTATAAACGGAGCAAATCATGCAGATTACCGAATCAATCAAATATGTCGGCGTTGACGACCATAAAATCGACCTTTTTGAAGGGCAGTTCGATGTTCCTGCGGGAATGGCTTACAATTCTTATGCGATTTTGGACGACAAGATTGCAATCATGGACACTGTGGACGAGGATTTTGGTGAGGAATGGCTTTCTAACATCAAAAATGTGCTCGGCGGCAAAAAGCCTGACTATCTCGTAGTTCAGCACATGGAAATGGACCACTCTTCAAACATTCAGAAATTTGTCGAAGCCTATCCAGATGCAAAAATCGTCTCATCAAAAATGGCTTTCGTAATGATGAAAAGCATGTTCGGCACCGATTTTGCAGACAAACAGGTTGTTGTCGCAGAGGGCGGCAAACTGGAGCTTGGCAAGCACGTTCTCAATTTTATCGCCGCTCCAAACGTTCACTGGCCGGAAGTCATTTTCACTTATGAATCAAGCGAAAAAGTCCTTTTCTCTGCGGACGGATTCGGCAAATTCGGCGCAAATGATGTTGAAGACCCGGAAGGCTGGGCTTGTGAGGCTCGCCGCTACTACTTCGGAATCGTCGGAAAATTCGGTGCAAATGTCCAGGCCGTTCTCAAAAAGGCGGCAAACCTTGAAATCAATACGATTGCCCCGCTCCACGGCCCTGTTCTGACTGGAGCAGATGCAAAAGAATCAATCCGCCTCTACGATATCTGGTCAAGCTACGGCGTTGAAAGCGAAGGTGTCTGCGTCCTTTACACATCAGTTTACGGGCACACAAAAGCCGTCGCAGAAAAATTCGCCGAAATCCTCAAAACAAAGGGCTGCCCGAAAGTCGCAATCAGTGACCTTGCCCGCGAAGACACTTACGAGTGCGTAGAAGATGCCTTCCGCTACGGAAAGCTCGTTCTGGCTACAACCACTTACAACGGCGGCATTTTCCCAATAATGAAGGATTTCATCGGCCACCTCACGGAGCGAAATTACCAGAACCGAAAGCTGGGCTTGATTGAAAACGGAAGCTGGGCACCAATGGCAAACAAAGCAATGGCTGCCGCATTTGAGCAGAGCAAAAACATCACAATCTGCGACACAAAAGTAAGCGTCAAGATTTCAATGACAGCCGAAAATATTGCTCAGCTCGAAAAACTTGCGGATGAAATTCTGGCTTAAAGCTTTCATCATGTCTGCAGGGCAAACGCATTATAGACGATATTATATTGAAAATGGCGTTAAGGAGCGAAACGGCTTACGAAAACACTCGTTTTGTGCTGCCGCGTGAGCGGCTAACGTATATAGTTACAAGCA
>CACZYY010000083.1:0-6182 GCA_902785455.1 uncultured Spirochaetaceae bacterium
TTTTGTGCTTGAAACTATATGCGTTTGCCGCTCACGCGGCAGCACAAAACGAGTGTTTCCGTAAGCCGTTTCGCTCCCTTGCGCCATTTTAAATATAAAATCAATTATAATGCGGAGGCCCTGATGCTAGAACTCGAGACACTTGTTTTTAAGTCTTTGTTCAGTTAAACTTTTTACGAATATGAACATTACGATTTTAGGACTTTTAATACCTTTTTTGGGAACAACACTTGGTTCCAGCATGGTTTTCTGCATGAAGCGCGAAATGAACGATTCGATTCAGCGCGCTTTGCTCGGATTTGCTGCGGGCGTTATGATTGCCGCTTCGGTGTGGTCGCTTTTGATTCCTGCAATGGACATGAGCGAGAGCCTTGGGCGGCTGGCATTTTTCCCCGCTCTCACAGGCTTTGCTCTTGGCGTTGTATTTTTGTTCCTTCTCGATAAAATTACGCCGCACTTGCACGCAATGTCACAAAATCCCGAAGGCCCCAAAGTTAGCAAACTCAGCCGCACGATGATGCTTGTGTTTGCGGTTACTCTGCATAATATCCCAGAAGGAATGGCCGTGGGTGTTGTTTTCGCAAGTTTCCTTGCGGGCGGCAATGCCATTTCTTCTGCAGATGCAATCGCACTTTCAATCGGAATTGCGATTCAGAATTTCCCGGAAGGTGCGATTATCTCAATGCCGCTCCGTTCCGAAGGCAACCGCAGGGCAAAATCATTCTTCTACGGTACTCTTACCGGCATTGTCGAGCCGATTGCCGCAGTCATCACCATTTTGCTCACATCCCTTGTTCTTCCGTTCCTTCCATATCTGCTTGCGTTTGCGGCAGGTGCAATGGTTTATGTCGTAATTGAGGAGCTTATTCCAGAAGCCACCCGCGAAGAAAAAACTGACATCTGTACGATTGGTTTTGCGGTCGGATTCGCGCTGATGATGGTTCTTGATGTTGCTTTGGGATAAAATTAAAAAATGACAGAAAGCAAATTTTGTGTTATAATGTAATAATAACATGAAAAAATTCAGTTTTCTTCTATATATATTGTTTTCTTTTAGTTCCGCATTTCTATCTTCCTGCAAAAACGATGACCCGATTAAAGCCCGTCAAAACGCAATCGATAAGCTCTATAAAAACGGCACGGTCAAAATCGCGATAGCAAATAGTTTTGAATCTAATCAGAGCAAAATGTGGGAGGGAGCAATCCTTGCCCAAGAAATGATTAACGGCAGCGGTTTTTTGCCTGTCCGCCTTGAGCTTGTAAAATTTGATGACGGCGGCACTTCAATCAGCGGAATGACTACGGCATATCAGATTGCTTCCGACGAAGAAATTTGTGCGGTAGTAGGGCACGGATATTCTGATATTTCACTTCCATGCTCTTTGATTTATCAGTATTACGGAATCCTCACGTTCAATTTTATCTCCACGATTCATGCACTCACCGAGCGAAACAATCCGCTCATTTTCAGCAATATGCCCAACGACAGCAATTTTGGCGAGGAGATTGCAATACTCTGCGATAAGCAGGGGCTCAAAAATGTAATCATCTACTATTTGGAAAATACTTCCGGCACGAGTCTTTCAAATGCGTTCGAGATAAATTGCAGCAAGCACGGAATCTCTGTTATGAGCCGGGACAGTTACGATATAACGACTTCACGGCAGGAATTTGAGCGAATTGTCAAACGTTGGAAGAACAACTTCATGTTTGACTCGATTTTTTTGGCTGGCCGTATGCCTTTGATTCAGGAAATTATTTCAGTTATCAGAGAAAATGGCGTAAAATGCCCGATAGTCGGCTCGGATCCTTTTGACGACCCGCTTTTGACAACGAGCCTGGATTCTTCAGAAAACGGTAAAATCTTTGCTGTTTCGAATTATGATGTCGAAAGTGAGCATCCTCGGTTCAGGGAGTTTTATTCGTTATTCAAAGAAAAATTTAATGGGGAGCCGGATCAGGAAACCCTGCAGGCTTATGATGCGCTCATGGTTCTTGCGAAGGCAATTGGAAAAGCAGGTTCAGCAAATCCAAATGAAATTGCGAATATCCTCCGGCAGTATGTTTGGAACGAAGCGGCTGGCAGTTACACTTTTACTCAGGCCGGGGCAGTACAAAACCGAGAACTTACGCCCAAAGTTTTTAAGGATGGAAAATTCGTTAAAATCACGGAATAATTTTTGTGCGAATTGAAAATTTAAAAAAACAAATTATAATATATTCTATGCTTCCCAGGTTGTCTCTTTTTTTTGTATTTTCTGTAGTTCTATCTCAGTTTGCATTTTCAGAAAATCCAGAGGATATAAAATCTACGGAATCATTTTCTCTGGAACAGGCTGTAAATCTTGCTGTTCAGAACAATTATGAAATCAAAAAGCAGAGATACGCGCTTGCGGCGGCACAGGCTCAGTACAGGCAGGCAAAAGGTCAGCTTGATTTGGAGGTTGGAGCCGAGGCTGGTTATTCACTCAAACAAAATCCTGTGGACGAGAACGCCCCGGACTATTCTGTTGATTCTTTTTCCACCGAACAGGGTATTTTTTCAGTTTATTCCGACAATACTCTGAGCGAGCAGACTTCCGGCTCAGTCTTTATCCAGAAACTTTTTGGCTTTGGCTTAAAGTCAAGGCTTTCTTATTCAATCAGCCGGCAAAAAGATACGCCGGATTACGCTTATTCGGCTGGCTTTCCTGAGTCCGAAAAACTCAAGGACCCTCAAGCCCGCAATTACGGCACGGTTTCTTTGGAGCTTTCTCTTCCGCTTTTCAAGTCTTTTAATGATTCAATCGCGTCTCTTCAGCTTGAAAGTGCAAAATCTTACATCGACCAGATGAACGCCAAACTGGAAGATTCAATTTCCAGAACGGTGGTAGATGTTTCTCAGAAATATTACAATTATTTCCTCGCGTATAATTATCTTGAATTAATCAGTTTGCTTCAAAAAAAGATTGTGGAGCGAAACAAAAACATGGATTCGCTGATTCGGGTGGGTGTCCGCTCCAAAAATGATTTGCTTGCGATGCAGGTTAATGCCAAAGAAAATCAGCGTAAAATCGAAACGGCTCTTGCTGAATTTTATGATGCGAAAACGGAGCTGATGATTGTTTTGGGTGTCACAGATCCGGACCTTGTTCTGCCGCCGGGCAAAGATTCTTTTCCAAAAATCAATGTTGAGGAAATCAAATTTTTCAGTGAAAATGGAATTGACCAAAAATTCATTGAAAATGTGATTCAGAACCGTAATGATATTATCTCGATCAAAAAAAGCATTGAATCGGCTGAGAAAAAGCTTCGTATCGCAAAAGTTGATTCTCGCCCGGACGCAAATTTGGGATTCGGAATCGGTGCGACAGGAACAGAATATTCGGACAGCTACGGAAAGCTCGCCGGGGCTGGCACTCAGAACATACGTGGAATCGATATTTCCGGCAAACTTTCTGTCACTGCAAAACTCGGCAACAATTCCAAAAAAGGGGCAGAGGAGCAGGCACTTGCCGAATACAATTCCCTTCTGGCTGAGTACGAAAATGCAGTGTGCGCGATAGAGGTTCAGGTTAAAAATATAGTCGGCAAGATTGCAGTGTATAAGAATTCTGTAAAAAATGCTGACGAAGTTCTTGACTTACAGAAGATTCTCTATGAAAATGAACAGAAGAGGTTTAATGCTGGTCTTATCACGGTTGATAACCTTCTGTCTCAGGACGAAAAATATATCTCTGCGGAGAATTCATATTACAAAGTGCTGATTAATTATCTGTTAGCGGTGCTTGAATATAAATATTACACTGCAGATTTAATTTATATAGAAAAACATTAGCCCTTCCTGGTTTTTGTTCGTATAAATATATGACGAAATCAAGAAGCGAGGTGAAGCTATGAATGATAAAAAACTTAAACGATTATTTGACTTTCAAAAATTTGAAGGAAATTCAGCAATGAATTTTGCAATCCAGAGCGCACGAAGCTATATCGCTTCTCTTCAAAACTCAACGAGCGAAAATACTTTTGAACTTAATGAAGATGAGCTTGACATGGTTAACGCTGCAGGTGTTGTTGATTCAGCTCTCCCAAGAACCGGAATGATTTCGCCTGCTCCTCATGATAAGGACATTTTGTGACACAAAAAGAAAAGGACGAAATTTATAAGGGGTATAACCGCAAGGTTTTTTACTATTTTATCGGTAAGCACTTGGATGAGGACGATGCCGAAGATTTAACGGCAAATGTCTTCGTCAAGTTCTACGATAAATCCGAATTTTTTGATCCATCAAAATCTTCTCCCTCCACGCTGATTTATCGAATCGCACACAACACGCTGATTGATTTTTGGCGTGTCCGCAAGCAGCATTCCGAGCTGGACGAAGAAATTTCTTACCACGATGAAACTCTAGACAATATTCTCACCGAAGAAACCCTTACCGAGCTTGGTCAGGCACTCATGCGCCTTTCTGACCGAGCTCGTGCTTTAGTTGTCCTTGTTTACTACGACAACAAAACTCTAAAAGAAGCCGCAGAAATTCTCAAAATGAGTTACTCAAATTCCAAAATCGTCATGAAGAATGCCCTTGCGGAGTTAAAAGAATTTCTTGCATAACGATACAGAGAGGTTAAAATGCGAATTACAGAAGCGAGAACAGGCCAGTCTGTAGTGCTTGGCGTTTCGGGTCGAATCGATGTGAGTTCTTCTGCTATTTTTCAGGCAGAGATAGAAAAATGGTTGTCATCATATGTTGTTCAGAACCTTGTGATTGAGATGTCTCAGGTTGAATATATTTCCAGCGCGGGGATAAGGGTACTTCTTTCTGCGCAAAAGAAGATTGGTGAAAAGCGTATGCTGATTATCAAAAATCCAAGTCCTTTTTGCAAGCAGGTTTTTGATGTCACCGGCGCAGATATTTTCTTGAAAATCGAGTATTAAGCAAAAAAATCGCCACATGACGTGGCGAAAATAAACTCTATGCTTTCCACAAACCGTGCTTGTTGCAATATTCGTAAGCGGCAAGCAGTTTTTCGTTAGAAAGGACAAATGTTGCTTCGGGGGCTTCGCCTGGGTTGAGGTACTTTCGCTGAATGCCCTTGTCTGTTTCGATAACAATCCACTGAATCCAGTGGTCTGCTTCCATCGGGTGGACAGCCGAGCCAACTTTGACCGTCACTTTGTCGCCGTTCTGTTCGATTACAGGAACGTGCTTTTCGGCCGCGCCGTCGGTGGTGTTTGCCTTAAGTTCTGTCATTTCCTCGCCGCAACACACGATTACAGGGCAACCCTTGTTTACGATTTCAATGATTTTCCCGCATTTCTTGCATTTGAAGAATTGTGCCATAATGTACCTCTCTTGAATTAATATGAAATTCATTATAAATCAGGAGTTTAAATAAAGCAAAGAAAAAAAATCTTGTCGAAACCCAAAATCTTGGGTTATACTGTATTCATGTCGAAAAAAACTGAGCAGATTTACAAGGCGATTGCGTCTCTCGAAGATTTACAGAATCAGATTTCAATAATCAATCAGCTTGAAAAATCAAAGGCTGGTGCAGAGCTTTCCGAGGCCGAGCGGATTGAAAAAATTCATCATCTGGAGAACATTGAGTTTGAGATGGGGCAGGCGTTGAAATCCCTGCGTTTTTGGATCGGCTCCCTTTATTCGTACAACGGAAAATCCACGAGCAATGCAAAAAAAACGGCCAGCCAGGAAAACGGCAAAAAAGGCGGCCGCCCGCCAAAGGCAATCACTGACTTGAAAAAGCGAAAAATCGAGCTTGAAGAAAATGTTCTTCCGGAGCTCAACCGCGAGAAGTCCGTTACCACAGACCTTGAGCGTGAATCCCAGATTGACGTTCAAATCACCGAATACGAAAATGAGCTCTTTATAATAGAAGAAAAGTTAGACAGATGGCACGAAGAAAAGAAATTGAAATGAAAAGTAAATGCATGCGCCAGATTGGAGTGCCGCCGAAGGCGTTCTGTAGTGACCGGAGGGAACGAAAGAATGAAGCGATAGCGGAAGCACGGAAAGCTGGGAGCAAACAGATTCGCGCATTTAAAATAAAAAAACGTCAGCATTCTTTGCGGAATAGTAGATTCGAACTACTGACCCCCACGATGTCAACGTGATGCTCTAACCAACTGAGCTAACCCCGCAGACAATGCTGACGTTATGAAAAAGATTTTATCAGATTTT
>CACZYY010000083.1:6249-17121 GCA_902785455.1 uncultured Spirochaetaceae bacterium
ACGGTTTTCAAAAAATATTTTTAATCTATTGCAAAAATCTTCTATAAATAGCATTATTATTTCATGCAGATTAAACTCGAACATTTGAAAAAGACTTATGAGTCAAAGCAAAAAAAAGATAAAACTCAGATTTGTGCGGTAAATGATGTTTCGCTCGACATTCCTGAGAACACGATTTTTGGAATTATCGGAAAGAGCGGTGCGGGCAAATCTTCCCTTGTTCGGCTCGTGAGTATGCTCGAAAAGCCAGACGAGGGCGCGGTTTATTATGGCGAAAAGAGGGTTGATAACCTTTCAAAAAAAGAACTGATTCTGGAGCGTCGAAAAATCGGCATGATTTTCCAGAATTTCAATCTTTTTTCTTCAAGGTCTGCAGGCAAAAACGTAGCTTATCCGCTTGAGATTGCGGGCGTTTCAAAAGATAAAATTCATGTAAAGGTCAAGGAAATGCTGGAGCTTGTCGGGCTGGGTGACAGGGAAAATGCCCCGATCAGCACTTTGAGCGGTGGTCAAAAACAGCGTGTCGCCATTGCGCGTGCGCTTGCCACTGAGCCGAGCATTCTTTTTTGTGACGAGGCCACCAGCGCGCTTGACCCCAACACCACAAGGCAAATTCTTGCATTGATTAAAGAAATTCAGCAGAAGATGAACCTCACTGTCGTTATGATTACGCATCAGATGGAAGTCGTGCGTGATGCCTGTGAGAGCGTTGCGGTGATTGAGAACGGCCGGGTCGTTGAGAGCGGCAAAGTCAAAGAAATTTTCACAAATCCGCAGACTCAGACAACGCGGGATTTCATCAAGAATATTGCGGCAAGTGCAGAAAGTTCGGCGCAAAAGTCTGGCAAAGACGGCGAAATCGTAAAATGGACCGAAAAGTTTGGCAGCTATCTTTTGCATTTTGTGGGCAACGCAACCGGCGAGCCGATTTTGTGCAAAATGGCAAAAGAGTTTGATGTGAGCTTCAATATTCTGGCCGCAGGAATCAGTCACTTGCCGGATGAAGACGTGGGCTACATGGAGTGCGACATTTCGGGTGACGATGCGGCTGTCGAAAAGGCTGTTGGCTGGCTGGCGCAGAACAATGTCAGGGTACAGCGAACAAAAATTACATCCATGTAATTTTTGATTCGTGTGAGAATTTCCTTTCAGAAAATTCTCTCTTTGCTTTATCACCACATTCGTGTGGTGCATTTGTATGATATTCTATGGAGCTATTGTATGGATCAGATTTTGGAATTGGTTGGAACATCTACGCTTGAAACGCTTTTGATGGTGTTCTTTTCTACAGTGTTTGCGATTTTGATTGGATTCCCGCTCGGCGTTCTTTTGAATGTTACGAATAAATACGGAATCACGCCCAAAGCAGGCTTTAATTTGGTTTTGAGCCGAATCATCGACGTCTTGCGCTCGTTTCCGTTCGTAATTCTGATGATTGTTCTTTTGCCGCTCACACGCTTGATTTTGGGCACGGCAATCGGAACAACAGCAACGATTATTCCGCTTTCGATTGCGGCGGCGCCTTTTGTTGCACGCATCACGGAGACAGCTTTGAACGAAGTTGATCCCGGAGTAGTGCAGGCGGCCCGCGCGATGGGCTCAACCAACTGGCAGATTATTTACAAAGTCCTCGTGCCGGAAGCAATGCCTTCTGTTGTTTCTGGAATCACGCTCACGGTCATCAACCTTGTAAGCTATTCCGCAATGGCAGGTACTTTGGGCGGCGGCGGCCTGGGCGACCTTGCAATCCGCTACGGCTACCAGCGGTTCCGCACCGACGTGATGATTGCCTCGGTCGTGGTGATTATCGTGATGGTCGCAGTGATTCAGTTCGTAGGAACAAAGCTCACGAATTACATGCTGGCCAAGCGATAAGGTGCTTCAGCTGGCGGGGGCGGGCTGTGCTGGAGTTGATGACAATGACTTTTGTCAATGACTTTTTGACATTCCAGATATTTTATAATATATTCATAAATTGAATATTATGGAAAGTGATGTAGCAACCTTACAAAACATAGCGGATACATTAAAAGAAGAACCTCTTGCAAGCCAAAGGGTGCTTGCAGAAAATGCCGGAATGTCAATCGGCCTCATGAACGCAATTCTCAAACGCTTTGTTGAGCGGGGTTGGATTATGCTCACAAACGTAAACCTCAGGAAGCTTTCCTATGCCGTTACTCCAGCCGGAATTGCAGAACTTTCCGCGCGCAGTCAGAAATTCGCAAAACGCACATTTGAAATTGCAAACAAGTACAATGAAATTCTCTGCAAAGTAGTATCCGACGCAAGCCAAAAAGGCAAAAGCACCCTCGTTCTTTACGGAAACAGCTACATCAAATTCCTGCTCGTATATGCCTGCCAGACCTTTAATGTCACATTCCTCGAAAAGTCAGCGTCTGAACCGATAACAGAAGATGCTTTCTGCGTGGTGGGTGAGCAATGTGAGGAATCTGATGCCGCACGGCTGGTAGAGCAGGGCGGAGTGAGTTTGCTGGAGTTGCTGGAGGGGTAGCAATTTATGATCATAAAAGTACAGTCGAGGCGAAAATCTCAATATATAAGATTAAAATACCACAAAAATTACGATTAAAACACAGCAAAAACTACGATTGATATTGCGCAAAAACTACGAACGATTATAATAGAAATCGGAGTACGACATGGAATATAGACAGAGATTGCAGGATGAGGAACTTGCTTTTCGTTTGGAATGTAGTGGAGCTGTTTTGATAGAAGGCCCAAAATGGTGCGGAAAAACTACGCTTGCAGAACATCATTCAAAAAGTGTCATAAAAATGCAGGATCCTGATAAACGGCAGGGGTATCTTCAGACGGCTGCGACAAAACCTTCTCTGTTGCTTTCTGGTGAGAATCCAAGATTGATTGACGAATGGCAGGATGCTCCTGTTCTTTGGGATGCGGTGAGACTTTCTGTTGATGCCAGGAATGAAACAGGCTTATATATTTTAACAGGTTCGAATTCCGTTGATAAATCAAAGATAAATCATTCTGGGACTGGACGCATCGCAAGGATGCGGCTTGAGACAATGAGCCTTTTTGAGACAGGGGAATCAAACGGAACTGTTTCACTTTCTGCTTTATTTGTAAATCCGCAGATGGAGATAGAAGCAAAGTCAGATTTAGAAATAGAACAGATAATTTTCGCTGCCTGTCGTGGTGGGTGGCCTGGATTTCTTGCAAGAAAATCTGACCGTGCACAATTGCAGATTGCGCGCGATTACATAGACAGTGTGTGTGAGACAGATATTTCTACCGTTGATGGTGTAAAACGAAATTCAGTATGGGCTGCGCAGATTTTAAGGTCTTATGCCAGGAACATTTCTACACTGGCAAAAGAAAGCAATATTTTAAAGGATGTTGTATCGGCATCTGAGTCAATTTCTCATGATACTTTGTCATCTTATATTCAGGCTTTTGAAAAACTCTTTATCATTCAGGATATAGATGCCTGGTGCCCTTCTATCCGGTCTGCTTCTGCTATTCGTTCCGGTAAAAAGAGAGGATTTTGCGACCCTTCGATAGCTGTTGCAGCTTCAGGCTTGAATCCCGAATATTACATGACGGATTTGCAGTCATTCGGATTTATATTTGAAAGCCTGTGCATGAGGGATTTGCGTGCGTACAGTGCCAAATCTGACGGAAAGATTTCGTATTACCACGACAGATACAATCTGGAAGCTGATTGTGTTCTTCATCTTCGTGACGGGAAATATGCTCTCATTGAATTCAAATTGGGAAGTAATGAGATTGAAGAGGCAAGTTCGCATCTTCTGGAAATAAAACGTCTCGTATGCGAATATAACGAAAAAGGAAGTGCACCACTTCTTCGGGAACCTGATTTGCTTATTATAATTACGGGTACAGAATATGCATACCGAAGACCAGATGGAGTTTATGTGATTCCGATTGGATGTTTACGGGATTAAAATTTTTCCTTCATTCGTAATCAGGGCACGGCCGGTTCATCACCCACCGCACCCCATTTACGCAGAGGTCAGTTTCGTAATTTATACAACGCTCCCACTGAGAAAAATGTTCCGGCTATTATAAATAGTTCCGTCACGGCTGTCTTCTTCCAGAAAGAGCGGCTTCTTGAAAGTTTTTCTGATTCTTTTCTGAAGTTCGCATTAAGCTCCATGTATTGCGTATCAAGTGCTTTACTGACTGTCTCATCAAGAATCGTCTCCAGCTGCGCTATCAGCTCTTCGTCTTGCGGACACAACGGCATCTCGGATTCTCTGCTTCCCTTCGGATATAGTTTTTCTGCATGAAGCGGAAGGCTTATTGCCAGTGCCAGAAGTACGATTATTGATTTCTGAAAAATAACTGTCATTCTGTTTTCCTCCTATGGTTCCCAATGTTTTAGGCATTATAAAACCGCAGAGCGCGGATATTATTACCGAAGCCCATGCCGCTTCTCCAATGTAGCCTTTGCAAAGAAGCATTGACGCGATAAGGACTGCCGCCCCTTTGTAACCCGCAAACTTCCCTATAAGAAGCAGAAGCCTCTTTACAATATTTGATAAGAGCTCTGGGTATGAAAAATCAATCCTTCTCATATTTTCATTCCTCTTTTTATCATAAGCAGATGCGGGTATAGCCGCCGGAGCTCAGCCTCTGTGCGCCAGTTTCCTTTTTGTCCTGGTTCGCTTCTTGAGACATTCATAAACATTCCAAGGCTCCAGCCTGACACATGTACTGCCTTTCCATTTTCATCAAGGAAAAAGGCCGCATACAGAAAACTTTCTTTATTAAAAATCTTTACGTCCTCAGTAAAGAAATCCTTAAAGAGCGTGTCAGCCGTTACCCTGATGTTTTTTCTTGTGGCAAGACTCATGGCAGAACAGACGCTTCCAGAGCAATCGCTTCCGTCTGGCGACTGTCCGGCACAGCCGCGCGGCACGCTCGACCGAACTCTGCTTGAAGTTCCCTTTTGTTTAAGGAGTTTTTATGAACAAAAATGTCAGGGTAGCCGTGTATGGTTTCACGGCCCATCAGTCGGTCCTTCTGTCTCCGTTTATCCGGAAGTTATGGAATGTTTCAAAAATCACAAGAATTGCGGAAAACTCAGAAATTGAAAAATCCTTTTCGGATATCGATTTGCTGGTAGTGAACGGGTGCCTGGATTTCTTTGAGCTTGAATTTATTCTTTCGCTTGTAAAATCTAGAAAAGGTCTCTCGCTTGCCTGTCTTGCGTTTGAGAAACTGAGCAAGGCCGGCTACGACACAATCTGTCGTCATAATGTGCCTGTCGTAATCGCTGGGTTGTCGGAGGAGAACGACATCAGCTTGTGCAGGGAGAAAATCGAGAAAACTGGTACTGTTAAAATTGGCGAGCCTTCAAACGATACTGTTGAGAGCACATACCAGGAAGATTTTGAAAAACTCTCTCCAAAAGAGCGTAGTGTCATGGTCTGTATGCTGAAAGGAATGAAACAGGAGTCGATAGCGCGTGAATTTGGGATTTCACCTTCTACGGTAGGAACCTATTTCTCACGGATTTACAGGAAATGTGATGTTTGCTCGCGGAACGAGCTTTATCAGAAATTCGCGATATAATTTGTAGACAAACTTCTACATCGCGGGGAATTTCTTTCCGTTATATTCTACTTAACGCATTTGAGCGGGGGCTGTCAGCCCTGAACGCCCGAAGCGTAAAGTGAACGCAGGCCTGCTGCAGTGATTCGCGAGTAGTGCTGCAGGCCTGTGAATGGAGGAAAAATTATGAACTATTCAGTTGTAAAAAGATTGAACCCAATCGACAAAGATGCAGAGGCTCTTTACTATGCCCAGCCTGTATGGGGGAGTGAGGTAGGGCTTCGTACAATCGCCCAGCAGATAAGCAAGTACAGCACTCTTACACTGGCTGATGTAAGCGCAGTGCTTGCCTCATTCGTTGAGATGCTTCCAATGTGGCTCAAGGAAGGGCACAGTATCAGGCTCGGTAATTTCGGAATCCTCCGCCTTACATTCAAATCTGATGGCAAGACGAAGGAAGAGGAAGTGACTGGCAACTCGATAAACCATGTGCGCGTGGTTCTCCGTGGTTGCAGAGAATTCAAGAATGAGTTCAATGACCTTCATTTTGAAAAGGTTGCTGTTGCAGCCAAGAAATCTGATGACGGTCAGGGCGGCGACTAAGCCGGGTTGAATTGAGGCTGCAGGACTTCCCATTGGTCCTGCAGCCGATTTTTTTTTGCCTTGTCCAGAATTTGACAGTACCAAAAGGGTCATATGACAGTACCAAACGACGATATGGTACTGTCAAACGGGATGTTTGGTACTGTCATGTTGAAAAGTTCGATAATTCTCTGTTTCCGATTGTTCATGTTTTGAATATTGACAATCAGAAAGAAAACATCTTTTCCTGTTTCAATTTCAAAAGAAGAAAAACTTTCAAAGGTAAAATCTGCTTTGCCGCAGTGATTCAATACGCTAAAACAAAACAGACCGCAATAGAAGCCCGACAACTCCGCTCCTGGTGCTTAGAACAAAATCTGCCCCACGCAAATCTTTATAAGCTGGCAGTAGGGTAGAGTGTACCCACTTTCAAGGCAATCAGCTATCTTGTGCCGTACTTTGCTCTAGCTGGATGGCTTTTCTTTACGGACGAAGAAATCCCATACTCAATCCGCACTCTCCCTGAATGGAATCCAGATGATACTTCTGTTTTTATCCAGCAGCACAAAAAAGACTGGAAGCAAACAGCTCAGAAGTATGACATTGAGGAAGAAAATGCCCGAAATATTTTTGTGAACAGGAGGGCAAACTTCACACTCATGCAGATGCGACGAATGGCGGGGGAGGTGAACCCTGAGGAGTGGTTTATGAATGAAATGTCTAATTCGTAATGCACAATATGCAATTATCAGCAAGAAGAACATCATTCAACTATTGAACAAACACCTTGCCGACAGGCAGTTATTGCTTTATACTAAACTGTACGCACTACAGTACGATAAATAGAAAGGGAGGACAGGAGTATGGCTAACTCAGAACTAATAAAAAAACTGATTACTGCTCATTATGAAAATGATTCAATAAAATTCCGTTCTGCTGTCCTTCAAATTGCAGCGGCAGAGTCTACCGCTGGTCATGCGAACCTTGCTGAATCGTTAAAGAATTTGGCAAAAAAAGGAAATGCTAACACTTCTATTTATCAGATAAAACCTGCAGATGGGCTTTGTGATGTTGTGATTCCAGATAATCAGGAAAGTGAACTTGTAGTTTCTGAAGATGTGAGAATACGGCTTGAAAGAATCCTGAATGAATATAGACAGCGAGAGAAGCTACGAAGCTACGGACTTAAGAACCGGACGAAAATTCTTCTTGAAGGTGAACCGGGAACTGGCAAAACGCTTACCGCAACCGTTCTTGCTGGTGAGTTACAAATTCCTTTGTATATTGTTCAGATGGACAAGCTGATAACTAAGTTCATGGGTGAAACTAGTGCGAAGCTCCGTACTATTTTTGAACAGATTTATTCTGCTCGTGGGGTTTATCTGTTTGACGAGTTTGATGCAATCGGTGCAGACCGTTCCCTTGATAACGAAGTTGGTGAAATGAGAAGAATTTTAAATACTTTTCTAAAGTTTATGGAAGATGATGAATCTGACAGTATAATTTTAGCAGCTACAAACAATAAAAAAATGCTTGATAATGCTTTATTCCGCAGATTTGATGATGTATTGCATTATACCCTGCCAGATGAATCACAGATACGACGACTATTTGAAATGAAGTTATCTTCGTATTATGAACCATATATTATTACAGAAAAAGTTATTGAATCTGCAAAAGGTTTAAGTCATGCAGAAATAACTCGTGTTTGTGAAGAATGTTTGAAAAATGTAATTTTGACAGATGGAAAACTTACTTCAGAAATGATAATGGGTTATTTGCGTGAGCGAACAGCATCATACGAAATTAAAGGAGCATAAATTTGTCCGCTCCCCAAAAACACATTATTCTATCTGATACAAAAGAGTCTAAAAAGTTTTCTCCCGTAACAGGTGGTGGTAACGAAAATCTGCCGCATTATAATCCTTTTGAACATGGAGCAGATTTGTTGGCTCAGTTTGAGTCGTTGTGGCGGAAAGATGAAGACCAGCGGGAAAATCTTTCCGCTGTCAGAACAAGAGGTGGAACCTATATCAGTTTTACAAGTGCAGAAGATGTTTCGCTGAAGCTACAAACTCTTGAACAGCAAAATAAAGGTGTCCGTCTGTTAAATGCGACTTTCCTTCCTGAGTCAAACAAGGAAAAGGCTGTTGTTTTTCTTCCTGATACGCATAAAGATTTTTATGAGAAAAAAATAGAATTGTATAGGACAGAAGTTACATTTAAAGGTAATCCCAAGCAGGCTGATTTTGCAGGACGAATACAAGAAATTGCTCTTACTAATGCAAAAGATTTCTGGTTGGATGATATAAGCCTTTTCCCAAGGGAACAAGCGATTTGGTGTGAAATTTGGATAGCTTTTGAGCAGAACGAAGCTGATACGCAACAATTTTTTAATCTTTGTACTTCTTTATCTATTGAGCATAGCAAAAAAACAATAAATTTTCCTGAGCGTATTGTTACTCTCTGCAAGGTGAATCAAGAGGGCATTCAGAAGCTTGTTAATTCTACAGGCTGTATTGCAGAAATTCATAAGGCAAAAGAACCTGCTTCACTTTTTATTAAGGATGGAGATGCAAGAAAATGGACTACAGAACTAAAGTCTCGTTTGCAGAAAGGTGATTTGAATACAAGAATTTGCATTTTAGACACAGGCTTAAATAGAAGGCATCCTTTATTAGAAGATGTTACGGATGACAGAACTGTTCAAGCCATAAATGACTCATGGTCTCCTTCAGATAAGGACGGTCATGGAACTGCAATGGCTGGAATCTGTGAATATTTTGAGCTTGAAGATAAACTGCTTTCATCCGAACCAATAGTGCAGGATATAGCAATAGAGTCTGTAAAAATCCTACCTGATATGGAGGAGAATAATAGAGAATTACTTGGTAGTATTACTGAAGATGCCGTAAATATAGCTCAAGCAACCATTAATGATGTAAACAGAATCCATTGTATGGCCGTTACCCAGAAGGTCTCTATTGATGAATTGAGAAATCAGAAAGAGATAGGAAAGCCTAGTTCATGGTCTGCGAAACTGGATAATATTATTTCTGGTTATGAAGATAATCAAAAGAAGATGTTTGTTGTTTCTGCTGGTAATGTAAGCCTTGACGATTTGAATAAATACAAATATCCAGATGCAAATTATGCACATTGTGTTGAATCTCCTGCGCAAGCATGGAACGCATTAACGGTTGGTGCAGTAAGTACAAAGGTTCAGATAGAAGATGAACAGCTTAAAGATTATAAGCCTGTTGCAGAAAATGGGGCTCTCTGTCCATTTAGCTCTACCTCAAATAATGAAAATTGGGGCAAAGACTGGCCGATAAAGCCGGAAGTTCTTTTTGAAGGTGGCAATGCGATTTATAATGGTTCGGCCTATGATAGTTGCCATGCTACTTCTTTGCTTACAACGAGGTATCAATTTCTTCTAGAACCTCTTACAACGATAAATGCGACAAGTGCTGCTACGGCTCAGGCTTCTTATGTTGCTGCTATGCTTCATAAAGAATACCCGGAACTTTGGCCGGAAACTATCCGTGGGCTTATAGTTCATTCTGCCGAATGGACACCAATAATGATGAGTAAGTTTCCAAATATGGATAAAAAGACTGATGGAAGAAAAAAACTTGTTCATACCTATGGTTATGGGGTTGCTAGTCTTGCACGGGCTAAAGACAGCTATAACAATGCAGCTACAATGATAATACAGGACGAATTGCAGCCGTTCTTGTATGAAGGTCGTGATGTGAAACTCAATGAAATGAATCTGCATTCGCTCCCAATACCAAAGGAATTTCTACTTGCTTTAGGTGATGCCAGTGTAAGACTGAAAATAACACTTTCATATTTTGTTGAAGCCTCTCCAGATTCAAAAGGATGGCAAGCTGATTATAAATATTCGTCTTGTGGATTGCGTTTTGATATTAATGGTACTACAGAAGACAAAAATGCTTTTTTGAGCAGGATTAATAGAGCAAGCCGCAAAGAAGATTATGAAAAACCCGTAAACAATCCAAATTCTGACCGCTGGTATTTAGGGGCACAGAATCGTGATGTAGGCTCAATTCATAGTGATTTTTGGCAGGGAACTGCTGCTGAATTGGCAGAAAGCGAATTCCTGGCTGTTTATCCTATAAGTGGCTGGTGGAAAACAAGAAAAAAACAGGAATCCTTTGGAAAGAAAGTTCGCTATGCTTTGATTGTTTCATTAGATACTGAAATTGATGCGGATATTTATTCTGCAATACAGACAGAGATTGCAAACAGAGTTGGAATTTCTGTTAAAGTGTGATTGTATTTGACAAGAGCAATCTGCCTTCGTGACTATGCTTATGCTGTAACTTCCTGCTGCAAGTTCGCTTGGTGTTGGCGATGCTGAGCCTGTGGTTTAGAAAAAAAAGTCAATCTATGCAGACTATTTTCTTTTCAGTTCATTGTACTGGTTGCATCTGTCCAGAATAATTGAAAATATGAAAAAAATTACATGATTCTAATTGGCAATTGTTTCGTAATATCCTGCTTGGAAAGACTTATTGTAAATCCATTCAAATCTTGCACAGATTCACTGACTTAATCATAAAAATGTGTTAGTATTCAAACCGTATTGAGAAAACGAAGATTTGTACTATGAGCAATTATTACTGTATTTGGGTAAAAACTGGTTTTGAGAATAAATTTATAGAAAAAATACAACCTCTCTTTGATTCGGCTCCGGACGAGCAC
>CACZYY010000084.1 GCA_902785455.1 uncultured Spirochaetaceae bacterium
CGCCATTTTCAATATAAAATCGGTTATAATGCGTTTGCCCTGCCCCAGTTTCCTATTCCGCGCTTCATTGTCTAAGATGCCGTTTTTTACTATAATATTGAAAAATCTGAATACCAAAGGAATCTTTATGTCACGAGACCCTAAAGAATTATGCCACTGGGCTGACCAGCAGGCTGAACGAATTATCAAACAGAAGGGCGATTTGCCTTCATACACTTGTGCTTCGGGAATCACACCTTCAGGCACTGTTCATATCGGTAACTTCCGCGAGATTATCACGGTTGATCTGGTTGTACGAGCATTGCGCGACCACGGAAAGAACGTCCGCTTCATTTATTCATGGGACGACTACGATGTATTCCGAAAAGTTCCTGGAAACATGCCAAAACCAGAGATTCTTGAAAAATACCTGCGCTACCCAATCACAATGGTTCCGGATACATTCGACCGCGACGAGAACTACGCGCGCCACCATGAGGTCGATATTGAGACTCAGCTTCCACGAGTTGGAATTCACCCGGAATTTTTGTATCAGGCAAGCCGCTACCGTGCAAACCGCTACACAGAGGGCATGAAAATCGCCATGCAGAAGCGTGACGTTATCAAGGCTTGTCTCAACGAATACCGCGACGACGAGCACAAAATGAAGGACAGTGACGTTTACTGGCCTGTAGCCGCTTTCTGCTGCAAATGTAACAAAGACGAGACAGAAATTCTCGAATACGACGGCGAATATGGAATCACTTACAAGTGTAACGCTTGTGGTCATGTCGAAAAGGGCGATCTTCGCACATCAAAAGAATTCAAACTGGGCTGGCGCGTTGACTGGCCAATGAGATGGAACGAAGAAAAAGTCTGCTTTGAGCCGGGCGGAAAAGATCACATTTCTCCGGGCGGAAGCTACGACACTGCAAAACTCGTCTCAAAACGCCTTTACAACTGGGATGCGCCTGTCACAATGAAATATGACTTCGTTAAGCTCAAGGGCGTTCCTGGCAAAATGTCTTCTTCAAAAGGAAAGGTAATTTCTTTGGTTGATGCTCTCGAAGTTTATCAGCCGGAAGTTTTGCGATACATTTTCGCTTCAAACAAAGTTGACCACGAGTTCTCAATCAGCTTCGACCTCGATGTAATCACAATCTACGAGGCATACGACCGCACAGAACGACTGGTCTGGGGAGTTGAAGAACCAAAAGAAAAGGATCCGGCTAAACGCGAACAGCTACTTCTCCGCGAAAAACGCCTTTATGAGCTGAGCCAGATTGGAGAGATGCCAAAAGTAATGCCTTATCAGGTTCCGTTCCGCCTGCTCACAACTTTGCTCCAGACATACTCTGGAGACGTTGACGCCGTAATCAAGTCTTTGGGCGACGTTAAACCAGAACAGGAAGAAACTTTGCGAAAGCGATGTGCATGTGCATGGTACTGGATTAACGAATCTGCTCCTGACTGCGCTCCTGACATGTGCTTCTCACTCCGCACACCGGGTACCAAAGCCGATGACATTACAGGAGACATGCTCACAGCCGTTAAACGTGTTCGTGATGAAGTCGTTCCAAAAGTCGGCTCTTATGCAATGGACAAAGAGTGTCAGCAGGCAATGTACGATATCGCAACCGAGCTTGGCTTGGAAGCAAAGGCATTGTTCACAGCACTTTACCATGCTCTCATCAACAAAGATCAGGGACCGCGCCTTGCAAGCTTCATGAAGATTATCGGTAAAGATAAGCTTCAGCAGATTTTGAGCGTATACTAATCCACTACAGATTAATAGAATGGCGGGGTTTGAATTTTCAAAGCCCGCCATTTTTTTAGCACGCACACATCCCGGCAAGTATTACGGCCGTGTTCACGTGCTCTACCCGCACTTCCTTTGGAACAGAAAGAACCGTATTCGTGTAATTTACGATTCCCTTGATGCCGCACGCAACAAGTCGGTCTGCCATAAACTGAGCCTTTTCATCGGGAACGGCAAGGACGGCATATTCAATTTTAAGTGAACGAATTTTCTTTTCTAAA
The DNA here is from genome assembly GCA_902785455.1 of uncultured Spirochaetaceae bacterium. Classification (GTDB taxonomy): domain Bacteria; phylum Spirochaetota; class Spirochaetia; order Treponematales; family Treponemataceae; genus Treponema_D. The sequence goes on from CACZYY010000084.1 coordinate 2,020, forward strand.
TCAAGAGTTGCAAAAAGCGGAATCTCCGTTTTCATAATTTCGATTTTATTGAAATTCGTATCAAAGCCCGCCACAAGCTCAAACGAGCTTCCCTTAAAAACAGAAGATTCCAGCAGCGCCTCGCCCAGTTTCCCTAATCCAACTATACAACAACGATGTTTTTCGTTTTGGTCAGAATCAATTTGAAGACTTGCGCAAATTGCATCATGCAGGATTTTGACATCATATCCGTTGCTGACTCCGTTATGAAGCTCAAGAAGAGAAATATCCCGCCTTATCGTGGCCTCACCCCAGCCTGTGAGCGAACTCAATTCAACCGATGTGATTTTTTCTTTTTTTTGCTGAGAAAGAAGACGTGCAAGCGTAAACAGCCTTTTCTTTGACGGACCGGGAATTTTCTTCATAAAAAATATTATATACTTTTTCGAAATCCATGCTATAATAGAAGCATTAATTTTGGAGATTAATATGATTAATTGTATAAAGTGCGCAACAGAATTACCTGATGAAGCAAATTTTTGCAGCAACTGCGGCTTTCCTGTTGGTTCGCTCAAAGTATGCCGTTCATGCCCGGAATGTGGTGCTTCGCTCAGTGCAATAGACAAATTCTGCTCACAATGCGGCAAATCTGTAAGGGTTGTAAAATCAGCTGATGAAAATCCATTCGTAACAAAAGAATCAAAGTCTTCAAATAATGCCATTCCAAAGATGATTTCTATAGAAGGAGGGCAGTTTCTCATGGGCGGTGCCGCAGCAAATTATCCGGTCACGCTCACATCTTTCAAACTTTCCGAAACTCCAATCACTCAAAAGCAATTTTCTTATGTCATGGGGCATAATCCTTCAAAATTACAGGGCGACGACAAACCTGTCGAGATGGTCAACTGGTGCGAGGCAATCATCTATTGCAATATCTTAAGTGCAATGCAAAATCTTACTCCATGCTACAGCATCGGCTCGGTCACGGACCTTCGAACCTTCGACGCATCAAGCCCTGTCTGGAAACGCATATCATGCAACTTCATGGCAAACGGTTATCGTTTACCAACCGAAGCTGAATGGGAATTTGCAGCCCGCGGTGGCAAAAAATGCGATCCGTACCAGTTCTCAGGCAGTTCAGACATCAACAAAGTCGCATGGTATGGCGAAAACAGTGACATCACCACCCATATCGTCGGCACAAAAGCACCAAATTCACTTGGTCTTTTTGATATGTGCGGCAATGTCATGGAATGGTGCTGGGACTACTTTGTACAAGAATTTCCTCCCACAGCGCAGACAAACCCGCACGGTCCGCAAATTGGCAATATGCACATAAAACGAGGCGGCAGCTGGCTCGATGACTTTCAGCAATGCACGGTCTACTTCCGAAGTGCGAGTGCTCCAGCAGGCAAAAGCAGCAGCCTGGGCTTCCGTGTATGCCAGTCCGAAATCGGAGCACCAATTTAATGGAATCTCGAAAAAATTAAAAAACTTGGAGAATTAACATGGATATTAAAACGAACAAAGTTTCAGATGGAATTGAAATGATTGTATCTGGCCGGCTCGACACAAACACAGCCCCAGAACTCGAACTAGCTCTCAAACAACTTGAGCCTGCAAAGCAAATTCTTCATCTTGATTTGAGCGGCATCGAGTATGTATCAAGTGCAGGATTGCGTGTAATTCTTCTGGCACACAAAATCATGCTTCCGACAGGCGGCAAAATGGTTCTTCGAAATCCGTCTGAATTTTGCCGACAGGTTCTTGGTGCCACAGGCATGGACGAAATTCTAACCATTGAGTAGCAAAAGAGCGATTTTTTCTGCGCTCCTCAATTTCTGGCACAAGCCGCAAAGTCCTCTACGAAATCTTCTTGCGGATTGTCAGAATATTTTGACCATCCTTGTATTCGTAGTTCACGCTGTCCATAAATTTCTTTGTCAAAAATATGCCCAAGCCCCCGATTTCACGTTCTTCTGCACTCAGAGTGATGTCGGGGTCTTTTTTTGCAATCGGATTGAATTCTTTTCCTCTGTCTTTAAAAATAACAGTAAGAATGTTATCGACAAAACTTGCAGAAATCCATGCCTCACCGACATCAGGATTATATGCATAGTGGGCGATATTCACAAAGATTTCCTCAATTGCCAAATCAATTTTGTTCATTATTATTGGAGTACAATCAGGTGGCAGGCAGGAATGTACAAAATCATTTACACGTTCCATATTCTTATCTTCAGCAGTAATTCTTAGTTCTTTCATTTTCCCTCCATCATATTTCTCTTAAAAATCATTCCAAGCATTGTAATATCATCAAACTGATCTGCTCCGTCAACAAATTTTTCAACATCATTTTTGACGAATTTCAGAAGTTCCTCAGGATTCAGCATTTTTGCCTCATCTTTTTGGAGAGCCGACAAAAGCCTTTCTTCGCCATAAAGATTATTGTTTTTATCCGTGGCTTCTGTTACGCCGTCCGTGTAGATAAACAATTTATCTCCAGGATTTAATGTAATTTCGTTATTCTTGTACGGGATTCCAGAAAGTGCAGCAAGCATCAGATTGGGCTTCATTTTAAGATAACTGACTTCCCCACCTTGTCGAAGCACAGGCGGCGTGTGCCCGGCATTCGCAAAAGTGAGTTTTCCAGTGCTGATTTCAAGAATTCCCATCCAGCAAGTGACAAAAAGCCCAGATTCATTTCCTTCACACAAAGTATTGTTAACATGCTCAAAAATTTCGGCCGGTGTCTTAAACAGATATGCGGCGTCTTTGAGCAATGTCTTTGCAATAACCATAAAAAGAGCGGCCGGAACGCCTTTGCCAGAAACGTCGGCCACAGACACTGCAAAATGATCATCATCAATCATAAAGAAATCATAGAAATCTCCGCCAACCTCCTTTGCAGGCGTCATCGAAGCATAAAGCTCAATCTCAGGATGATTCTTGTACGGCGGGAACACTCGCGGAAGCATCTCAGCCTGAATTTTTGTGGCAACATTCAGTTCCGCGCCTAATCGTTCTTTTTCAGCAGTGGCATGTGTCAGGTCCGAAATGTATCGGTTCATGTCCACGCTCATTTTTTCAACTGATTTTGCAAGGACACCAAGTTCGTCACGATTCTTGATTTTTTTGAGAACACCGGAAAGTTCCCCAGGATGCTCAGCAAAATGAGAAGTTTCATCAATAATCATCATGAGCGGTTTTACAACTCCCATGATGAGCGAAAGTGCATACAAAAGGATAAATGAAAAAGTGAAAATCAATGCGGCGACGAGAATTGACCGTAGATAATTTTCTTTGTAGGCTTGAATTTCATTCATCGGTTTGACTACGCTCATAATCGCAACAACCGTGCCGGTAAAGTCACGCACAGGAATCGAAGTTGTGACATGGCCGCCTGTTTTTTTGTACGAAAAATAACTGTGGGTCTCGCCATTTTCGATTGTTCTGCGCAAATTCTCGATATAATCAGGAGTTTTCTTTTCAAGGGACTCTACATAGCCCAGTTCATAAGGTTCGCTAAGAGTCTGACTGCTAACAGTGTCAAAAACGTAAGTGCGATATTTATAATCATGAGAAATTACCGAAAGATAAATGAAAGCAAGTCCTGCCGTTTCGGTCAATTCGTTCAAACGCTGGTTGGCAGAATCCCAAAAACCATCATTTCCTTCTGTGAGCCAGTAATAGATTCGATCCACTTCAACATAAGAAACTGCCGTCTGGGCAAACTGCTGTGTAACATCCCCATAAAGCGTCTCAACCTGTCGCTTAAACTGCTTGTAGCTCATAAAGCTGTTGATTGCGAACATAAGAACACCGAACAAGACGGCACTTGCAAGTAATTTAATAGAAAGAATAGAAAGATATATTTTACGTTTCATAATTTCTTTTTTAATTATAAAGCTAAAATCAAGAATTTACGATTTTATTTTTTATTTTTTTTACTTTTTCTTCAGAAATGCAAATTTTTTTTTGGATTTTTCTGACTTTTTTTCTTTTGCATTGCCGAAAATGCATTTTTAAAGGAAATAAATATGTATGAAAAGAATGATTTTTAAATTGCCTTATCTCAGGTTTGGTCGGGCTGTTCTTGTATTGACGGCCCTTGCTGGATTGATGTCTTGCGGCACAAGTTTTTCGGATACCACAAAGGATTCAGAGACAGAATGCCTCAAACTCATGAACTGGAATCTTCAGACATTTTTTGACTCGAACTTCGACGGAAACGAATATACCGAGTTCAAAAACAAAAAAAGCGGCTGGTCACAAGAAAAATATGAAATCCGTCTCGACAGGCTTGCTTCCGTAGTAAAAAAATTGGACGCAGACGTTGTTATTATGGAAGAAATTGAAAAAGAAGAGCAGATTCAGGATATTTCCAACAGACTTTCAGGAACTTTTGATTTTTCAAAAACCTACACCCACGCGATTTTTTCTAAGGATCCAGACAGTTCAATCGGCTGTGCAGTGCTTTCGCGGTATCCAATTGAAGAAATCTCAGTTCATACGATGGACATTCGTTATGAGCAAAAACAACCTTCGATGAGACCGATTCTTCAATGCACAGTCCGGCTGAAAGAAAAATCTCTTGTGCTGTTTGTAAATCATTGGAAAAGCAAAAGCAGTGGTGCGGAAGAATCAGAAATCTGGCGGAAAAGACAAGAAAGCCTGCTGTCTGATTTAATTTTTCAGGCTAAGAAGAACGGAAATGCAGTGATTGCAGCCGGAGATTTTAACAAGGACATTTCGGAATTTGATTATCGTGAAGCAAAAAATAGCATGGCAAACATTGTACTTCATGGAACGCATGATGTTGAAGTTTACTCGCCGTGGATTTTAGAAAACGGAACATACAAACTTCCCGGCTCCTACTGGTACAAAGAAAACTGGGAGCGCATCGATCACTTTTTTACAGCCGGAATAGCAGAGGTTGAAGATTTTTCCGCAGAAAATGATGGGGACTGGGCCGACAGCGAAGGCCATCCGTTCCGTTATCAAATTTGGAGCGGTAAAGGCTATTCGGACCATCTGCCCGTCACATGTACGGTTAGGTTTTAGTTACTTACAACCTATCTCTTCTTCATCGCCCACATCCCAGGAATCGAACAGGTTGTCTGGGGTGGTTTCGTCTTCGTCTTCGGAATCATCTTCATCAGCTGTGGAACTTTCTTGCACGTCATCAGCAGTCTCGGCATTTTCGGCAACATTCCCATCATCTGAAGATTTTGTTACAACAGGAGTTTCCTGGCTTTCCGGTTTAAGTTTTCCCTTTTCAGCTTCTGTGTTTTCAACTTCACCGGCCTGCTCATAATTTCCGTGAGTACCGTCATCTTCATTCTCATCGAATTCCGGGGTCACTTCCTTTTCACCGATTTCATTCCGCATCTCAGCGACAAGAGCCTCGTTAGCAGCAACACGCGCCTCAATCTCCGGCGAAACATGGAACACAGGAGCATCTACAGCAACACCCGCCGCATTTTCCTCTTCTTCAGTAATTCCGCCATGAATATCATCGCTCTCAGATTCTGTCATGTCTGAAATATTTTCTTTCGTTTGAGCTTCTAGCTTCTCAGCCCTGAATTCTGCATCTTCATTAGGAATTACAATTTCAAAAGGAAAACCTTTTCTCAAGACAACCTGTTTCAAAAATATTTTTATAGCAGAGTCGATGTCCGTGCCAAGATTATCAAAAATGTCGCTCGCACATTCAACAAGTTCATCATCCAAATCAATATCATAAGTCTTAATCATACTTAAATTATCGGCTAAAACAAAAGAAATTTCAACGAACAAAAAAATCCCGCCCATAGGAAAATCCTACGAACGGGAAAGTTTAAGTATTGCCACACAGATTCGATTTTGCTACGCAAAATCAAAAAAAATATTTTTTAAGGGAGATTCCGTAGGAATCCCGAATCTGTGTGGCATCCTATTTATTTGCTCAAGCGAGCTTATTTTGAAAGACGTGCTTCGAGGTCATCCAAACAAGCTGTGAGCTCTTTTGGCAAGTGTTTGCCGAATTTTGGATAGTGGTTCTCACGGATGTCTTTAACTTCCTTCAACCAGCCCTCTTTGTCCACGTTGAGAATCTGTGGGAGAGTCTTTTTGTAGTACTCAGGCAATCCGTCTGTGTTGATAGCACCCTCTTTTGGCATGAAGCCGATTGGTGTGTCAACATAGTTGTCTTTTCCGTCGCAGCGGTCGAAAATCCATGCGAGAACGCGTGAGTTGTCGCCGTAGCCTGGCCACATGAATCCGCCAGGAAGCTCTTTGTTGTTCTCGTCCTTGCGGAACCAGTTAACGTAGAAGATCTTTGGCAATTTGTCCTGGTCAGCTTTTGCACCAACGTCAATCCAGTGCTGGAAGTAGTCGCCCATGTTGTATCCACAGAATGGGAGAATAGCGAATGGGTCACGGCGGATTTTACCAACCTGTGAAGCATCGATTGTAGATGCTGCTGTGATTTCTGAACCAACGATAGAACCCAAGAATACACCGTGGTTCCAGTTGCGGCTCTGGTGTACGAGAGGTACTGTAGATGGGCGGCGTCCACCAAAGAGGATAGCAGAGATTGGAACACCCTCTGGGTTTTCCCACTCTGGAGCGATACATGGACACTGTTTTGCAGGTGCTGTAAAGCGTGCGTTTGGATGAGCGAATTCCTCGCCTTTTGGTGATTTGTCTTTTGGAAGAGCGTCGCGTGTCTGGCCTTTCCAGTCAACGAGCTTGCCCTTTGCTGGGTAACCAATCTGTTCCCACCAAACGTCTCCGTCCTCAGTAAGAGCACAGTTTGTGAAGATTGTATTCTTTGAAGCAGAGATAAGAGCGTTTTTGTTAGACTCAGCAGATGTTCCTGGAGCAACACCGAAGAAACCTGCCTCTGGGTTGATAGCATACAAGCGGCCGTCTTTGCCGAATTTCATCCAAGCAATGTCGTCACCGATTGTCTCAACTTTCCAGCCTGGGATTGTTGGGATAAGCATAGCCAAGTTTGTTTTACCACAAGCTGATGGGAATGCGCCAGTAACGTATTTAACTTTGCCCTCTGGGTTTGTGAGCTTGAGGATGAGCATGTGCTCAGCGAGCCAGCCCTCTTCACGAGCCAATACAGTAGCGATTCGGAGAGCGAAACATTTTTTGCCGAGCAAAGCGTTTCCGCCGTATCCTGAACCGTAAGACCAGATGAGGTGCTCTTCTGGGAACTGTGAAATATATTTGTGCTCAACGTCTGCACAAGGCCAGATGCCGTTGTCTTTTTCGCCGTTGTTGAGTGGTTTACCAACTGAGTGCAAACAAGGAACGAATTCACCGTCTGTACCGATGATGTCGAGAACTTTTTTGCCTGCGCGAGTCATGATGTCCATGTTGAGAACAACGTACTCAGAGTCAGTAAGCTCGATACCGTTCTTTGAGATTGGTGAGCCGAGTGGACCCATGCAGAATGGGATTACGTACATTGTGCGGCCGTGCATACAACCTTTGTACAATCCTTTCATTGTTGCTTTGAGCTCAACCGGATCAATCCAGTTGTTTGTTGGACCTGCATCTTCCTGTTTTACAGAAGAAATGAATGTTCGACCCTCAACGCGAGCTACATCGCTAGGAAGTGAGCGGAACAAGAAGCTGTTCGGCTTTTTAGCAAGTGGAGTTGCAAGACCTGCATCGACGCATTTTTTCATCAATCGGTCATACTCTTCAGTTGAACCGTCACAAACGTAAACGCTGTCTGGTTCACACATCTTAACACATTCTTCAACCCATGCTTTGATTTTAGGGTTTTTGATTTCATCAAGTGTCATTATATCGCTCCTTAAAAGTTCGATTTGTTAAAGATTATAATATGTTTTCAAATTTTATTAAAGGTGTTAGGTCAAAAAAAGGGGAAAGTCTCCCCCTAGGGAGCCGGTCGCCATTAGGCGAAGAAACTCGTGAGACGAGTTTCTAGGCGAGTCTCGGTGAGAGCTGAGCTCGAACCGCGCTCCGCCTACCCCTTCTACGGGTACGGTTCAGGCGCAGCCTTCACCGAGACTCGCTCAAAACCTGCCTCGCAGGTTTTGCCCCTGAAGGGTCGCTCCCTACCCGTAACGCCCCCTATGATTGCCGCACCAACCGCCTTCGTTGTTGCGGTTGCTTAGATTCCATTTTGCTACGCAAAGTCAAAGGGGAAAAACAGAGATTACGTAGAAATCTCCAATCTAAACGAGTACGACAACAAATGCGTTCGATGTGACATTTATAAATTCTTGCCTTTTAAAAACAATTTGATAGAATAGGGAATATGCGCCGTTTACTTTCTATTTTATTGTTTTTTTTCTTTTCATTTTTTTGTTTTTCTCAGGATTTTTTTGAATTTCTTGAGCCAAGCGCGAAACAAAGTGTCGTGCATGTCGGCGGATATGATTGGGGAGCCTGTGTTGACAGAATTACAATCAACACCGGGAATCTTGTTTCCCCACAGGAAATCGCAGCCAAAGATTTCAAAGTAAATCAGATTCTTTACCCCAAAAACACAAATATCGGCATGGAAAAGGGTTTTCTCCCTGTTACAGAGGCTTTTGCATCGGATTCACAAGGTAACAAAATCACTGCGCCATCAAATTTCATCACTCTTCTAATGGACGTTCATCCGCTCTTAGACAATTCAAGTCCATTTGTATCAATTTCATTCAGTTCACGTTTCAAAAACTATTACGGCTACAAAATTTCAAACAAAAAACTCGGAATCAACATCCAGAACCTCAAAGGCTTTACAAATGAAATCGCATCCAAGTTCACTACTTCCGAATTTGAATACACCTTTCCTGCCCCCGAAGAAGAAAAAGTCAAGCTCAACTACGCAAGCTATATTCCACAAAC
>CACZYY010000085.1 GCA_902785455.1 uncultured Spirochaetaceae bacterium
CGCTATGGAGCCGTGGCCTTCGGCCAGTGCCCGCGTGCGGGCACCGAGGGCTACCGAGCGGCGCAACAGCGGCAGCCGGTGGATTTGCGCCGTAAAAAAAACCGCACCTTTATCCGGTGCGGCCTGATGACTTATTCTGACCCTTTAAGGATTGAATGAAATGATTTGATGTAATCTATGAAGGAACCCCAGCTAAGCAGGACACAAACCACGCAAAGGACACGGATGGACCAAAGCAATGACGTTTTAATGATTGTGTCTATGAACTCCGGGATAAACGGAAAAGCGAAACGGGTGTAACTCTCAAGCGTGAGAAAAAAGAACCCCGTGATGATATAGAAAACCGTTTTGAGTTTGCCGCCCATTCGAGCCGCAATAGCAACTCCCTTTTTGAGAGCGACCATGCGAAGGAAGGATTGAGAAAACTCACGGTAAAAGATGAGCACAAAAAGCAAGAACGGCATATAACCGGCTTCGACAGCACATAAAAAAACTGTAAGATTAAGAATTACGTCGGCGAAAGGGTCAAAAAGCTTGCCGAAATCACTGACTTCATTGTATTTGCGTGCGTAGTGACCGTCCCAATAATCCGTGACCTCCACAACAGCAAGGAGAGGAATCATGACACAGGCAGAAACTACCCCCAGAATATGCGAATTCAACCAAATTGGCAAATTAAAAAGCAGATAAAAAATTGGCGCAAAAATTGCGCGCGCTAAAGTAAACCGATTTGAAACTGTCATTTCATTAATTATAACTTTTTTGTTTGAAAAAGTAAATTGCCACGGAATAGACTTGTGAACGAGGTCTGACACGACCGAGATAGCCGCCGGCCGCTATAAATCAAGCGTAATCTGACAATCAAGAGTTCCGTTCACAAAATTAATGTGAGCAGAATACAAAGCGGGATAAAAAGTTGTCGCGGGGATTGAGAATGATTCGGGAGAAGAAATATTTCTTAAAAGAACCGAATTTGTATAAAACTCCACCAAAGGATTTTTTGTGATTTCAAGGTCGCTTTTGGGGAACGGATTGGAAACACAAAACCAGTTCCGTTTTACAGGCAGAACCAGTGTATCCGGCAGACGGCAGGAAAGCAAATTGATTGATTTTGCGGACGAATCTGCCTCAACATGGATTGGAATTGTAGTTTTTTGCTCTCCGAATGTTGTAGTCAAAATATAATTCGTGAACAAAGCCAGAGAAACGTACAAAACAAGAAAAACAGGAAGGGCGACTTTCCAGAAAAGCGAAATCAAAAATCCAAGTGCAAAAACAACGCCCAGAATTTCGTAATATCCTGGATTTTTACGCTCAAAATCTGTTATCCATAAAAGAGATTCTGAATAAAAAATCAAAATCGTGTAAAAAATTGCGGCGAATGTCAAAAAAACACAGGCTGATGCAAATCGTTTTGTTTTTGAGTGAGATTTTTTTGAATGAAAAATGCTTCGTACGCAGCTGGCAAAGAAAATACCAATACAAAAGACGCAGGAAAATGCCAGGACCTGAGCCGAAAAAGAATCGATACGGAACGGGAAGCTCATCGTCGGTTAAAATCCCTGGCAATGCTGATGTGAGATTCTATTTCGTAACCCGGAAGCTCCGCCTCAACAATTGTGAGAGCCGCGTCGCGTGTTTTCTGGCTGTCGGCAATGCCGTGAAGGCTGATTTTTTTACCTTCCATTGAGGCACGCAAGAATTCGATGTTAAGGTTGTAAATAAAAACAAGGATATCAACTATCCGCTGCCCGATTAACAGTTCATCAAGCTTTTTCTGCCCTTCTGCATCGCGTTCGGGCGTGACATAAGATTTGGTGAGACTGATGACAGAATCAGCGATTGAATCAGCGTCAAGTTTGGATGTGTTAGCAATCAAATCGAACATTTCTGGGGCAGTCACGTCAAAATTGAAAAAACCTTTGTGAAATGAACGCTGCTGGATTTCACTTTCGGTAATTTTTTTGCGCGCTATTTTTGGATTGCAACCAAGTTCCCTGCTGAGCCGTTCCGTCCTTAATTTTTCGTCGGCAATGAAACGGCATGAAACATGATTTTCCAAATCTTTGAGAATAATGAATGATCCGCGCCCAACGATAACGCAATTGTTTTCGGCAGCGGCTTCGAGAATCGCCGTGATGAGATAATTCAAATATTCGTCGCGTATACGAGTGAGGCCTGCAAAAAATCCGATTTTCTTTTCGTCAAATTTTGAAAGCTTGGAGGCCGGAAAGCCCAGCGAAACGATTCGCTTTTCAAGTTCCTTTTTGCCGTAGAATTTATAGCCGGTCTTTTCGGAAATTTTCATTCCGATTTCGTCACCAAGAGAAGCAAGCTGTCGTGAAATTGTAATAACTGCCATTCTGCCTCCCTTTAAACAAACAGTTTTCTATAAAATAATCTTATAATTTGCTTTAAATCTATGAAATTTATTATATAATAATTATCGGAATTTTAAAACTATTTTTTATATTTATGGAGAAAAGTATGGGTGACAAAAATCTTGAATGGAAAATAAGTGCCGAAAAAGAACTTTTAAAAACCGCTGTTTTCACGGTAAAAGAAACAACTTCACTTTCACCAGACGGGCAAGAAGGTCATTATGTTATTACTGAAGCCCCGGACTGGGTAATTGTCATTCCCGAAATTGGAGGAAACTTTCTGATGGTCAAACAGTGGCGTCATGCTCACAACGGACTCAGCATTGAATTTCCTGGCGGAGTTATAAATAAGGATGAAGAACCAGAAATTGCCGCTAACAGAGAGCTTGAAGAAGAAACCGGTTACAAAGCAGGGAAACTTACTTATCTGGGATGCGCGAATCCAAATCCGGCATTGATGCGAAACAGGGTTCACTTTTTTGTTGCCGAAGACTTGCAGGGGAACGGAGAGCAAAATCTTGACGATGACGAATACGTCGATTTTTTGCAGATTCCGATCGGAGAAGTTTTCACAAAAATTGGCGGTGAAGAATACCCTCATGCACTGATGATGGCAGCACTTCTCAAATATACAGTTTATAAGCGAAAGGGCGCAAAATAAAAAAAGGCTTCAAGCGGACACAAATGCGTTCGCCTGAAGCCTGATTCAGAGCAGCTGAAGAATGCTATCTGTTTGCAGAGTAAGGATCGTATTTTTTGGAAGGATTGTAGATTCCTTCGCGATACTCACCCGTGATGCTTGGGATTTTCATTTTCATGCCAGGGAGAATAAGGTTTGGATCATTCGGGCGAGGCATGTTTGATTTGTTGGCCTGATACAAATTTTCCCAGAGAAGCGGATTGTCATAAACATAAGGACGCCCAGAGATGTTCCAGTAACAATCGCGAGTTTCTGCCCACGGTCGAACAACATAGAATTCAGGAAGAGGAGTAATTTCTTTGATGTCAGCGAGGGCTTCGAGAACCTGTTTTGCAAAAGCTGTTGCAGTTGCATAATCTTCTGCGCCATAAGACTCTTGTGCGCTTGCAAAAGATTTCTGTGCAGAAGAGTAAGCCATCGGGAAATTGCGCTCTGCGTTAATGCTTTTGGCATAGTCAAGCTTTTTGGAAGCCTGCTTCATGACGGCATCACATTCAGATTTTGCGAGCATTTTTTTGACGAATTCTTCGGAAAGACGCGCATCCTCTTCGGCTTTTGCAGCATATTCCTCGGCAAGAACATATTCACCTGCATCAAGAGCATTCTGAGCCTTGCGAGTGTATTCATCGGCAAGCTTCTGATATGTGTTGTTTTTATAACTTGCAGCAAAAATCAATGCGCTGGTAAAAATCAATGACAGTACAGCTAAAACTTTTTTCATTTTACATCTCCTTCAGCAGATTCCGCAGCAGAATTAATTTCTTCATCAATTGCGGCAGCTTCTTTTGCCTCTTCAGTACCTTCAACATCAATTACGGCATCTTCAGGATTTGCAAAATTATCAGCTTCAAGAAGAACAGCATCTTCCTTTTCGATTCCGGCAACTTCCCCTTGAATTGGAGCGATTGAGTCGGCTTCGATTGTATAATTTTCGGCTTCGGCAACACGCTGTTTCGCACGCTCGATTGCGGCCTGTGCTGCAGCGCGTTTTTCTTTGATTGTCTCGTAGAGATTTGTGAAAGTGATTTTTGCTGAGCGATAACCTTTGTAAGCACCTTCAAGATTTTTTGTCACAAAATCAGAATCAGCTTTTTTGAACGTGTTTGATGCGCTCGTGTATTCGTCTTTTTTGGCGACACCGGCCTTTACACTGTCAGCATTTTTTTTGGCTTCAAGAGCGGCATTTCGCTCTGTTTTTGCCATTGCGGCAAGTTGTTTGAGCAAGAGGGCGGAATACGCGCTCAGAGCCTTTTCAGCATTTGCCTGCATATCTGCACCGTTGTCAGAACCTTCGAAATCAGAAAGTGCTTTTTCAGCATCGGCATCAGAAAGACCAAGTTCATCGGCCTTTTGTTTTAACTCTTTTGCCATGCAAGCTGTGGCAAGCGCTTCATATCGCGTGATTACTTCGTTGAGTTTTGATGAATAATCAGCGGACGGATTGTCTTTCAGCTCACCTTTTACACTATCATAGAAACTGTCGTCTGCAGCAAGAACTTCGGGAAAGAACTTTTCTGCACCTGCATCAATTGCCTTTTGTCTTGCGGCATCAGCTTTTGACAAAAGTTCTTCGTTTGATTTTGAAAAATCCTCGGCAGCAGGCTCTGGCTCCGGGGCGGTCTCTTCAACAACAGGAGCAGGTTCCTCAACTTTTGGCGGTTCTTTCTTTGTTTCTGGCTCTGCGGTGGGAGTTGAACCACAGGAAATGAACGAAAGAATTGTGACAGTACTTAGTAATAGAAATAAATATTTTTTCACTTAAGTCCTCCAATATTTTTAGATATTATTTTGTTTATCTAGTGCATTATAGAATAGAAACAGATGCTTCGCAACCAAAAGAGAATTTCATTTTTTTTGAAAAAAAGTGCACGCAGGCAAAAAAGAGGGTATAATATAGGCGGAGGCTTTTAATGGCGGAGAATTTTACTTATGATTTTATTGGTGACCATCTTAAAATTGCCGAAGGAAGTGGCGGATGGAATCTTGAACTTAACAAAATTTCATGGAACAAAAAACCTGCGAAATATGATTTGAGAAGCTGGAGTGCTGACCATCAGAAGATGGGAAAAGGCATCACTCTAACGACAGAAGAACTTACAAAATTGCGGGATCTTCTCAACTCAATTGAAATAAATTAGTTAAAAATCAACAAGATTCATATTTTGCAACGCGCCCTCCATTCTTCATGATGATTTCGTAAAGAAGAATTGAAAGCTGTGTATCCTGCAATGTAGTGCCGGAAGAACGGATTTCGGAATCAGCACCAGCGATTGAGGCAAGAACAGCCGCACACTGACCAAAACTCCAGACTCTCGAAGCGCGGGAATATTGATTTCTCGCCGTTTTGCTTGCGAAACCTTTTGTCTTGAGAGCAAAATCATCAAGATATGCTCCGTCGGCATGAATCGAATGCCAAAGTTCCAGCCTGCGGAAACATGATGCAAGACCTGCGAGAATCATGACAGGACTGTTATTTTTGGTGAGAAGTATTTTTTGCAAAATCGCAAGGGCCGACTCAAGGCGCGCGGTGGGAGGCTCGGAAGGATTTGCCATTGCATCAAACAGCGTGAAAGCAGATTCTTCGCGGTTGTGGGCCAGAATTTGCTCCACGTCCTCATCTGTAATCAAATGCTCTTTGGGAAAGCACAAAAAGAACCGGCCGCACTCCGCACGAAGAGCTTCGGTGTTATTTTCGGTAAGTTCGAGAATTGAATCCACAGCCTCCGGCTCAATTGAATATCCGTTTTTGCGGAAATAACCTTGAAGCCAGGAACCAAGCCGGCTTTCGTCCATTGCCCAGAAAATCTGCTTGTTTTCTTTGGGAACGAGCTTGTCCAGCTTGGAATCTACAGAAATTTCATCGGAAACAAGGATGAGAAAGGCCGAATCTCTGGCATTTTTGAGCCACGTAGCAATAAGCTCAATTTCGTCCTTTTTTTTGATAAGCTCCGCTTCTCTCAGAACAACACAGGTTGCGGGTACAAAAAGAGACTCTGTTTGCAGCTTGGCGATTATATCCTCGATTTTGGAATCAGATGCATAAAGAAGATAATTATCTGCATCACCAAACTTTTTAATGAGACTTGCTTTGACTGACTCAACCTGATCGTTACGATTGCCAATTTCTGGCCCGGTATAGAGATAAATCGGAGCTGACATTTATGCGGCTTTCCTTAGTATGTCCGCACGATATTCGAGAGAATACCTACAATTGTGACATCGCGTGAATAAATCGGCTGGAAAGCTGCATTTTCTGGCTGCAAGCGGATGCGATCGGCCTCTTTGTAGAAGCGTTTGAGCGTGATTGCATTGTCGATTACGGCAACAACAATCTGCCCGTCAACAGCGGTTTGTGCCTGCTCGATTACGGCCAAATCCCCTTCAAGGATGCCGGCCTCAATCATGCTCTGCCCGCGAACACGGAGGGCGAAATAACTTTTGCCAGGACGTACAAACGGCTCCGTGAGATTTACATAACCGTCAAGGTTTTCTTCGCTCAAAAGAGGCTTGCCTGCGGCAACAGTACCCAAAAGAGGAACTTTGCTGACGAAAGGTGAAGACGAGACGCTTGCTCCATTGATAACACTGAGTGAGCGCGCACGTTTTTGAGTTTGTGCAAGGAAGCCTTTTTTTTGCAATGCAGCAATATGATCCTGAACAGCACGCAAAGAGATGTTGAAATGCTCTCCGATTTCACGAACTGTAGGAGGATAATTATTTTCTTTTGTAAAACTTGAAATAAAATCTAAAACTTCTTGCTGACGACCTGTAATCTGCTTCATAGAAAACTCCTTCTAAATCTGTTAGTCTTCTTCAAATTTGCTTTCAAAAAGCTGGGAAATAGCCTCAACTGCCTGTTTTTCATCTTCACCATCGGCACGAAGAATTAACTGTGTATTGTATCCGGCTGCCATTGTAATGACACCCATAATTGATTTTGCATTCACAGAGGCCGAATCCTTTTCGATTGTGATTTCTGATGAAAACTTGTTTGCTGTCTGCGCGATAAGTGCGGCAGGTCTGGCATGAATTCCAGCTCGGTTGAGAACTGTCAAAAATTTCTCTGTCATAAGATTTCTCCTAATTTTAAACTCCGCTGCGCGGAACTAATATGAATCATCCATACCGTAGTATGCGTTTTGAACCTCACCTGTTTCAATCCATTTAAGGATATTCTGGTTGAAATCGCGGGCAGAATTGTAACCACGAGCCTTAAGACGCTCGTTCATGGCGGCCGCCTCAATGATAATCGGCAGGTTTCGACCAGGTTTGACCGGGATTTCAATTGTAGGAACCTTTACGCCGAGGAAATCAAGTGTTTCCATGTTGTTGCCGACACGATCATAAACCTTGGAATTGTCCCACTCCTCAAGGCGGATAACAAGCTGGATTTCCTTTTGCTCGCGGATAGAACCTACACCATACATTTGTGCAATATTTATGATGCCCAGACCTCGGATTTCCATGTGATGGGAAATGAGCTTATTTGCGCCCTGCCCCAGAATTGAATTGCCGTTTACACAATGGATTTCAACGATGTCGTCTGCGACAAGCCGATGGCCGCGCTCGACAAGCTCAAGTGCACATTCCGATTTACCGACACCAGAATGACCTGTGAGCAAGATGCCGATGCCGTACACCTCTACCAAAACACCATGGAGAGTTTTTTTGGGTGCGAATACATTTGCAAAAACTCGCATGAGACGCAATGAAAATTCGTTTAAATCCAGCTCTGTCTTAAGGATAGCACACCCCGACGACTCAGCAAGAATAACAAAATTGTCTGGCGGAGTAAGATCCCTCGAAAAAATAAGACAAGGAATGCTGTACTCAAACATTTTTGCAAGAGACTGAGTGTTGTTCTCATCATAAAGCTTTTTGAGATAAGCGCTCTCTGCACTACCGAAAAGCTGCACGCACCCCCTGGTAAACGACTCATAGAACCCTGTGAGTGCAAGACCCGGACGATTGATTTCTGGGGCAGCAATCACGTTTGAAAGGCTCATACGGCCGCCGATACACCTCAGATGCAGCTGGCTGTGCTCCGGAAGCTCCATGTCAAGTAAATCTAATACGGTAAAAACTTTGTCCGCCATATTTAGTACTATACATTTTGTAAGCAAAAAAAGCAAGCGAAATTTATAAAATTACTTGAAAATTGCAAAAAAAAGCACCGCCCGTACCATTCATTGAAGTGATTACGGGGGTGCATAAACAAGCTGGGAAAGTGCTTATTAAACACAAAAAGCGCAAAAATCAGCGCTCATATTCAACTGATTACTTCTTTTCCTGAATCTTGTCTTTTTCTTTTTTGACTTTTGTATCGAGAACATCCATGAGCTTGTTGAGGCCTGCGCCGAAATCAAAATCTTCTGAAGCAACATGAGCCTGTGCTCCCCATTTGAAATTTACAGTGCAGTCGAAACTATATGCCTTGTCATGCTTTACTCGAAGAATCAAATCTACGATTAAATCATCTGCATAGCTGATGCGCGAAAGTTTTTTCTCGATCATGTCTGATTGTTTTTCTTCAAATACAAAGCCGACGGCTGAAACTGATTTAGTCATTTTAGTACTCCTTATCGAAGGGAAATTTTTGCCATAAAACTTGCAACGAAGCCCTTACAATGGCAGGCGGGCTCTCAACCCGATAGCTAATTATACACTGAAATTTCAAAATCGTAAATTTTTTTAAACTTTTTTTCACTTTTTTTGCATTTTTTTCGATTTGCATTGCCGAAAATCGAATTTTTTTTGCAATAAATATGCAGAGCAAAAAATAAATTCAGGAGGAATTATGACAATTTATTCATTTTCACCTTTTGGCTATGAAGGCGCCCTGGTTACAGTGGAGGTTGATTTGCGCCGCGGGATTCCGGCAATCGACATCGTGGGACTTGCCGACAACGCGGTCAAGGAATCAAGGGAAAGAATGCGCTCTGCAATCCGAAACTCAGGTTTTGAATTTCCGATGGAACGGGTGCTGATTTCGCTTTCACCGGCTGATTTGAAAAAAGAAGGCTCAGGCTTTGATCTTCCGCTCGCCCTTGCAGTCCTGTCTGCCCAGAATGAAAAGAACAAGTCTGCGAAGAGCCCTGAGGAAGTGGATGAAACCGAGCAGATTCTTGTGGTTGGAGAACTGGAACTTTCAGGCACAATCAGGCCCGTGCGTGCGATTCATGCGGCGGCAAGTACGGCAGTTCAGGCAGGAATAACAAAATGTATAGTAGCGCAGGCAAATGCGGCCGAAGCAAGGGAAGTTGCAGGAATGCGCGTTTTTGGAGCAGAAAATCTGGCCGAAGCTTTCGAGGCACTTTCCAAACCGGAACTTTTCACAGGAACAGAAGAAAACAGTGATGAATTTTTTGTTCCCGAAGGAAGCGTGAACGTAAACGGAGTGCTTTTTCCGGCAGAAGACAAGTGCATGGAATTTGCAGACATTTCAAATCAGAATAAGCTTGTACGCGCGTTGCAGGTTGCGGCGGCAGGCGGTCACAACGTTCTGGCTTATGGGCCTCCCGGCTGCGGAAAAACGCTTGCCATGAGCAGATTTCAAGCTCTTCTGCCACTTCTGACAGTCGAAGAATCTCAGGCAACGACAAGAATCCATTCGCTTGCAGGACTTATGCGGCCAGAGCAGCCTTTGATGAGAATTCCTCCGTTCAGAATCCCGCATCAGACTTCATCAGTCGAAGGAATGTGCGGAGGCGGTGCGCATTGCAGGCCGGGCGAAATTTCACTTGCACACAACGGAGTGCTTTTTCTCGACGAAGCGGCAGAATTCAAGTCATCTGTACTGCAAATGCTCAGGGTGCCGATTGAAAACGGAACAATTTCAATCAGTCGGGCAGGAAGAACAACTGTCTACCCAGCCCGGTTCCAGCTTTTGGTAGCTACAAATCCTTGTCCATGCGGAAATTACGGTTCTTCAAACAAATTGTGTCTGTGCTCGATGAAAAGCGTTGAGCAGTACTGGCGGAAATTTTCAGGGCCGCTTCTGGACAGGATCGACATCCGCATCCATGCAGAAAACAACACGGAAAACATCGCCGTCCTGGATAAAAATCCTCCCCACCCGTGCGAAAATTGCTGTGATCAGACGAATTGTGAGAATTGCGAAAAAATTCAGACGATGGAAATTGAAGAGCAGGAAAAACCTCTTTCGACATCAAAATTACGTGAACAGATTGCAGATGCGATACTGATTCAGCGGGAAAGACAAGGAAAGAGGAACGCACAGCTTTCGCCACAGGAAATTCTTGATTTTTGCAAGCTCGGTCGTGAAGAACAGAGCATTTTTGACAGTGCGGTTTCTAACCATGATTTTTCACAGCGGGCAGTAAGCTCAATCCTGAAACTTTCGCGTACAATCGCAGACATGGATAAATCCGTGAAAATCAAAAAGGAGCATCTTCAGGAGGCAATTTCGCTCAGGATGGACAGCGGGCCACTCGACTTGTTTAATGGAGAATGATGGAGGTGAAAAGTCAGCAGGTAGCAGTGAGCAGTTGGGCGCTACCGCCGCTACTACGCTTCGCTCCGTGATACGGCGGTCGGGTGTTCCGTGGCTCACTAACGCTCGGTGCCTGGAGCTTTCGGCATACGGCACTGGCTGCGCCACCACTCCATACCTTAGCGCATGAAAGCAAAGCAAGAAGCCGGGTACCTCGGAAAAATCCCAGATTTTTCCGAGACTCGACTAAAATCTTGCCTCGCAAGATTTTTCGCTAAGGCGACCGTCTCCCTACCTAGCGCAAGTAGCGGAGTTCGAGTC
>CACZYY010000086.1 GCA_902785455.1 uncultured Spirochaetaceae bacterium
CTTTTCGTCCTGTGGCTTAATTGTAATCGAAATGTCTGTCGTCATGATTTGATTATAGTAGCCTGAATGTTGAGTTTCAATATTTAGCTAGAGAAGTTCCAGGGCAAACGCATTATAAAATATTTCCTGCTAAAAAATGGCTCCCAGTCATGAAAACGGCTTATCGAAGCCGCATGCTAGCATGCTACACGCGTTTTGTTCTTGTAACCATATACGTTTGCCGCTTTCGCGGCAGCACAAAACGAGTGTCTTCGTAAGCCGTTTTATTTCTTCGCGCCATTTTTAATATAAACTTGATTATAATGCGTTTGCCCTAAGAGAAGTTCAAAAATTTGTAATTTAGTATGCTTTAAATTGTAATAAAATCATATAAACACCGAAAAAGAAACAAAATTCCAAAAAAAATTTGACAAAGAAAAAAAACTGAAACATAATGAGAAAAAAGAGTATGGAAACGTTTATTACATCCGTGTAATTTTTATCACGGCCAAGTTTTCACCGTTGGTGAAAACTTGCATTTCCGTTGCCTCCATGCAACGCCGCTAACGCGGAGTTTTTAAAGGAGTTCATCATGAAAAAGTTGAACAAAATCGCATCTGTCCTTGCTTGTGGCATGATGTTGGCTGGAACTGCAGGATTATTCACATCTTGTGGTGCAAAAAAGGCTGCTACAGTACGCTTCCTTAACTTCAAACCTGAGGTAACTGAGCAGTATAAAACACTTGCCGCTGAATATGAAAAGGCTACAGGCGTTAAAGTCATCGTTGAGACTGCCGCAAACAATTCTTACGAACAGACTCTCATGTCAAAAATGGCGACAAAAGAGGCTCCGACACTTTTCCAGATTAATGGTCCAAAAGGCTATGCCCGCTGGAAGGATTACTGTGCTGATCTCAAAAATACTGAGCTTTACAAGCACTTGAGCGACAAGTCAATCGCTGTTTCTGTCGGTGATGGCGTTTACGGAATTCCTTATGCAATCGAAGGCTACGGAATCATCTATAATAAAGCTCTCACAGACAAATATTTTGCACTTGCAGAAAAAGCTACAAGCTATACAAGCATGGATGAAATCAACAATTTTGCAAAACTCAAGGAAATTGTTGCTGACATGCAGAAAAATGCTGAAAAGCTCGGAATCAAAGGTGTTTTCGCTTCAACATCTCTTAAAGCTGGTGAGGACTGGCGATGGCAGACACACCTCGCAAATCTTCCGGTTTACTATGAATTCAAAACAAACAACACAGACTTGGCTTCTGATGCAACAAATAAAATTGACTTCTCATTTGGTGATCAGTTCCGCAACATCCTCGACTTGTATCTTGACTATTCTGTAGTCGATCGCAAAACTGTAGGTACAAAAACTGTCGTTGATTCAATGTCTGAGTTCGCTCTTGAAAACTGTGTTATGGTTCAGAACGGAAACTGGGCTTGGGGACAGATTGCTGGTGTTCAGGGAAACAAAGTTCTTCCAGAGAACGTAAAATATCTTCCTATTTATACAGGTGCTGCTGGTGAAGAATCACAGGGCTTGTGCGTTGGTACAGAAAACTTCTTCTCTATCAATTCAACTGCTTCTGAAGCTGACCAGAAAGCTGCTGCTGATTTCGTTTACTGGATGTTCTCTAGCGATATTGGTAAAAATTATGTTACAAACGAATTCCACTTTATCGCGCCGTTCGACACATTCTCTGAAACAGAGCGTCCAACTGACCCATTGGCAAAAGAAGTTATCGCATGGACTTCAAAACCTGGAATCAATTCTGTACCTTGGAACTTCACATTGTTCCCATCACAGAAATTCAAGGATGACTTTGGCGCATCTTTGCTCCGCTATGCTCAGGGGTCAAAAGAATGGAGCGCAGTTGCCAGCGAAGTTGCTTCAAGCTGGGCAAAAGAAAGTGCAGCTGCTCAGTAATTTTTAACTGAATAAAATTTAAAGGAGGCATGATAAAATTACATCCGTGTAATTTTATCACGGCCAAGTTTTCACCGTTGGCGAAAACTTGCGTTTCCGTTGCTTCCATGCAACGCCGCTAACGCGGAGTTTTTTAAGGAGTCGGTTGTATGAGAAAATCTGCTAAATACTTTCCAATTTTCGTACTTCCGACCTTGCTTGCGTTCACATTGTTTTTTGTCGTTCCGTTTTTGATGGGCATTGGTTTGTCATTCACGAAATTCACTACGGTCACGAATGCAAAATGGGTCGGTTTTGAAAACTACATCAAGGCGTTTACCTTTGACAAGGAATTCCTTCATGCTCTGGTTTTCACTTCGATGTTTACCCTTGTTTCGATGATTACGGTAAATGTGTTTTCTTTTGCCCTTGCCCTTATGCTTGTCCGCAAGCTGCGCGGAACGACTTTTTTCCGCTCGGTGTTCTTCCTTCCGAACCTCATCGGCGGGATCGTACTGGGATATATATGGAATTTGATGATTAACGGCGTTCTTTCAAAGTTCGGCGTTGACATTACTTTTAAGACTGAATACGGCTTCTGGGGTCTGGTTATTCTTACAAACTGGCAGCTTATCGGCTATATGATGGTAATTTACATTGCTGGTTTGCAGAACGTCCCGGATGAACTTTTGGAAGCGGCACAAATTGACGGAGCTTCACCGATTACGACTTTGTTCAAAATCAAGCTCCCGATTGTAATGCCTTCCGTAACGATTTGTATGTTCCTTACTCTGGCAAACACATTCAAAATGTTTGACCAGAACCTTGCTCTTACGGCGGGTGCACCAGAGAACTCAACGGAAATGCTGGCTCTCAACATTTACAACACGTTCTATGGTCGTGTTGGCTGGCAGGGCGTCGGTCAGGCTAAGGCGGTAGTTTTCTTCCTTATTGTTGCTTTGATTGCGTTCCTTCAGCTAAAACTGACTTCAAGAAAGGAGATTGAGCAATGAAAAAGAATAAGCTTCCTCTGATGAATACATTTCTTTTCGATTTCCTTGTTTTTCTGGCAGTTTTGTTCTTCGTGCCGATTGGGCTTGTTTTCATCAATTCGTTTAAGTCTCGACTTTATATTTCCAGCAATCCATTCGCTCTTCCAAAAGGAGAGATGTTCGTCGGATTGTCGAATTATATCGCGGGACTCTCAACAGCGGGGTTCTTCCAGGCATTTTTGCGCTCGGCTTTCATTACTCTGGTGTCAGTGGGCTTGATTTTGGTCTGCACATCGATGACATCATGGTTCATTGCACGTGTTCGGAACAAATTTACAAAAGGTTTGTACTACCTGTTTGCTTTTAGTATGATCGTTCCTTTCCAAATGGTAATGTATACGATGACTTATGTTGTGAACATGCTGAATTTCGACAATATTTTGGGTATCAATTTTGTTTATCTGGGATTTGGCGCAGGACTTTCAGTTTTTATGTTCACAGGATTCGTAAAATCTATTCCCATGGATTTGGAAGAAGCTGCTGAAATTGACGGATGCAATCCTTTGTACACATTCTTCTTTGTTATATTCCCGGTTTTAAAACCGACTACGATTACTGTGGCTATCCTAAACGCAATGTGGATTTGGAACGATTATCTTCTTCCTTACCTTGTGCTTGGAACAGATGACAAAACCGTTCCTGTTGCGATTCAGATTGCGATGCAGGGAGCTTATGGTGCAACAGATTATGGTGGATTTATGGCCATGCTCGTACTGGCAATAATTCCGATTATCACCTTTTATCTTTTTGCTCAGAAGTATATTATTAGTGGTGTTATTTCTGGTGCCGTAAAGGGTTGATATGACTATAAAAGATATTGCGAAGGAAAGTGGAGTAGGGCTTGGAACTGTTTCCAGAGTGCTAAACGAGCAGAATGGTGTAAGTGAGGCCACTCGCGAAAAGGTTCAGGCTGTAATCGATAAATACGGCTTTGTTCTTAATCAAAATGCAAAGCTCTTAAAAACGCAGGAACGAAGAACTATTGTCATTTTGATAAAAGGTTCTTCAAACATCTTCCTTAATTCTCTTTTGGAAGGAATTCAGAAACGACTTGAGCCACTGCCATATACGACCGATGTTGTTGTGATTGATGAATATGACAACGAGGCTCAGCGTGCTTGCAGATGCTTTTACGAGCGCAAGCCGGCAGGAATGATTTTCTTGGGCGGAAATCCTGATGTCCATAAAGATGATTTTGCAAAAGTTCAGATTCCTTGCGTGATTATTTCCAACTTCGCATATTCTGTTGATAATCCAAATCTTTCCAGTGTGAGCATTGATGACCGGGAGGCTTCTGCCTGTATGGCGGAATATTTGCTCAAAAAAGGGCACACAAAAATCGGTATCATCGGTGGAAACATGGATTCTCCGGAGCCTGCTCGTCGCCGTTTCGAGCATTTTACAAAGACTCTTGCTAAACACGGTGTTGATTTTGACAGCAAAAGAAATTTTGTTGCCGCAAAGTATTCGTTTGAAGACAGCGCACAGGCTGCCAGAACTTTACTCAAACAGACACCCGATATAACGGCAATTTTTACGATGGCTGATGTTATGGCCATTGGTGCAATACGAGCTTTAAAAGACATGGGATATTCTGTTCCCGAAGATATTTCTGTGACTGGTTTCGACGGCCTGGACTTGGCAAAATTTTATTGTCCGAGTCTGACGACGATACAGCAAAAAAACGAACTTCTTGTGGAGCAGGGGCTGTCTCTTCTTCTGGATCGTATTGAGCATCACAAGCCTTGCAAGCATATTTTGGTTCCTTTTGAATTTATTGAAGGAGAAAGTGTGCGAAGCATAGGCGACTAACTCAAATAAAAGGTCTTCTTATGTCAGAACTAAAAAATCGTGCTTCTGGTGTACTCATGCACATTTCTTCCTTACCTGGGACTTGTGGAATCGGCACACTCGGAAAATACGCATATTCTTTTATAGATAAACTTTGTATCGCAGGGCAGTCTTATTGGCAGCTGCTTCCGATTTGTCCTACAGGATACGGTGATTCGCCATATCAGAGTTTTTCGACTTCGGCTGGTAATCCATACTTCATTGATTTTGAGGAACTGGTAAAAGCCGGGTTCCTGGATTATTCTGATTACGAGCTTGTAAACTGGGGCAATGATGAGCAGAAGGTTGATTATGGCCTTCTTTATATCAATCGTAAAATCGTTTTTGAAAAGGTTTATAAGAAATTCTTTGCGCACAAACCTGCTGATTACGATTCCTTCTGCATTGAAAACGAAGCCTGGCTCGATGACTACGCGCTTTTTATGGCTATTAAAGACGCGCACGGCGGAGTTGCTATGTCAGAGTGGGAAGATGAAATTCGTTTCCGAAAAGAAGGGGCACTTGCGGCTTTTTCTTCGGCACATGAAAAAGAAATTTCCTACTATAAAATGCTTCAATATTTGTTCTTCACTCAGTGGAATCGCGTGAAAAGTTATGCCAATGATCACGGAATAAAAATCATTGGTGACTTGCCGATTTATGTTTCAAGTGACAGTGTTGACGTTTGGGCCGCTCCAAAAAACTTCATGCTTGATGACAATCTCAATCCTGTTGAAGTTGCCGGCTGTCCTCCAGATTGCTTTGCCGCAACAGGCCAGCTTTGGGGAAATCCTGTTTACAACTGGAACTATCTCAAAGAAACTGGTTATGAGTGGTGGAAAGCCCGGCTCGATCGAAGTTTCAAAATGTATGATATTATTCGAATCGATCACTTCCGAGGATTTGAATCGTTCTATTGCATTCCGGCTCAGGATAAAACTGCTGAGCATGGTGTATGGCGCGAAGGTCCGGGAATGGATTTTTTTGAGAAAACTGGAATCGTTTCCAAACCTGTCATTGCCGAAGATTTGGGCTTCTTGACAGATGGCGTCCGAAAACTGTTAAAAGATACTGGTTTCCCAGGAATGAATGTCCTTCAGTTTGCTTTTGATACACGCGATGAAAATGATTACCTTCCTGAGCATTACATCGAAAACTCTGTGGTTTACACGGGAACACATGATAACGACACTATTCTTGGCTGGACAAAATCGGCTCCGCAAAATGATGTCGGAAATGCACTCGCATATTTCTCGATTGAGGCTCCAGAAAAATTACCCGTTTCAATGATGGAAGCTGGTTTGAGAAGCAAATCGAACACATGTATTCTGACTATGCAGGACTTAATCGGAAAAGATGGTTCGGGCAGGATGAATACACCTTCAACACAAAGCGGGAACTGGCAGTGGCGTGCTACGGAACGAGAAATTGACAGCGTTGATTGGAAATGGCTTCGAACCGTGACAGAAAGTGCAAATCGTTTGTCATAAAAATCAGGTGCGGATTAGTCAGAGTTTCTTTTGATTAATCCGCATTTCCTTTTTACGAATTTTGCTTAAAATTTCTTTTAATCTAAGAAAACCTGATGTATAATATCTTATTATGGATAGCTTCTTTATTGAAAATGAAGTTAAAATAGACTTGCTCACAAAGGCTTACACAAAGGAATCAATTTTGGCGTATGCCTCGTTTTTAATTGAAAAAGAGCAGCCTTTCACCTTTGTAATGCTCAATCTCGACAATTTTACATATATCAAAGACACTTTTGGTTCAGAAATCGCACACAAAGTGCTGAACGACGTTTCTGGTGAAATCCGGGGTATAATTGAAGAGCAGGGCGTTCTTGGCAGAGGCGGCGAAGACGAATTTTATATCATTTTTAAGGGGCTCACTGAATACGATTCTCTTTGGAGTGTCTGCCACACGATCCTTGTAAAAATAAATGAACTTCAACTTCCAGAAATTGCGGAGCAAACGCTAACTCTTACAATCGGGCTTTCCCGCTACCCGGACAATGCCGAAACAACCGAAGATTTGCAGACTTGTGCCGAAAAGGCTCTTTATCGTGGCAAAACAAAAGGTCGTAACTGCTTTGTAATTTATATTCCCGAAAAGCACGCAAATATCATTCCTAAGGACGAAAAACAACGCGCTTTGGGGGCGATGAGTCTTCATTCAAATGTGTTCAGATTTCTCACGGCAAATGATGATTTGAGAATGGGCATTATCACGCTTTTCAATTTTATCAGTTCATATTTTGAAGTTGATCATCTTTGCATTCAGACTGAGAAAAAAATTTGTATGCAAAAAATACATCCGCTTTCAAAGACCAAGGATTTCAGATACATCCGTCATGATTTGATTCATTCAAATATGAATAAGCTTACTGAGGTTTTGTACATAAGCGACATCAAAAATCTTATTCGTGCCCATCATGATGAACTTTACAGAGTTCTTGCGGAGCAGGGAATTTCTTCCACCTGTTTCTGTGAAATTTCCTATCGCAATGAAGTATATGGAATGCTTCGTGCTGATATGACATGTTCTGAAAACGAAACTCGCATGTGGCGATATTCAGAGATGGACTTGCTGCTTACCGCGGCAAAAACGATAGCACTTATTTTGCACTACACTGGCAGAAAAATAGACAATTTATAAATCGGAGCGTTTTTATGAATGAAGATCAGAAAGAACATATCATTGAAGGTCGCAAAACATTTTTTGTTGTTCCGGACGCGACTCTTTTGCCAGAGACGTTCCTTGAAGATTTTATGGCGCGAGGATATGAAACTTATATCATCGGTGATGACCGCTATTGCCCGTTAAAAGCAAAGGTTGAGGTTATAATCGAGACTTTTACCGATTCGATTCTTTTCTTCTATATCGATATGCAGATTAAGGGCGTCAAATGGGAAAAATACATCAAAGAGCTGCAAGAAAAGTACATGGGGCGAATTTTGATAGGTGTGCTTTATGCGAAACGCCAGTCCGAAGAAGAAAAAAATCGTCTTGAAAAATATTATCTTTTTGATGTTGGAATTCAGTGTGGTTGTATAGGCCTCGAATACCAAAAAATGAAGAATTTTGCCCTGATTGACAAGGTTATGTATGCGAATCAGGCTTGTGGCCGCCGCAAAAATATCCGTGCGATTTGTGACACACGCAGCAAAGTCAGCTTTGTTTCAAAGCATGGCCAGGTAAAAGGTAGCATTCTTGATGTCAGCCTGAGCCATTTTTCGTGCATTTTCGAAAAAACTCTGGATATTCAGATGTACGAGAAAGTTCCAAAAATGCTTATAAATATCAATGGTCTTCATTTCGTTTCGGATGCAATTTTAGTCATGCAGCGCAAAAAAAATGGTGTTCTGCTCAATGTGTTTGTTTTCTCAAATTCAATGGGGCAGCAGGGCGTGGAAAGCGATTTGGAGCCGCGTCTTATCGAGCGAATTTATCAGATGACAAGTGACAAGGCCAAGTCCCTCATGCGGTACAAGTTTGAGGAAGCCCGCAAAGACTTAAAAAGATATATGTCAGATGATGACTTGTGGGAAGCGGGATTCAGGGACTTTGAACTTTAGCAGATTTTGTTTGAACAGAGCGTTGATTTTTAGTAAAATAGTTCTACTATGGAATTTACACAGGAATCAATCGACGCTCTCGTTGTGAACGAAGTCGAAATCATGAAAAAAATCGCTGCCGAGCTTAATATCCGTGTTCAGCAGGTCAGCGCAGTTATCAGTCTGGTAAATGAAGGATGTACAATCCCTTTCATTTCTCGTTACCGCAAAGAAAAGCATGACAACTTGAACGAAGTCCAGGTCACAGATTGCGACCACTTGTTCAAATCATATAAAAATCTTGAAGAACGCCGCCTCGAAATCGTAAGGGGCATTTTTGGTCAGGGAAAACTCACAGAAAGCCTTTACAATGCCGCAATGAATGCAAAAACACTCACAGAGCTTGAGGATTTGTGGGCACCATTCAAAAAGAAGAAGAAGACACGCGGTATGGTCGCAGCCGAAAAGGGCCTGGAGCCACTGGCAGATTTCATCATCGCTGAGAACGACGACGCAGCAGTTGAAGCTGAGGCAGAAAAATACATCAAAACAGACAACGAAGATTCAGCACTCAATGTTGAGAGCGCAAAAGACGCAATTCAGGGTGCCGAGGATATTATCGCAGAGCGCACTTCACAGGACACAGAAAACCGCTCGGATGTTCACGACCTTTATATGTCTTCTGGCTCAATCCAGACAAAAGGTATCGTTCCGGAAGGTCAGGACGCAACTGTCGCTGAGAACACATCAACTTACAAAATGTACTGGGATTACACAGAGCCTCTCAATCAGGTTAAGCCACACCGAATCCTTGCAATCAACCGTGCTGAGCGCGAGGGTGCTTTGAGCGTTACAATCGATGTTCCTGTTGATGATGCAGTAGCATTGCTCCAGAAAAAGGTAAAAATCTCAAACAAATATCATAAAGATGCTATCGAGGACGGCCTTGTTCGTCTTCTTTCTCCGGCTGTTGTCCGCGAAATCCGAAGTGACGAGACTGACGAAGCAGACGACCACGGAATCGAGCTTTTCAGTGAGAACCTCAAGAACCTTTTGATGACCCAGCCAATCAAGGGAAGCCGTGTTCTCGGAATCGACCCTGGTATCCGAACAGGTACAAAATGTGCCGCTTTGGACGAGACTGGAAAATACCTTGGCTACTTCAAGATTTATCAGGTTCAGCAGGCAGACGAGGCTTACAATCTCCTCAATGAAGCAATCGACAAATACGACATTCAGGTTGTTGCGGTCGGAAACGGAACAGGAAGCCCGGAAGTTCAGGCTTTGGTTTCAAAAGTTATCAGCGAAAACTATGCTGACAGCGATGTAAAATACACAGTCGTTGACGAGTCTGGAGCTTCTGTATACTCAGCAAGCCCTGTCGCAACCGAAGAATTCCCTGAGCTTGACCTTACAATCCGTGGAGCAATCTCAATGGGCCGCCGTTTGCAGGATCCTCTGGCCGAGCTTGTAAAAATCGACCCGAAGGCAATCGGCGTTGGCCTTTATCAGCACGACGTAAACCAGAAAAAACTCGCCGAGCAGCTTGATGAGGTTGTTGGCTCTGTCGTTAACCAGGTCGGCGTAAACCTTAACACAGCAAGCTACATGCTTTTGAAATATGTTTCTGGCATCAACATGAGCACAGCAAAGAAAATCGTCGCTTACCGTGACCAGAACGGCAAAATCACAAGCCGCGAAGAGCTCAAAAAAGTACCGGGCTTAGGCCCTAAGGCATTCGAGCAGTGCGCAGGCTTCCTTAAGATTGCAGAAAGCTCTGATCCTCTCGACAACACCTGGGTTCACCCGGAGAACTATGACGTTGCCCGTGAAGTCCTGGATTTCGTAAAAAGCGGAAAGCAGGTTCCAGCTGAGACAAAAAAAGCCCTCATCGAAAAATACAACATCGGTGAGACAACTTTGAATGACATCATCGAAGAGCTTGGAAAACCAAACCGCGACCCACGCGACGGATATCCGGCTCCAATCATGCAGAAAGGCGTCGTTAAGTTTGAAGATTTGACTGTCGGAATGAAGGTAACAGGCAAAATCAAGAACGTAGTTGACTTCGGTGCTTTCGTTGACATCGGTTTGCACGAGACAGCTTTGATTCATGTTTCTGAGCTCAGCGATTCATTCGTCTCAGACCCGATGGACGTTATCAAAGTCGGCGATGTAAAAGAATTCACAATCATCGCGCTTGACAAAGACCGAATGCGAATCAGCCTTTCATTAAAGAGCGACGCGCACACCCGTCTCGGCCAGACCAACGAGGGCAAACGCTTCGACTCCGCTCAGCGTACAGCTGACGGCACTGGCAAAAAACGAGTCGTAGTCGTAAAGAAAGCTGGTTCGGCTTCGCTCACCAGCCGCTCGGACACTGAGCGTAGTCGAAGTGGAGACCGCCCGCGCAACAACGGCAACCGCAACTTTGGAAGCGATGACGGAATGTCTTACAACCCGTTCGCAGCAGCGTTCGCTAAGATGAAAAAATAACAACTTGGTTAAATGCCGAGTTTTGTAATTTTCTGAATATTGCAAAAAGAAACGGCGCGAAGGAGTGAAACGGCTTACGAAAACACTCGTTTTGTGCTGCCGCGTGAGCGGCAAACGTATATAGTTACAAGCACAAAACGCGTGTAGCTAGCAGGCTAGCCTGCGGTTTCGTTAAGCCGTTATCACGACTGGGAGCCGTTTTTTTTTATCTTTTTTTCAAAAATCCAAAATCTCTATTTTTTTCCTTTTTTTGCTAGAAATTTGCTGATAAACTGTTATAATTTAAGTATCAGAATAAGTCTCTAAGTTGGATTCTATTTTTGGAGGCATGATAAAAATTTCTTTCGTGTAATTTTTATCACGGCCAAGTTTTCACCGTTGGCGAAAGCTTGCATTTTCGTTGCCTCCTTGCAACGCCGTTAACGCGGAGTTTTTATAGGAGACGCATTATGAAGAAGATTTTTAGATTCCTTCCCTTAATTCCTCTTTTTTCGTTTTTCAGTTGTTATGATTTTACTAACATTGAAACTCCCGAAACCGTATCAGTTTCGTCTGACGCAAAATATCAGCTTCCTGCGGGTAATCTTTCATTTACATTAAAAGACAAAATTGACGTCAAAAAACTTCGTGAGATTATCGAAAAAAATACTGATGAACTCGATTCCGATGGAAATCCTACAAAAGCTTCTGAGGCGGCAAAGGCAATTGAAATTTACGATTACAATCCTACTCAAAAAGAAGAAGCTGTAATTCAGTATATCATCAATTATCCAATTAAAGAACTTTCTCCTTTTAATTCATTTGATTCGGATTTGGGCGATTTTTCTTTTGAGAAGGAGTTCCCGATTCCTGATTTCAATCAAAGCATAAATGATAAGCTTGCAATTGATGCTACGAAAGCAATTTTCCCGGAAGGAATTCCGGGCACAATTTCTGAAATAAACGGCGGAGAACCTCTTACAGCCTGGTTCAAGATTACGGCACCTGATTTTAAGACAATGAAATTAAAAACCGGTGCATTGAACGTTTTGGTCAAAAAAGCTAAGGATACCAATCCAAGCGAAGATTTTTCTCTGCTGGTTCAGTTTTCTCTGGTGGATAAGACCAACCGCAGCCATGTTATTGCAAAATCGCCGTTTGTTGACTGTGCAAAAGGCGGCACAATCAGGCTGAATCTTGCTAATGCGGATTTAGTGCCAGAAATGGAAATCCTCATTGACGGTACTGCTTCCGGGGGAACTTTTGGAGTATTTAACACATA
Source organism: uncultured Spirochaetaceae bacterium (assembly GCA_902785455.1). Classification (GTDB taxonomy): domain Bacteria; phylum Spirochaetota; class Spirochaetia; order Treponematales; family Treponemataceae; genus Treponema_D. The sequence continues at coordinate 12,094 of CACZYY010000086.1, forward strand.
CGACCTTTCTTTCAGCTTTGAGACATTGAATTTGGCAGAAATTACGGGCCTCAATATGGACTTGGGTGAAGCTTCTCATATCGATATTACAGAAACAATTCCTTTTTCCGGCATGAATGAAACTTTCAAGAGTGCAAAAATCGCAAAGGGCAGCATGTATTTTGCCTGTGTTCTGCCTGAGGGTTGGAGTGGAATTTCCTGCAAAAACTCACAATTTGTAATGGACGGCGGAATAAAGATTCCAAAAGAAAATTTCAAAAATACAACTTCCGGCTCGGACTTTTTGCGACAGGAAGCTGTTCTTGACGGCCTTGAAATTACCCCAAATGATATTTCTCCTGCTGGAAGTTTCATTGAATTTGAAGTAAAGGATGCGCACATTGTATTCCATGATGAAGGCGATGCCCTTAAATTGAGTGGTGGATGCCGAATTGATGAAGTAGAAGAAGTCATTCTTGATTTGGGAGCTGCGGGCCTTGATTTTAACCATTCTGATACAATTGACACGGGATTGAATATTTCTACGCTTTTAGGTGATGTCCTGGACGGCAATGATTCTTCAAATCTTATCAATAATATCAAATTCCCGGATATTCCGGCTTATCTTTATATTAGCCAGCCGACAGAAAATGAGGCTTTGAAGGCATTGAGTCTGGAGGGCCAGGTTTATGCCGTGTACACTGCTAATGGTGAAGAAAAGCCAGAACTCCAATTGGCCTATGTTGAAGGTCTTCCAGTCAAAAACACGCAGGTTACTTTCGCAAATATAGCTGATGAAAATTTTATGATAACGTCAGATGAGCTTTTTAAGTCTGAAAATTATTCCTGCAAAATTGAAAAAATGGCAGATGTCTTCAACGATCACCCAGATAGCTTGAAATTGCGTTATTCAGTTGGAATTTTGGGTGATGACAAGATAATCAAACTCACAAACGATGATTTCCAGATTTTTAAGAATTTCGGCTTCAAAATTTCTCTTGCTCTCGTCCTTCCTCTTGAGGTTATTTTTGATGATGTCACGGATTCAAAGTCTGGTGACAATCGCGATAATATAATTACAATTGACAATGTTCTTGAACTCACAGGAAACACTTTTGAGGATGACATGCTGAAACGCGAGAAATCTTCTGAAGGTGAGGACTGGCTTGATTACACGCCGATTATTGAGTACATTGCGCTTAATTATGAGCTTGATAATGAGACGCCTCTTGAAAATTTAAAAGTCACATTTGATTTGCAGACCAGCCAGCCTGCGGAGGCAGAGACGGAGCCAGAAAAGATAATCGAACCCAAAGTTCTGGACACAAGTGATGGAAAGCATGAGCTTAAATTCACCAATGAAGAAGTTGAAAAGATATGCAAAACTTATCCAGTTATGCCACTTGTAAAGGTTGAAATTTGCAATGCAGACGGCGAAACTCCAAAGAGTTTTACCAGAAATGCTCACCTTGATTTTAAGGCTGCCCTTGAAATTCAGACCAGCGGACAGATGGTTAAAATCTGGGACAAAAACAAATAAAGTGGAGGCAGAATTATGAAAAAGACTTTATCAACTTCACTTTTTTCTTTTATCTTCTCAATTATTGCAATTTCAGCCGGATATTCCGTAGAATTTTCCGGTGATTTGTTGTCAAAGCCTCATCGAATCTTTGAGATTGGTTTTGATTCCAGCGCAAATTTTGCCAACAATACGCTGGGCTTAAATGACGTTCTCACAAAAAATATCGAGATTGACTTGCAGAAAATGGCGAGTGACATGCCAAAATCAGGATTTGACATCGGTCTGAATGATTATGAAAAAGCTTTCGTGAATTTAAATATCAGCAGCCGTTTCCGATTCTCTTTTTTTACTGAACTTGAATCTTCGGTGAATCTAAACGTGTCAAAAGATTTATTCGATATTCTTGGTTCTGGGATTGAGCTTGACGAAACAAAAAGCGTCGACGTTACGGCTTGTGCGGATCTTTTCTATACAATGGGTGCTTCTTTCCAGACAATTATTAAGGGCTACGGAATCAGATTTACACCAACTTATTTCGTTCCTCTTATGTATGTGCCAAAAACTTCTGCGAATACCAGTCTGACCATGACTTCAGAGGGTAAAATTGAGGCCAAAGCGTCTGCAAATGTCGATGTTTACACAGCCGTAAATATGAAAGACTACAAGGAAAATGATAAGTCCGTCAGTGATGAAGATATAGGAGCAATTCTTTCAAACGGAGGATTTGATTTTTCTTTTGAAATTGAACGAAACTGGCTGCATGGCTTGAACGCAGGTTTGTATACACGAATTCCTTTGGTGGCCGGAACGCTCAACTATAAAATGAGCACAATCGCCTATGCAAGCTTCTACGAAGACAATCTTTTGGAGTATGTTACTGACAAAGAAAAGGAAAAGCCCAAACCAAATCATGGGCACGTAAAGCCAAGCACTTACGGAACAGAAAACGAAGAAGAAGGTTTTGAATATTCAGAAGACTCATACAAGGCTTATCGTCCGCTAAAATTCGGTTTGAATGCAACTTATATGCCATGGGGAAGATGGTTCAAAATTCAGCCGTCTCTTGGCTTTGCGGTAAGAAATCCTTATACAAGCGATGCAATTTTCTACATGGAATATGCGCTTGATTGCAGGCTTTCTGCCGTAAAAGAAATTTTTAACGTTAATTTTGGCACGGCATATCAGAATCAGATTTTCCAGCATCGTTTTGGAGTGGGCTTGAATTTCCGTGCAATTGAAATCCTGGCACAGGTGAGCATGTGTGGAACGAGTTTCTTGTCCACATTCCACACAAGAGGTTATGGCGTATTCGCCGGTGCAAGAATTGGCTTATAACGTTTTGCCTTAAAATACCTGCTTTCCGCCAAAGAATGTCGCATGAACTTTACCGCAGAGTTTTTTGCCTTCGAGCGGGGTTGATTTGCCCTTGCTCGCAAAATTCTCGCTGTTTACAATCCATTCTTCATCCGGGTTTACAAGAACTAAGTCCGCGTTGTAATCAATAGAGAGCCGCCCTGCTTTGACTCTAAGCATTTTTGCTGCATTTTCACTCATGAGATGCGAGAGTTGCCTGAGGCTGAATCCTTCCTTTTTGACCAAAACCGTATTGCATACTGCAAAAGCCGTTTCAATTCCGCTGAATCCCGGAGAACCTGCCGCTTTGTCGTCCTGCGTGTGCGGGGCGTGATCTGTGGCGATTGTGTCAACGGTTCCGTCACGCAAAGCTTCAATAATTGCTCTGCGGTCGTCTTCGCTACGGAGCGGAGGATTTACGAGGGCACGGATATTCGGTGCGTCTGTTCCGACCAGACCAAGATGATGCGGTGTGACTTCAACCGTGCAATCAAAGCCTTCACTTGTGTTTCCGAGAGCTATTTCGTTTTTTGCACGACGAACGGCGTCCATGCTTGCCTTTGTTGAACAATGGCAGATATGCACATGGCATCCAGCTGTCTTCGCAATCTCAATGTTTCGGATTGTGGCAGTGTCTTCGGCAAGGGCGAGGAGTGAATTTGCGCGGGTGAGGTTTCCGTCAATTTCAAAATTTACGGCTGCTGGAACATCTGGTGTTTTGATATGGATTTTGCCGGCTGGGATTCCATATTGTTTCATAAAGCTGAGGGCACGCTGGCGGTAGGGGCGGGCTGCCTGTGCCAATGCCGGATCCTCACAGTGGCAGCTGACGATAATGCCCTTTTCGCCAGCTTTTTTCATTGCTTCGAGCATAACGGCAGCAGAAAGCACGTCATGGCCATCCTCTGTGATTACTGGAATTTCTTTAGCCTGAATAGAATCGAGTTCGCTTGTGTCTGAACCTTCAAAATTCTTGGTGATGCTCACTGTCTGGAAAACTCGGGCCAGGTTTTTGCTGTTTGCCTCGTCCATCACTTTTTGGGCAGCATTAGAATCTGAAATTACAGGAGTTGTGTTTGGCATGAGGACAACAGTTGTGTAACCGCCAGCAACAGCCGCGTGCAATCCTGAATCAAGGTCTTCTTTTTGAGTCTGGCCAGGATAGCGGAAATGAACGTGCATGTCGATGAAGCCTGGCATGAGCGTAAGGCCTTTCGCATCGTAAAAATCAGGATTAGTGTCTTCCGGGCACTCTGCAAGAAAAGCTGATGAATAGAGAAGGGCTTTCTTGGTGCTTTTGCACTCACCAAGATAGATTCCGCAGATTTTACCACCCTTTATGATGAGAATTCCGGGACTGTCAATGCAGGAATCAACGAGCCGTGCATTATAAATAATCAAAATTGAAGAATCGGCCATAATTGCCTCCTGTCAAATGCTAATCAATTGAGCCTGCGCTGTAAAGTGCATCGCAATATTCACATGCGTACTGTGCCTTTTCGCGGTTAACGAGCCTGAATGACGGTGTGACATAATGCTCTGTGACTGTGATGCAGCGCGGGTTTTTGCAGCGAATTACGTTTTCTACCTTTTCGGGAAGCTCCATCTTGATTTTGCGTACGATTTTTTCATCTTTGATGACGTTGATTGAAATGTTCGGGTCGATGAAGCCCAAAACTGAATAATCAATGTTGATGATATTATCGATTTTGATGATGTCTTTTTTGCCGGTCTTTTTTGAAGCTACGTTCATAATCAGCGCGCATGAAAAATCCGCCTTGTCCAGGCCCAAAAAGTGGAAAATCTGTGGCCCGAAGCCTGCCTTGATGTGGTCAATGACCAGGCCGTTTTTGATTGTATCTACGTTTAACATTTTATCAAGCCTCCTTAAAACTACAGCGCACCGACAAGCTTTGCAATCAGAGCCATGCGCACGTACATTCCGTATTTTACCTGCTTGAAATAGGCTGCGCGCGGGTCTGAGTCCACTTCCGGGGCAATTTCGTTTACGCGCGGGAGCGGATGAAGCACAATCATGTTTTTGCGGGCTAGTGACATTTTCTGATTGTCGAGAATGTAGCTGTCCTTTAAGCGGATGTAGTCCTGCTCGTTGAAGAATCGTTCTTTTTGAACACGGGTCATGTAAAGAATGTCCAGGTCTCCGATTACATTTTCGAGACGCTCTGCCGTGGTGTACTGAATTCCTGCTTCGTCAAGCTCTTGTGTGACATATTCCGGGACTTGAAGCTCGTTCGGGCTGATGAAAATATATTTGTTGTTCTTGTATCTCGCCATTGCTTCGGCCAGGGAGTGAACCGTGCGGCCGAATTTGAGGTCGCCGCAGAAGCCGATTGTGTGTCCTTCAAAGCCGCCCTGAAGTGCCCGGATTGTGAGCATGTCGGTGAGGGTTTGAGTTGGGTGATAGTGGCCGCCGTCGCCAGCGTTGATAATCGGGCAGTTTGAATACTGACTTGCCACCAGAGCCGCGCCTTCTTTTGGATTTCGCATTGCGATTACATCTACATAAGATGAGACCGTGCGGATTGTGTCCGAAAGAGACTCGCCTTTTGCCGTGGAAGAATTTGCCGCGTCAGAAAAGCCTTCGACAGCACCGCCCAAATGGAGCATTGCGGCCTCAAAAGAAAGCCTCGTGCGTGTGCTTGGCTCAAAAAAAAGTGTCGCAAGAATTTTCCCGCGACACACATCTGAAAATGAATTTGGATCAACAATAATTTGCTCTGCAAGACTGCAGATTTCGTCAATTTCTGAAACGGTAAGATCGTTTGGTTTGATTAAATTTCTTCCCTTTAACATGATTTGATTTTAGCATATAATTTAATTTATGAAAATGGAAAATAAGAGTTATTACGAAGATAAAATTCGGGCGATAGATGCTAAGGTTGAGGCAATTAAAATCGCTTTTTCCCCCATGACTTTTCAGGCGATTCGTGCGCTGATTGAGCTTGGACTTTTGCAGAATATTTCTGATGCGGGAGATAACGGAATCACGATTAAAGAACTTGCCGCTTCTTCGGGTATTTCTGAGTATGGAGTCGGAGTTCTTTGTGAAATGGCTCTTGGAATGGGTGTTTTAAAAATAAGGCGCGATGCCGTAGCCGGTACAACTCAAGATGTGAACTCTGAGCGATTATCCGAGCAAACATGTTGCGAAGACAACAGTTCTTCTTTAGGCCGTCTGGTTTTGGGCAAAATCGGCTGGTTTTTGCTTGAAGACGACTGCACACGCGTTAATTTTAATTTTACGAACGACATCTGCTACAAAGGTGCCTTCAATCTGATTGATTCCGTCAAGAACGGCAAACCGGAAGGTCTCAAAAATTTCGGTGAAAACTGGACTACAGTTTACGAGGCACTTTCAACTTTGCCGGAGCGGGAGAAAAAGTCCTGGTTTGAGTTTGATCATTTTTATTCTGATGTGGCTTTCCCGGAGGCTTTGCCAATCGTTTACGCCAAAAAGCCAAAGAATCTTTTTGACATCGGCGGAAACACTGCCAAATGGGCAATCGCCAGCTGCAAATATGATCCTGACGTTCACGTTACAATCGTAGATTTGCCCGGTCAGACAGCCGTTGCCCAAAAAAATGCAAAAGAAGCCGGATTTGCTGACCGAATCAGTTTTGTCAGCGGCAATGTTCTTGACAGCGAAACAAAATTACCGACCGGAGCAAATGCCGTTTGGATGAGTCAGTTTTTGGATTGTTTTAGCCTGCATCAGATAACAAAAATTCTCACCAAAATTTACAACTCTGTTGATGAAAACTGCGATGTATTCGTAATGGAACCGCTCTGGGATATGCAAAAATACGAAGGTGAAAGCTATGCCCTGCAGGCCACAAGCCTTTACTTTACCTGCATTGCCAACGGAAACAGCAAAATGTACCGTTACGGAGAACTGGTAGAGGCAATCGAAAAGGCAGGCTTCCATCTCGTAACGGCTCATCACAATCTCGGAAGCAACTTTTACTCGATATTGAATTTTAGAAAAAAGTAATCCACAGATTTACACAGATGAACACAGATTTTGTATTGAAAAAACTATAAATCTGTGAAAATCTGTGCTAATCTGTGGATAAAAAGTAGTGTCTAAACCAACCATGAAGATTTACGTAACAAAATTTGCCAAATACCAGCCTTCTCACGAAAATCCGGCGGAGCAGCCTAAGCTTGAATATGTTGACCCGCTTTTTCGGCGTCGGCTCAGTCAGATTACCCGTATGACCATTGAGTGCGTGCACAATCTTGGCGATGATATTACGGGCTTAAAACTTGGTTTTGCTTCGTTTCGGGGCGAAATTGCCCGCCAGCTCAAAATAAACAAAGGACTGGTCGAGGATGCTGACGTTATGCCTGCTCAGTTTTCGCTTTCGGTGTTTAACACGCCGCCTGCTGCCACAACAATTGCGCTCGGAATGAAGGCCGGCTACACGGCAATTTATCCGAGTGAGGATAATTTTTTATCCGCATTGATTGCTTGTGCGAGCACTATTTTGTCCGGCTCAGAAAAAAGCGTAGTATTCGCCTATGCCGATGAAAAAATCCCCGAAGAATACGAAAATTGTGCGGGCTTTTCAAAAGATTTGCCTCTGGCTTTTGCGTGCGTGCTTTCGAGCGAAAAATTTCCGGGTGCGGTCGAGATTGATTTTGAGGACGAAAACTTTTTGGAAAATACCAGAACGCCGAAGCATTTCCTGGAATATCTGGAAAATTTCGCGCCGGGTATGGAGTAGTGGCGGAGCCAGTCGCTGTTTCCTGAGCGGAGTCGAAGGAGATAGCGACCGAGCGTTAGTGAGCTGCGGAACACCCGTAGCCGGTTGATTGCGCCCTTTAAAAAATAAAAATTTTAAATTAGAATCGCATTATGGACGAAATAAAAGAGCTTCTTTTCCCCGAAAAAAAAATTACCAACTATCCTCTGTATTTTTACCGCGTTTTTGGCAAGATTTTTGCTCTGACGATTTTTGGCGTAGGAACGGTTTTGCTTGCCGCGCTTTGTTTTCCGATTTGCAAGCTGATTTTTCGGCCAAAGCCCAGGTTCCGCTATCATACACGCTATTTGATTTACATTCTTTTTAATTTTTTCATCAAATTTTTGCGTCTTTTAGGGCTTGTCAGGATTAAAGTTGATAAAAAAAATTATCTGAACAAACTGGAATCTGCGATTGTCGTGGCGAATCATTCGGCTTATCTGGATTCTTTTGTAATGCTCGCTCAGCTCAAACATGCGACAATAATCCCAAAAGCTTCTCTTTCGGAAAAAAATGTAATGAAACTTGTAATCAACGAGCTTTATACGCCAAATTCCGTGCCTTTTGACGAGATTGTTGAGCGCGTAAAAGAAGATTTTGCCAATGGAAACACGCTGATTATGTTCCCGGAAGGCACACGGAGCACGCCTTATGGTCAGAATCACTACAAAAAGGGTGCTGCCCGGATTTCGCTTGCTACGGGTGTTCCGATAATTCCTGTTTACATCGGCGGAAACAGCAAAAAAGGTTTAGGGAAAGGCGATAAAATTTTAGAATATAATCATTCCGACATTTATTCATTTGATTTGCACATTAAAGAACCGGTCTATCCTGATGAATTCAAAGATTTGCCTGAACCGATAGCGGC
>CACZYY010000087.1 GCA_902785455.1 uncultured Spirochaetaceae bacterium
GACTGAGTGAAAAATTTGCCCCTGCTCGCAATCATTCTTCACAAGATTTTCCGGGTTTTTTATCACGGCAATTTTCATTCCCAAATTTTCTGCCGCACGGATTTTTTCAAAATAACCGCCTTTTGTTCCGCTTTCTTTTGTCAGAAGAATTTTTGCATGGCTTTCACTGAACTGGCGCAAGTTCGCCTCTTCGGAAAATGGGCCTTGCATGGCAATGATTTGCTCCTGCAAGATTCCACATTCACGGCAAATCTGAACGCTTTCTTTGGACGGAAGAACACGCACGCATAGCCGCGACTTGTCCGTGAGTTTCCGGCAGATTTTGGGCAGTTCCTTGCTCCCCGTTGTCACAAAAATCTTTCCATTTTGGGATTCAAGCCAGTCTGCTGCGGAAGAAATGTCTTCAAAATAGAAAAAATTTTTGCTTTGAGTTCTTGAATCGCCAGAGTTTTCTTCGTTTTCGGTGTTTCTTGCAAGTCTCAGATACGGAATCTTTGTGCAATCACACGCTTTTTTGATTTCTTTTGAAACTTCCGTGGCAAACGGATGCGTGGCGTCGACAACAAAAGCGTAATTTTCTTGCGAAAAGACTGAAATCATCTGCGCAGAATCAAGTCGTCCTTGCAACACCGTGATTTTTTCGGATTTTGGAAGAAGTTTTGCTCCGTATTCCGTAGCGACACTCACCGTGATTTTAAAGCCCGATTTTGAGAGCCGTTCGGAAAGTTCGCGACCTTCTGTTGTTCCTGCAAAAATGAAAATTCTGGTCATTTTATATCAGAGCCTGATTTTTCAAATTCATATCCGCGCGGAGTGACAAGTTTTTTTCCACCCGAAGTTTCAATCACTTTTGTTGAAGAATTTCCGATGAAAACTGTGGTAAACATATCTAGTTCGGCTGTCGAAAGCTCTTTGAGAGTTAGGATTCCGCACTCCTCGCCTTCACGACCGATATTTCGTGCATACCCGCAAGGCCTGTCTTCTGGAAGATTTTTGAGTAAAATCTGGCACGCTTTGAACAAATAATCCTTTCGCTTGTGACTCATCGGATTATAAAGCACAAGGCAAAAATCAGCTGCCGATGCATATTCGAGACGTTTTGAAATCTTTTCCCACGGAGTCATAAGATCACTCAGGCTGATTACCGCAAAGTCATGAATCAACGGCGCGCCCAAAAGTGCCGAACCACTCAAAGCGGCTGTAATTCCTGGCAGGACATTGATTTGAACATTCGGAAATTCACTAGAAATTTCATAAATCAAACCGCTCATTCCGTAAACACCGGCATCGCCAGAACAAATGAACACTACATTTTTACCTTCGCTGGCTTTTTGAAGCGCAAGACGGCAACGTTCTTCTTCTTTTCGCATGGGAGTCGAAAGAAATTCTTTGCCAGGGAAATGTTCTTTTACAAGATTGATGTAAACTTCGTAGCCCGCAATACAGTCACAACTTTTCAACGTCTGGAGAACCTCAGTGGTAATCTGAGAGAATTTTCCTGAGCCGATGCCTGCAACAGTCAATGTGCCGGTTTTTATTTCATTCATATCCTTATTATAGCATAAAATTTTGATTGAGACATCGCAAAAAGTGATGTAGAATTTGTGAATCAAAACTGAATATTTTGGAGCATACCATGAGACTTATATTTGTCCGTCACGGAGAACCAGATTACGAAAACGACTGCCTTACCGAAAATGGAAAGATTCAGGCAAAAAGCACGGCAGAACGGCTCAAAAAAGAACCGATAAAGGCCATTTTTTCTTCACCGATGGGCAGAGCCAGAGAGACCGCTTCGTATACGGCAAAAAATCATGGTCTGGACATTCAAATTCTCGATTTTATGCATGAAATCAACTGGGGCGACGTCAAAACTTCTGAAAATGCAGAAAAACTGCCTTATGACGGGCATCCGTGGACATTAAGCTGTGAACTGCTGGCTGAAAATCCAGAATATGCAGAAAACGACAGCTGGAAATCTCATCCTTTTTTTAAGGACAATATTTGCATGGAATATTATGAAAAAATTTCCACAGGATTTGACGCTTTTCTCGAAAAATTCGGGCTGATTCGTAAAAAACGGACTGTATCGTTGTGAAACTCTCTGTGAAGACACGATAGCTCTTTTTGCGCACGGTGGTTCTGGCGGAATAATGTTCTCTCATGTGCTCAATCTTCCGCTGCCAGTTGCATTCACTACACTTCCTTACGGCGTATGCTCGGTATCAATTATAAATTTTGAGTGTGAAAAAGGGAAAACGGTTATTCCACGACTGGAGCTTTTTAATGACATGAATCATATTGATTCTGTAAAACTTGAAAAATTGCATTTTGAAAAATAAGCGTTAAAGGAACTTCGACAAATTGAGTTTTTTAGAAGTTCCCTTAAATCAGGAAAGTTTTTAGCTCATCCGGGATTTTCAAATCGATTTTTTTGATTCCGATTGCAAGGGTCATGCCGTCTTTGGCAGTTTTTGGCACAATCAGTTCGCTTGCCCCTGCTTTAAAAACAGACCTTTCGCACACATTATCCGTACCGAGAGTTTTTTCTACAAAATCAGAATGGCTTACTTTTTGAGGAATTTGATTCAATTCTTCGGCTGAAAAAGTAACGAACGGTAGTTCAAAGCTATTTGCAAGCAAGATTATTGCTTTTTCGTCCTTCTTTTGGTTGACAGAATTTATAGATTCTAACGAACGGTAATCTATTTTGTGCATTTTGAGCGTTTCTTTTACGAAATTTTCCAGTTCGCCGGCGGATTTTCCCTTTTTGCAGCCGATCCCCAAAACCACGCATTTTGGAATCAGAGAAAGTATATCATTTTTGATATATACTGAGACTGTAAAACAAGGCTTTTGTCTTGTATCACCAGCATTTACAGAAAGTCTTTTTGCAGCAAAATCTTTCGCAAGCTTCATGTCATTGATTGCGAGATTGTTTTTGGAGGCAAATTCATCGATTGCGGTAAGATTATTCACGTCGCTTGCCGTGGTAATTACAGGAACGGCACCAATTGCAAGTGCAATCTTGCGTGCAAGCTCGTTCGCGCCTCCAATGTGACCAGAAAGAATCGGAATCACAAATCTGCCCTTCTCGTCTATTACAAGCACCGCGGGATCCGTAGTTTTATCTCTGACAAAAGGTGCAATCGCACGGACAGCAATTCCCGCCGCCCCAATAAAAACAAGCGCGTTTCCACTGCAGAAATGAGACTTTACCCAATCAGAAAGATTTGTATCATGAATAAAAACCGACGAATCACAACAAATCCGTTCCGAAAGAGAAACCCCAGCCTGAGTAAAGGAAATTATATGCACATGCATCAAATAAATTATATCAGACTTTCCTATGTTTATCATGGAAAAAGTAGTGTAAAAACTGTCTGACAGTTGAAAAAACGGTCGGAATCGGGGTTCTGACAAAAGGTCGCTTGAACTTGTTCACCGCGACCTTTTTGGCAGGTTCCCGATGGGAGACCGTTTTTTCCACAGCCAGTAATTTTTTTTACACTAATTTTTACAGGTGTCTTGTCAGGTGTAAAGAAAAGTGGTATCTTCTTAACACGGTATTCGCCAATTAGACTTGCGGAGCCTTTAGAGGTACAAAATGACAAATCCTGCCACAAATGAAATCACGGCTGAGATTAAAAAACTTGCGGCGGAGCGAGACGCTGTAATTCTTGCTCATTATTATGTTGACGGACAAATTCAAGAAATTGCGGATTATGTCGGAGATTCCTACGCACTTGCAAAAATTGCAAAAAATGATCCACGAAAGACAATCGTATTCTGCGGAGTTACATTCATGGGAGAAAGCGCGTGCATTCTCAATCCTGATAAAACTGTCCTTGTTCCGAATACAAACGCCGTCTGCCCTATGGCCCTCATGGCTGATCCAGAAAAAATCGCAGAAATGCGCCAGAAATATGATGACCTTGCCGTTGTCTGTTACATCAATTCAACTGCCGAAATAAAAGCACTTTCTGACGTTATCGTAACCTCTTCAAATGCCCTTAAAATCGTAAAATCACTTCCAAACAAAAATATTTTCTTTATTCCAGACGGAAATCTTGGCCGCTACGTTGCCGAGCAAATCCCGGAAAAAAACGTGATTCTCAACAAAGGTTTCTGTCACGTTCACACAAGCATCACTGCCAGCGAAATCGAAAAATGTTTCCACGAGCATCAGAATGCAAAAATCATCACTCACCCGGAATGCATCAAGGAAGTCGTTGATTTGTCGGATTATGTCGGAAGCACAAAAGAACTGATTGAATTCGTCAAAACTGATGATGCACAGGAATACATAGTTTGCACAGAAAGCGGCGTTCTGCACGAAATGCAAAAAGTTGCTCCCGGCAAAAAATTCTATTTCGTGGGCGCAAAGCAAATTTGCCCGAACATGAAGAGAATTACGCTTGAGAATATACGAGATTGTCTAAAAAATAATACACCAAAAGCATCTTGTTCTGCTGAGCTGCGTGAAAATGCCTCAAAACCTTTGGCAAGAATGCTGGAGATAGCAAAATGATTCAAAATCAATACGATGTCGTAATCGCCGGAACTGGTGTCGGAGGCCTTTACTCTGCACTGAATCTTGATTCGGACAAAAAAATCCTCATGATTACAAAAGCAAAAGTCGAGGAATGCGATTCTTTCCTTGCTCAGGGCGGAATCTGTATGCTCAAAAACGAAGCGGATTATGATTCATATTTTGAGGACACGATGCGGGCCGGTCACTACGAGAACAACAAAAAATCCGTGGACACCATGATTCGCAATTCCCAGAAAACAATCCAGCGGCTCATTTCTTACGGTGTCGATTTCGAGCGAAACGAAGACGGAAGCCTCAAATTCACAAAGGAAGGCGCACACTCTACCCCGCGAATTCTTTTTCATCAGGATATTACCGGAAAGGAAATCACAAGCAAACTTCTTGCAGCTGTAAAAAGGCTCCCGAACGTTCAGATTCTTGAAATGACCGAAATGACTGATATTATAGAAGAATTCGGAAACTGCACGGGAATTGTCGCAAAAAATCTTGTCTCAGGCGAAGAATTTAAAATCAACGCAAAAGACGTGATTTGGGCGACCGGCGGCATTGGCGGAACTTATCGTCACTCAACGAATTTCCCGCACTTGACCGGCGACGCGCTTACAATCGCAAAAAAACACAATATCCCTGTAATTCACGAAGATTATGTTCAGATTCATCCGACAACGCTTTTCGTAAAATCTGAGCAGGGCAAAAAAGAACGCTCATTCCTAATCAGTGAGTCTGTCCGCGGCGAAGGCGGCATTCTTCTGGACAAAAATCTCAACCGCTTTGTGAACGAGCTTCTTCCACGCGACAAAGTGACCGAAGCAATCAACGAACAAATGAAAAAAGACGGAACCGAGCATGTCTGGCTCAGCATGAAAGCAATTCCGGCAGATGTAATCAAAACTCATTTCGAGCATATTTACGAAAGGTGTCTTGAAGAAGGCCTGGATTGCACAAAAGATCTGATTCCTGTTGTTCCGGCTCAGCATTATTTTATGGGCGGAGTTCAGGTTGATGACGACTCAATGACAAGCCTGAACCATCTTTACGCAGTTGGCGAAACAAGCTGCAACGGAGTTCACGGCAAAAACCGCCTCGCAAGCAATTCACTTTTGGAAAGTCTTGTTTTTGCAGAAATTGCGGCTACAAAAATCAACCGCGAATCACAGGCTCTTTCGATAAAAACAAAAATCGCATGAGCAGCATTTTCACAGGAGAAAAAAAATGAATACGATTACAATGGGTCTTAACGTAGATAATTTGATTCTTTCGGCACTTCGCGAGGACATTTCAAGCGAGGATGTCTCAACAAACGCCGTGATGCCAGAACGCCAGGAAGGAATCGTAAATCTTCTAGTAAAGCAGGATGGAATTATCTGCGGTCTAAAAGTTTTCGAGCGAGTCTTTACTCTTCTTGACCCAACAACAAAATGCACTTTCACCGCAAAAGACGGAGACGCTGTAAAAAAAGGCCAGAAAATCGGTGAAGTCACGGGCGATATTCGGGTTCTTCTTTCTGGTGAGAGAACAGCACTCAACTATCTTCAGAGAATGAGCGGAATCGCAACATACACGAACAATGTCGCAAAACTTCTGGAAGGAACTTCAACAAAACTTCTGGACACACGAAAAACATCTCCGAACAACCGAATTTTTGAAAAATACGCCGTGACTGTTGGTGGCGGTCACAACCATCGCTACAATCTTTCGGACGGAGTTCTTTTGAAAGACAATCACATCGGAGCTGCCGGCGGAGTTGCAAAAGCTATCGAAATGGCCAAAAATTATGCTCCTTTCGTGCGAAAAATCGAAGTTGAGGTCGAAAATCTTGACATGGTAAAAGAAGCCGTTCAGGCCGAAGCTGACATCGTCATGCTCGACAACATGGACACCGACACAATGAAAGAGGCAATCGAAATCATCCGTGCGTCAAAACACAAAATCGAAATCGAAGTAAGCGGAAACGTCACAAAAGAGAATATTTCCCGCCTAACAAACCTCGGAGTTGATTATATTTCAAGCGGCGCATTGACTCATTCTAGCCCGATTCTTGATCTTTCACTCAAAAATTTGCACGCAATCTAGGCTATTTATATAGAAGAAAAACGTATTTATGGAGCAAAAAAAACTCATCGGTGAAGAACGCCGAAACGAAATCTTAAAAATTCTCTCTGAATCGACGGAAGCAGTTCCAGGCTCAAAACTTGCAAAAATGCTTGGGGTGAGCAGGCAGGTCATCGTGACAGACATGGCCCTGCTTCGTGCCGAACGGAATGACATAATCGCCACAAATTCAGGCTACGTCATTTCTGGCAAAACCGAAGTCGCAAAGGGAGAGCGCAGAGTTTTCAAAGTTTCTCACACCGATGAGCAGATTGAAACCGAACTTTCGGCAATCGTAGATTTGGGCGGAACAATCCTGGACGTTTTTATCGAACATAAAGTCTACGGAACGATTTCCGCTCCGCTCAACATTTCAAGCAAGCGCGACATTCAGAATTTTATTGCCGATTTGAAAAGCGGAGTCTCTACGCCACTCAAAAATATCACGGGGAATTACCATTATCACACAATCGAGGCAAAAAATTCAAAAGTCCTCGACGAGATTGCAGACGCCCTGCAGAAAAAAGGCTTTTTAATCGAAGTTTGTGATTCGGTCGCAACTTATCGGGCAAAAGATTACAGCACGATGTAAAATTGCGCCCTATTTTGTTGCTTCACGAAATTCCGTCGTAAAAGATGGATCGTAAAGTTTTGAACGTTCATAACTTGTGTGCGAAACCACATCGCCAACAATAATCAAAGCTGTTTTTGAAATATCGTTCGCTTTTGCAGATTCGGCAAGCGTTCCGACCGTACAAAGGACTTTTTTTTCGTCGGCCCAACTAGCCTTGTAAACCAAAGCCGCCGGAGTCTTTGCAGGGATTCCTGCATCAAGAAGCTCCGCCTGCACTTTTTCACACATCCCGGAACTTAAAAAAAGCACGAGAGTCGCATTGTGCTGGGCAAGTGATTTCAGGCTTTCTTTTTCGGGAACATCGGTCCTGCCCGCAAGCCGCGTGATTATCACGGACTGACTTACATTCGGCAAAGTGTATTCGAGATTCAGGCTCGCAGCCGCTCCACAAAATGAGCTTACTCCCGGCACTGACTCGTATTTTATGCCCAGTTTTTCAAGCTCATCCATCTGCTCACGGATTGCGCCGTACAAACAAGGGTCGCCGGTGTGAAGCCGAACGGTCGTTTTCCCGGATTTTTCAGCATTTTTCATAACTTCAAGGACTTCTTCAAGAGTCATTTTTGCGCTGTTATAAATTTGTGCACATTCTCTGCAATTTTTGAGCAACTCTTCGTTGACCAAAGAACCTGCCCAAATCACGACATCGGCTTTTTCAAGCAATTTCTGCCCGCGTACAGTAATCAAATCTGCCGCTCCAGGCCCTGCTCCAATAAAATAAATCATCTTGCAACTCCCAAAAGTCCTTGTTCTTTTGTAAAAACTATCACTTCAATTTCTATGCACTTCTCTGTCCACTCTAGCATGTTTTTCTGGATTCGTCTTGCAATCTCAGTCATAATTTTATCACGCAACTGGTGTTTTTCATCAAGTGAATCCAGAATTTTAACCGCCTGCTCCGTCGAAATACATGCCGAAAGCTCCCTGAACACCGCGGAAAATTGCTCATTCGGGATAAAATCACGTGCGACTTCGGCAATTATTTCCATACGATGATCGCCGAACTTTGAATGTGTATTTTTGATTCCGCCCGCCACTTTCACAAGCTTTCCCAGATGACCGCAAAAAAGAATCTTTTTAAAACCGGAATTTTTTGTCATAACCAGAGAATCGTACACAAAATTCGAGCAATGAACCGCCGTTTCCACCTCAAATCCAAACTCTGACTGAAGAAAATCCGCTCCGTAATTGCCCGGAACAATCGGAAGCACCTCAAATCCCTGAGCCTTTCGCACATTGATTTCAACCTGAATCGTGTCCAAAAGCGCCTGCTCGCTCATAGGCTCGACAATCCCGCTGGTTCCAAGAATTGAAATTCCGCCCACGATTCCGAGCTTGGGATTAAAAGTCTGTTTTGCGATTTCTTCTCCGCCAGGCACGCTTATTTCCACTTCAAGTGTAAAAGATTTTTTAAAAAGCGAGTATTTTTCGTTGTTTTTGCCGTTTTCAGCTGCTGAACGCTTTTGAGAAAGCAAAAAATTTTCGATTTCACACTTTACGCCAGCCAAAATCATCTTCCGTGGCACAGAATTTATCGCCGCTTCTCCCACTTTTTGGTCAAGCCCCGGCAAAGTAACCCGTCCCACACCATTTCCGCCTGTTATTTTAACAAAAGCATCGCCAAATTCAGCGGAAAGACAATCGCGTTGAAAATTTGTTACTATCTGATTACCAGCTGACTTTCGCACAGTAGCAAAAATTTTTATCCCGTTCGTTACATCAGGGTCAGTTCCAGAATATTTTTGAACTGAACAAGCAGCACATTCTTCTGAAAAAGACTGGTTTTCTATTTCGAGAAAGACTTTTATTCCTTTGGGCGTGGTCAATGTCACATACGGCACGATTTTTTGAGTCAAAAGCATCCGTGTTGCCGCAACGCTCGCCGCAGCCGCACAAGTTCCTGTAGTAAAACCGATTTCAGGCTCCGTATTTTTTTTGAGAAGGAAAAAAGATTTTGTGGGATTTTCGCGAACTGGCATTTCTTTATTTTTTCACTTTATCAAAAAAAAGAAAAAATTTATACTGTGAAAGAAGTTTACGATGATGAAAACGATTTTTTTTGACCTTGACGACACTCTTTATTTCCGAAGAGACGCATTTTTCCTCGCTTTCGACGAATTTTTTGGAGGAAAACACGCGAATCTAAAAATTTTTGCAAACGACCGATGTCGGATTCGTGGCGATGAAGTGTTTTTCAAGTGCCAGAACGGTGAAATCACTGAGCTTGAAATGTATATTTTCCGCTTTAAAACAGGTTTTGCAGATGCGGGAATTAAAATCAACCGAGAACAAGCAGAAGATTTTTACAAATTATATAAAAAACATCTTTACTCAATGAAACTCAATCCTCAAGTCGTTTCGATGCTTGATTTTGCAAAGGCTCATTTTGAAAATCTCGGAATAATAACAAACGGACACGGCGAACATCAGCGGAACAAAATCAAAACTCTGGGGCTTGAAAACTGGATTTCACGCGATTTAATCATAATTTCTGGCGAACACGGCTGCCCCAAGCCCGACAAACACCTTTTTGAAATTGCGCAAGAAAAATCCGGGAAAAAGCCATGCGAACTTTTGATAATCGGCGATTCGTTTCAGAACGACATTCTGCCCGCAGACAAACTTGGATGGCACACAATCTGGATAAATCTTTATGGAGAAAATTTCAGTCAGCCGGAATATGCGGTAAAGGAAATTTCTGAAATTCCTGAAATTTTGAAGTCATTTACCGATCCGGAATAGAATTTTTGAAAAGATAAAAATTTCTGCATTGCTCAAACAAAGCAAAATCACTTCAGGCTGTATAAAATCGCATTGCAAATTGCGGCGGCAACAGTGCTCCCGCC
>CACZYY010000088.1 GCA_902785455.1 uncultured Spirochaetaceae bacterium
TGGTCCCATTCACCGAAAATCATGGACTGCTCCTCTTTGCTCAGATTATTGAAATACTCGGTGAGAAGATTTTCGTGCTTGCACTTATCAAGCGCGTACTTTGGTGGATTCTTCTCTCCGTTTCGTTTTCCTATTCTAGCATACTCCGTAAAATTTGAATATGCAAGAAGTGCCTCGCATTTCTGGAGAATCGGGTGATTCGCTTCTTTGTTGATATTGTAGATTTTTACAGTTAAATCAAGCGAGAGCGTGTCTGGTAATGCTTTTTCTGGAACTGACTGGCGGATTGCAATGCTATTAACATCTTTGAACGCATCCGAAAGTCTCATGATTTTTTCTTGTGGGAAAGCATCGTCACCGTTATAAAATACGTAGCATTCTGGTCTTGGCAATTTGATTTCTTTCGTGTTGTACTTGTCGTTGTCGGTGAAGAATCGATTATAGTGCGCAACGAGATATTCCAAGCACCGGAATGGCATGTTGTTGTTGATTGTGCTCTGGTGTTCTGCGAGTACTACGATGCTGTCATTGATTTCCATCGACACGTCATTCTCGATGTTGTTGTAGACTACGTTTTCCAGCGTGACCGGCTTTATCTCAACCTCGCCGATTTTGAAGTTCGTGTCATGAATAGCGTTGTAGAGCGAAAGAAAATGCTCCTTTGCGTTAACGTTACGCCCGAACATGTTCACGAAGAGCGAGCTTTTGTAGTCGCGTTTTTGATTTGCAGATTCTTTTGGTGCCATAAAACACTCCTTTTGGGGGTAAATAAGATTTGGGAATCTATGGAACCGAAAATCCATCCATGAATTTTCGGATTCCTGACAAGAATTTTGCGACGCAAAATTCTTGCTGTCCTTTACAGCTGCATCCATGCAGCGAATATCTTTCCCATACCTTATTACTTCCATTTTTTTTGCGTTTTCGGCAATGTTAATGTTAGATTGTCAGAATATTTATAAAATAGGTCGGAAATGCTCAAAAAATCTATTCTTCTCCCTTACCCCTCGATAGGGGTTTGACGATTCTGCTTCTTTTCTTCATAATAAATAGGCTATGAAGAAAAACAGAAAATCAGAGCGGTTTGACGATTTCGCCCGAATTAATTGCAGCGACTTGTGTATCGTCAGTGGCGTTCTGACTGACATCAGCAGAGAAGGGTTCAAGGCAGAATTCAATGCTCCCTGCGATGTCGATGCCGAAAAGGAATACAATGTCCAGATTCGTCTTTCAAGAATAAATGCAGAGCCTTTGGATTTGATTGTTCGGCCCATGTGGTCAAATTTTGAAAACGGCAAAACTTCAATCGGTTTCTATATTCTCCATTCAAAGGATACTGCCCGGCTCGAAAAGTATATCAATATGCTCAAAGATGATTTGAATTCAGAAGAAGACACAGGCATAATTTCCTACGATACAGAATCTTTGTTTATATAATCAGGATAGTCAAATGGCAAAAATCGAAAAATTGCGAGGGGTGGCTTTTCTTGCCTTTCCCGAAATGAAAAATCTTTTGTCCTCAGAACTTGCCGAACGTTTCGGCTACGGTAAAATCGTTGAGTCAGCAACAATCAGCGGAATGTCATTTGATTCGTTCGGTTCATCTTCCTGGTACGGCGATTTGCTTTATTGTCCTGATTTTAATATGGATTTTTTTAAAGAAGCTGATAATACCCTTCCATATTGGGCACGCACTGTAATGGTTGAGCCGTTCCTGCTTCATTTTGACTCGATCGGTGAGGCTGCAAATGAACTCAAAAATATTCAGCGGAACTGGGCACCATATCAGTACCAGCTTTTTCGCCGTGCAAGTCTTATTCAGGAAAAGCTTCCTTACATCAATTTAAAAGTCCGCAAATTTCCTGTGAATATTCCGAACAGCCCGATAGGTTTGTACACTCTTCTTGATGACAAAACAATTCTTGCCTCGGCTGTAACAAACTCTCCGCTTCCAGCAGGCACTATCCAGTTTGAGGAAGACCACGAGAATCCGCCGAGCCGTGCATATCTTAAAATTCAGGAAAGTCTTTCTTTGTATCACAGCTTTTTTGGCGTGGATTTCCCAAAAGAAGGCGACAAGTGCTTTGAAGCCGGGGCTTGTCCTGGTGGCTGGACATGGGTGCTTCGACAGCTCGGGGCGGACGTTCTTGCCGTGGACAGGGCTGAGCTTGCCCCAAGTTTGATGGCCGACGAGCACGTAAAATTTATGGCACACGATGCGTTCACATTGAAGCCCGAAGAAGTGTGCGATATTTTAGGCTGCGAGCAGATTGACTGGCTTTTGAGCGACGTAATCTGCTACCCGGAGCGTCTTTTTGAATGGATAAAAACATGGCGTGAATCTGGCCGCGCAAAGAACATTATCTGCACAATCAAAATGCAGGGTGCAATCAACTGGCAGTTAATTTCAGAGTTCGCCGCAATCCCAAATTCAAAAATCGTGCACTTGAATTACAACAAGCACGAACTGACAATCATGATTAAGAATTAAAAAATGCCACACAGATTCGATTTTGCTACGCAAAATCACACAAATTTAAAGTCGTATGGCGTTTCCTGGTATACGTAGTAGTTGAGCCAGTTTGAATAGAATAGGTGTGCGGTGCTTCGCCAGCTGCTTGTGGGCTGCTTGCTTGTGTCGTTCTCCGGGAAGTAGTTCTCCGGGATGTCGATTGGCAGGCCTTTGTTTACGTCGCGCCAGTATTCGTGAGCCAGAGTATCGGTGTCGTATTCCAAGTGCCCCATCATAAAGATTGAGCGGTTGTCGCGAGATTTTGAAAGAGTGACTTCGCCCTCGGAATTTTCTGCAAGAATTACCAAATCTTCTTGCGCTTCGATGAATTTTCGGTCAACGGTGGTGTGACGGCTTGTTGGAACCGGGAAAACGTCATCAAAGCCTCTCATGAGAGGATCTGCCTTTACGGTGCGGTGATTCGGCAAAATTCCAAAGAGTTTTTTGGGCAGCCCCTGCTTTTGAATTCCGTAGTTGTGGTAAAGACCCGCTTGTGCTCCCCAGCAAATATAAAGCGTGGAGAATACATTTTTTTTGGCGTAGTCCATGATTTTGCAAAGTTCTTCCCAATAATCAACCTGCTCAAAAGGCATTTGCTCAACAGGCGCACCAGTGATAATCATGCCGTCGTATTTGTGACGGAAAAGCTCGCTTGATGGAATATAAAACTTTTCGAGATGTTCTCCGCTTACGTGTGTTGATTCATGCTCTTCCATGCGAACGAGAGAAATATCGATTTGAAGAGGCGTGTTTCCGAGCAAACGCAGAAGCTGAGTTTCTGTTGCTTCTTTTGTGGGCATGAGGTTGACGATTGCGATTTTGAGCGGACGAATATCCTGAGTGGCAGCACGATTTTCGGTCATCACGAAGATATTCTCATTTTCAAGAATGCTGCGTGCTGGCAAATCTGATTGAATCTTAATTGGCATGATGACCTCACTTTTATTTTGATATAGTGGCTAGTGTAGCAAGTTTTTAATTTTTTTACTATACTTTACGTATGAGTAATGATAGAAGAGCTGCTATTAAAAAGCTCAAGAGTCTGTATCTTTCTCCCAAAATCGACATCAACGATTTCAGGCTTCGTCTGGATGAATCTTTTTCTTCCGTATTTTTGCCAAATAACGTTGAGTTAGAAGAAAAATCTTTCGGCAATGTAAAATGCGATGTGATTGTGCCCGAAATATACGCTTCAAATCGTGTCCTTCTTTATGTTCACGGCGGTAGTTTTGTCGGCGGTTCACGCGCTTCTTACAGGCCTTTTGTTGCGGCTCTTGCAAATGTCACTTCGAGCAGGGCTTTTCTTCCAGAATTCAGGCTTGCACCGTCTCATCCGTTTCCAGCCAGTCTTGAAGATATTCAGCAGGTTTTCCAGTCGGTTTTCATTGAGACCGAAACGGCTCTTGCAATGAGCACTGACAGCGAGGATTTTACAAAAGTCCCGGAAATACTTATCATGGCCGACACGAGCGGTGCTTCAATTGCGCTTGGTTTGCTTTATGGTTTAAAAGGAAAGTACCGTGAGGCTGTTCGCCATGTGATTCTTTTCAGTCCGTGGCTTGACTTTTCAGAAGAAAACGATATGTTCACTGGCAAAAAAGTGAGTGATGAGATTTTCACGGCTGATTCCGTCCGGCTTGCGAGCGAGCATTACACATATCAGGAAAACTGGAGCAATCCGCTGGTATCTCCGCTCAAAGCCACAAAAGAACAACTTGAGCATTTCCCGCCTGTTTTCATTCAGATGGGCGAAAAGGAAATCTTCTACGATGATGCCGAAGTGTTCTGTGACATGCTCAAAAATGCTGGCGGCACATGTAAGCTGGATATATGGAAGAAAATGCCGCCGATGTTCCAGTTAGCCGATGAGGACTTGTATCTGGCACATCTTGCGGTGGAGAGAATTGGTCAGCTGATTACGACAAAAGATCACTCAAACGAAAGTGTTCACGAAATTCAGCTTGAACTTGAAAGAAGCTAGAAATAATTAGCAGTTAGCAGTGAGCAATTAGCAATTGTGTAAGGGGACATTGCTTCGCTCGTCCTTGTTTTTTGGAGGTATAAAATGGAATTAGTTTGTCCAGCTGGTAATATTGATAAATTGACTTATGCTTATGCTTATGGTGCGGACACAGCTTATATCGGTCTCAAACGATTTTCGCTCCGTATCAAAGCTGATAATTTTTATGAAGACGAGTACAAGCGCGTCATCGAATTAAAGAAAAAATATCCTCAAAAGCGGCTTTTCTGTGCTCTGAACATTGCGTTCCACAATCATGACCTCAAAATGTTCATGCAGAACCTCGACTATTTCAAGCAGTATCCGATAGATGCGTTCATCGTTCAGGATTTGGGCATGGTTCCGATCCTTCAAAAAGAATTTCCTGGCACTCACTTGCATCTTTCGACACAGGCTTCGTGCATGAACAAAGAAGCCGTCAAAATGTATCATTCTCTGGGCTTCAAGCGCGTCGTTCTTGGCCGCGAAGTTTCCCTCGATGAAATCCGTGAGATTAAGGACGCTTGCCCGGAGATGGAGCTGGAATGTTTTGCTCACGGTGCAATGTGCATCGCTTATTCAGGCCGCTGTCTCATGAGCGCGTATCTTACAGGTCGTTCGGCACAGAGCGGATTCTGCTCTCATTCTTGCCGATGGGAATACGATCTTGGAGTGGAAAGTGGAAAACGGAAAACGGAAAGTTGTACGAAATCTGCTTGCGGTGCGAAAGATTCTCCTTTGGCGAAGTTGAATGCTGAGGGCGGCGTTATTTCTGCTGAGGCTGCCAAAGAGATTGCTCAGTCGGGAATCTTGCGGCTTCAGGAACGACAGAGACCTGGCGAGTTCTTCCCGGTTTTTGAGGGCGAGGACTTTACGGCCATTCTTTCTTCAAAAGATTTGTGCATGATTGACCACCTTGCCGATATGAAAAAGGCCGGAGTTGATGCGATTAAGGTTGAGGGACGCATGAAGTCCACTTATTATGTGGCTATGG
The DNA here is from genome assembly GCA_902785455.1 of uncultured Spirochaetaceae bacterium. GTDB lineage: Bacteria > Spirochaetota > Spirochaetia > Treponematales > Treponemataceae > Treponema_D. The sequence continues at coordinate 5,506 of CACZYY010000088.1, forward strand.
TTGCCCGCGCTTACCGAAAGGCACTTGATGCGCTCGAAGGCAAAATATCCGCCGAAGAAGCAGCTCCTTTCATTGCTTCTCTGGAAGATGTTGCCCATCGCGAAAGCACAACTGGCTTCTATTATAACCGCGGTGATGCCGACAAAACTACAATCGGTGCAAGTGATTCTCCGTACTTGCTCGCCGCTGCAATCGGGAATCCATATTCAGACGAAGAATGTGAGAAAATCCTTGAGGCTGGTAAAAAACTCGTGGCAGACCGCGAAGCCGAGCTTGCCGCAATGCATCCTTCTGCACGCGAGGCCGTTTTGCATGACCTGGAGCAGCACCCCGAGAAGGTTATCAAAACTGTCGAAAAGCGTGATGGCTGGAAGGTTTATCCTTACGATGCCCTCAATCGCGTTGATGCCGGCACTGAGCTTGAATTTGTCTCTCCTTCAGTGCTTGGCCGTAAAGTTTCTGGCAGCGAATACGACTTCATCAATCCAAAGACTGGTGAAAAGCTCGATTGGGTAAATGCCGACCACGATTGTGCAATTTACACCGCAGTTCCAGTCGAAGAAAACACACTCGTCCGTGTCAAAGACCCGGAATACATTGAGGGTGAGATCCGCGACCGCGGGAGATAAAAAAAATGCCACACAGATTCGATTTTGCTACGCAAAATCAAATAAAATATTTTAAAGAGATTCCGTAGGAATCTCGAATCTGTGTGGCAATAAATAATCTGTGTGGCGAAAAGGATTTTCATGAAGAAGAGAGTTTATTTTTTTTTAATACTATTTCTTTCTTCTCTGGCTTCCGCCGAATTTAACGACGGAAAGCTTACAAAATTCATCGAGTTTGACCTTGCTTCAACCACCAGCCACGGAATTGAGCAGTACAACACGCTTTTTTCTTCTGAGTTTGGGCTTGTTTCGCACTGGTGGGAAGGCATTACAGGTTTTCAGGCTTACGACGATTCTTTTGACTTCACTTTGGGTGTGCAAACCTGGTTTCCGCTCACAAACTGGTATTTTGAAACGGCCCGTATTGCGCTTGGTGCGGGTGGCATCTATCATTTTCAGCGTTACAAGGACATAAGTTCCGAGCACGATTACATTTTCAACACAACTTTCCGCTATCAGAGCAAATCTGGCACGACAATTTCATTTTATGGCGGATATGCTGGCAAAGCTACAAAAATAGATGCGCTTCCTTCTTCAGTTGCATGGATTTACGATGATTATCCCGAAGCGGGCATGTTAATCGATAAAATCTGGCAGAACGGCTTTGAAATTTATTTCCATCATACTCTCAACGACTTGTATCGATACCCGTTGTTTTGCAGTCCTCAGTACAAGCTTGGGGCGGCGATTAATCTGGATTCCGGCCTGCGCTATTCCGGTGATATTGCTCTTAGAATTGCGGACGGTTATGCGGCTTCTCCTTATATTGACAGCTTGATTTTAAAACTTTCGGCGAGGTTCACATTTTGAGAAAGTTTTTATTGCTCATTGCTCAATGCTTATTGCTGATTTTATTTGTCTCTTGTTCTGCCTATGGATTTTTCTGGGGCCAGTTCGGTGACGAAGATGTTGATGAGCGTTCTCCGCGCCTTGCTGATTTTGGGACCGTGGATTTGTCGGCTCAAAAACAACAAGTTTCTTCTATATATAGCTTCCTTGTTTTCACTGATTCACATTTTGGTTCACAGCGTGAAGAATTCAACGAGAGCATTTTCTTGACATGGTTTGAGGACTGGTACAAAAAATATTCAGTTGGCGATTCAAAAGATTTTACTAAGTTACCGCGTTTTGCGATAAATCTTGGCGATACGGCAGACGGTGGCAAAGAAGAACAGTTTATGGAATATCTGCGTTTTGAAGAAAAGTTAAAAGCTGTCGCAAACAAATATCTTTGCGGAACTGAACAAAATCAAAAATCGGACGGAGGGGCGGAAGCATCAGATTCAAATGCTGGCTTCAAAGTCTACTCGGTTCTTGGAAATCACGACCTTTATCATAACGGCGCGAAATATTTTAAGGAACTGGTTTATCCGTATACATCAAGCTATTTTTTCAGAATTGACGCTGACTTAAAAGATTCCGCATCTGGATTCTCATATTATTTCCTTGATACGGCAAACGGCACTGCAGGCACAAAACAACTGAATGATTTCAAAAAGAAAATTGAAGCCGATCCGCGCCCAAAAATCGTTCTGACACATTATCCTGTTTACGCGGGCGGAAGTGACATGTTCATGATTATTCAGAACACTTTGGAAAGGAACACCCTTCTGTCATATTTTGCAAAGAATAATGTGAAGCAGGTTTACGAGGGGCACGCTCATTCGGACTACGGCTTTGACTTTGAGAAATTCCGCGAGGATGTAATCGGTTCGCTGAGATTTACGCACAGGACCGAAAAGCAGTGCGCGATTGTCACGGTGAACGAGCAGACTCAGGCTGTGCACACAGAAATTGTTAAATTCAATTAGATTATTTCTTCTCCCATTCCACATTTACCATTCGCTTTTCGATGTTTTGGATTCGCTGGAAGGTGAGGCAGGTGGCTTTGTGGATTCGCAGGCCTTTTTTGTTGGTGTAGCCTACGATTGGGTCTCCTGGCTGCGGGTTGCAGCAGCCTGCAAGATTGTATGCTACGTTTTTTGTGCCTTCGACGATGATTTTGCCTGTGTACCGGTTGCGCTCGGCAATTTCAGGGTTTTCGCCTTTTACGGAGCGGTGCTTTCGCTTTTCTTCCTGAATTGCACGGCTTCTCTCGTTCTGGGCGTCCAAATCCCTCGCTCGCTGTTCCGCCGCCGCCTTGTCTTCAAATGTGGGATCGTTTGCCAAAAGCCATGAATGGATTCGCTGGCGGGCCTTGCTGGTTTTGACCACTTTGAGCTGGTTTTCGGTGGGGTGAGCCTGAGGATTCGTGATGATTTCGATAATCTGTGTATTCTGCAGGGATTGTGTAATCGGAATGATTTTGCCGTCTGCCTTTGCGCCGACGATTTTTTCGCCAACGCCAGAATGGATGTGATAAGCAAAATCAATCGCGCAGCTTCCCTGTGGCAGCTGAACTACATCGCCTTTTGGTGTGAAAACGTAAATTTCATCGCCCAAAAGCTCGCCCTTAAGCTCGGCAAAGAAATTTTCGTCGCTGAGGTTTTCTTTTTTGAGATTCTGGAGCTGATTGAAAATTCCAAGAGAATTGACATCAACCTTGTCGTGGTTCATGCCTTTTTTGTAAAGCCAGTGAGAAGCCACGCCGTGCTCAGCCATGTTATGCATGTCGCGGGTGCGAATCTGGATTTCGAGCGGCTTTCCTTCGCAGACGACCGTTGTATGAAGCGACTGGTAGCCGTTTGACTTTGGCATGGCGATATAATCTTTGAAACGACCGTCCATCGGCTTCCATAAACCGTGCACGATTCCAATCAGAGTGTAACATTCTGCATTTGTTTCGCAGATTACGCGCAGAGCAAGCAAATCGTAGAGAGAAGAAGCCGGCACATTCCTTTTTTGCATCTTCTTATATATAGAATAAAAATGCTTGGCGCGGCTGGAAATGCTCACTTTGATTCCAACCTTTTCGGCTGATTTATAGATTGCGTTCACTGCCTTTTCGAGATAGCTTGCTCGCTCGTCTTTTTTGGTGGCGACGATAGCCTTAATCTGCTGGAAAACATTCGGATTTGAATATTTGAGGCTCAAGTCTTCGAGCTCATTTTTGACGCTCTGCATACCGAGCCTGTCTGCGAGAGGTGCCCAAATGTCGATTACCTCCGAGGCAACGAGACGCTGTTTTTTTTCTTCGATTGATTTGAGATTGCGCATTCGGTCGAGTCGGTCGGCAAGTTTTACGAGAATGACCCGCACGTCGTCAATCATCGCGAAGAGCATTTTTCGGATTGAATCAGCCTGCTGAATCGTGGTGGCATTGATTTTCATGCCTGTGATTTTTGAAGTGTCCTTGACGATTTTGTAGACTGTCTCACCGAATTTGGCTTTTACTTCGTCGTGACTAATTCCTTCGACTTCGAAAATCGAGTGCAAAAGCCCGGAAATGACGGAATCAATGTCCAGTTGCCCTTGGGCCAGGATTGCGGCGACACGAATTGGATGAAGAATGTAGGGAAGGCCGCATGTGCGCTTGATGTCATTTGTCTTTTCGCAGAGAAAATCCCATGCGAGCTTAAAACGATTTTTTTCTTCTTCAGAAAAATTGTCGAAAGTTTTGAAAAACTGTTCAATCAAAACTGCTGGATCTGTTTCTGTTTTGTTGGTCGAAATATCAAATCCCATAAAATTCCCATCCTCACCATAAGATAACATAAAATCTAATAAATGGGTAGAAAATAACGAAAAATCTCTATAAATAAAAAAAATTATTGAATTTATGAAAAAGCGCGTTATAATACTTTGTATGGAGAAAGTTTTATTTAATAATAATTGTCACACTGGGCTTGACATGCCCAAAATCTTCCATATAATCCGATTTGCGATTTGCGATTTGCGATTTGCGATTTGCGATTTGCGATTTGCGATTTGCGATTTGCGATTTGCGATTTGCGATTTGCGATTTGCGATTTGC
>CACZYY010000089.1 GCA_902785455.1 uncultured Spirochaetaceae bacterium
TGAAGAAATCTCATATATCAATCTTTCTTATAATGCAGCTGGAAGCACGGGCAAAGATTCTAGTGAAGTCACGCTTGTCGGCTCCTGGGAAAGTGTCTCTGAAATGGAAAAGGCAGAGCTTCCATTTATGGCAGGGAAATACACTTTTACCCTTGTTGCTGTAAGCGACAACATGATTTTCAGGGAAGAAAAAACATACACTATCAAAATCGGGCCAAATAATCTGAAATTTACACCGAAGCTCGAAGTTTTTGACAACTCAGAGCCTTACGGAAGGGGAAATTTAAGCGTCTCAGTTCTCTTTAATGACGAAGGAATTGGTCTCGTTACAGGCGGCTTGTATTCTCTTGAAGGAGTCTCAATTCCTGGCTATGCAGATCAAAAACTTACTATAGAAGAAGGAGGAAAATCCGTCTACAATAAAAATAACGTGTCCAGCGGGAACTATCTCTTAATCTTCAAATTTTATGCGGACCCCGAAAAAAAACTGCTCCGTGGCACTTACCGCGAATACTGCTCAATCGTAAACAAAAAGACGAGCGCAAGCGAATGTGTCGTTGATACGATGGGTAGTCTTTTCACGATTCATTACAACTTGAACGGAGGTGCATTCGCAGACGGTCTTACGACAGCTGGTAACTACACGCGGCAATCTTCTACAATAATTCTTCCACAAAACAGCGAGTCGGCGACAATCATCACAAAGGCAAACTGTACATTTGGAGGCTGGTATGACAACGCCGAATTTAGTGGAAATGCTGTGACAGAACTTCCAGGCGGAAGCACAGGAAACAAAATATTCTATGCCCGCTGGTTCGAAAACACAAAAATTATTTTTGACACAAACGCAACGGATGCAAAAATCAGTAAAACAGAACAATCCGTTATGAAAGGAGTGGAAACCAATCTTCTTTCGGCATCTTCACTTGGACTAAGCAACAACAAAGGGCGATTTTTGGGCTGGGCAAGAGACTCAAAAGCAACCAAAGCCGAATATTCTGATGGCGGAGCAATCTGCGTAACAGAAAACAACATCACTCTCTATGCCATCTGGAGCGTCGCAAAAATCAATCCACATAGCGAATCAGATACCACCGATACTGATGGCGACGGACTCAGCGACTGGGATGAAATTAACAAATACTTCACAGACCCTGCAAATTCAGACACAGACGGCGACGGTTGGAGTGACAGTCTTGAAGTGAACGGCCTTTACAACGCTGACTACAATTCATTCAATCCGCTCATAGCAGACACTCCACAGCTGGAAATCAAGATGACCAGAAAGCCTGGCATCGCCTACAAATATACGATTTCGAACACTGACAGCGTAACCGAAAGCCAGACCATAAACGACGGAGTAACCGGAAGCGAATCATCAACAAACTCAAATACAAAGACTCACAATGAAACGCACGCGTGGAGCACTGAACTCGGCATCAGCATCTCACACGAATGGGGAAAAGGGGGCGCAGGCATACACTACAAAAATGTGACAACCGGAAGCTTTAAGACAGCATACAGCGGAAATGTAGCAAACGGTGACAGCTACACCTATTCAAAATCAGCAAGCGAGGGCTGGTCAAAAAGCTGGAGCAACGGAAAATCTACATCAAGTTCCAAAAACAAGAGCGTAAGCGGCGGAGTAGTCACCATTCCCGTAAAATTCAAGAACCCAAGCAATATTGCATACACGGTGAACAATGTCATCGTAGCATTGTACCGCATACCGAACAACAATGCCGCTTCACGCATTTTCGTAAGGAACCTCACCCTTTCGAGCGAAAAAGCGTTTACAATTGAGCCTCGAAGTGAAAGCGGAGAATTTGAGCTTATTGCCGATTTGGGGATTGCACAGACAGAGGAACTTTTAAAATGGTCAACAGGATTTGAAATTGAAGTTTCAGGCTACAAAATCACCTTGCAGAAAGATGGCAAGAATGCAAATGATTTCACGGAGGCGCTTACCGAAGTCAAAGCGAAAACGGCTGCCATTTACATTGACTGGGGTGCCACAAGCGGACGAGCGGCAAGAACTTTCAACGCATCAGTAAAAAATCAGTACAACACCGGGGCGATGAGCATCGACGAACTCTACACAAAGCCGAGCCTGGACTATATTTTCCATACCATACTTCACTATGAAAAAGGAAAGGACTACTCGCTGAACGGAAACGGTTGTCTTGACAAATTCTTTGGCATACAGAACCAAATAGCAAACGGCTCTTACACAGACGGCTCATGGTTTATTCTGCACAAATACACGGAGAACGGTCAGCGATATCAAGCTATGTACGCCCCGTACACGCAAAGCATTGATGAAGGCTGGTCTTTCGAAGACATAAAAGTGAGCGCCGGGGATGAAATTTCTATCTTCTACAGCGTGGACAAAGACGGCGACGGGGTTCCTTTGCGCGAAGAACAAATCTACGGAACCAGCGACGACAAAACTGACGATGACGGTGACGGACTGAGCGACTATGAGGAAATCTACGGCTGGTACAAGAGCGGAATCGGGCTTAATTCTAAGTATTCTGAGAACTTCAAAGTGCACACGAGCCCTATTTTGCCCGACACGGACGGCGATGGACTTTTGGACTTCTCAACGACCACCGGCGAACGCGATGAAGACCCGCTCGTTCCAAAACAAAAAAACGACACAAGTCTGGGAACATGCAAGTTCTCAAAAATCAATGCGAACGAAGGCTTCACAACTTTCTCATTCGATTCAAACGGGAATTATACTATCGAAGGTTGCAATGAATATGTCTGGCTCGACATTCAGCCAAAACTCGCATTCTCCACAATCAAATACAGCCTTAATTCTGGCGGTCCTTACCAGGATTTCGACAAAACGACCACAATTCCCATGAAAACAGAAGAGAAGTCAGTTCCACTGGATGTGGGAACGAACCGTATCTATATACTTTGCACAGCCCCTGATGTAGTTACGACAAAAGAATACACGATTACGTTAAAATCAGTTTTCCGTACGATGAAAAATTTTGCCGTAACAATTCCTCAGTTTGCAGAGGACGACCTGACATTCACATGGAATTCCTACGCAGATGAACGAGCGAAGTCAGCGGACGGTGGTTACATTCTGTGTGGCATAAAAGGCTCTGTCAAATCGAAAAATCTCACGCTGGCAAACATAGCGCAGGCAGAAAAATCCATAAAAGACATAAAAGATAAAGAAGAATTTTTCCTGGCTCTTGATGCTGATACTCTTTCGAGCGGACGTTATAAACTTTCAGGCTTAAAACAAAGCACAAAATACACATTCTTCTTGTTCGCATACGCACACAGTGGCAAATCTGAATCATTCACGTCCACTGTCCTTGCCACAAAAGAGTTGACGACGGCAAAATCAAAAACAGGTACTCTCACGTTCTATGCACAATATATGGAAAATGTTAAGAGCCGTGACGGTGGTTATAGTCCTCAGTATTATGTGAAAGCCGATTCTGGAGATGACCAGCTAAAAGTCGGTGATATTTCTATGTCTGGAAATTCTGACACACCTACATTCAGAATTGGAAAGGATGACTTTTATTGTTTCGGAAAAACTGAAATGCACCGGGACACACGGCCTGAAAAATACGGAGCTTGCATGAAGAAATTTACCGGAAGTTACGACCGCACCAAAAATTATAGCTTCAAAATGAATTTTCATTTCTACGAGTACGACCACTCTTCGCCAGATGATGACCTTGGTACTGTTACTGTATCATATGAGTACGACAAGAACTCCGACAAATGGAGAGTATATTGGGCAAATCACAATGTGGGAAATCACGACCATTATATTACATGGAGTGAAACGCCTTTTGAATCTACCATTGAGAGAAATGATACGGATGACGGTCATGTAAGAATGTACTTCGCTCTCCGCTGGTGGGATGAATAAATCTAAGGCACAATTAAAGTTTTAGGCATGAAACTCACCTGAACCACGCTTTCATTGTGTCCGTGATTTTGACAAGCTCTTCTTCCGTTATGATGTAAGGAACCATTCCGTAAATGTAGCGGACGAAGGGCCGGGCAAAAACTCCGCGCTCATAGGCGAATTCCGTAAAGCCCTTGATTGTCTCGCTTTCTTTTACTTCAATGCAGAAGCAGCCGCCCATCACGCGGATTTCTTTTATGCGCTCGTCTTCAAAGCCCAGGAGTTCCCTTTTTGCGATTTCTTCTATTTTTTTGATTTTCTGGATGTAATTTTCACGCTCAAAGATTTCGATTGATTTTAATGCAAGAGAACAGGCAACCGGGTTCCCCATGAAGGTCGGGCCGTGCATGAAAGCAAGACTCTGCTCATCTCCGTAAAATCCGTCAAAAATCTTTTTGTTCGTGGCGGTGAGGGCGTGGCCGATGTAGCCGCCTGTGAGGGCTTTTCCAAGAACGAGGATGTCCGGCAAAACCAAATCCGAGACGAAGCGGTTTCCTGTGCGGCCAAAACCTGTGGCAACTTCGTCAAAAATCAGCACAACATCGTATTTGTCGCACAGTTCGCGGGCTTTTTTCAAAAATGAAATGTCGTACATGCGGAATCCGCCCGCTCCCTGCAAAAGCGGCTCCACGATAAAGCAGACCGCATCTTCACCGAATTCTGCAAAAGTCTTTTCAAGGTCTTCGATATTGGTCGGAATGTGAATCACATCGGGATTTTTGGGAAAGGCTGCGTGATAGTCTTCGTCGTCGCCCACGGCCATGGTCATGAATGTATCTCCGTGATAGGCATTTTTAAGGGAGAAGATTTTCTTGCGTTTTGAGCCGCGGTTTTTGTTGAATTGAAATGCCATTTTGAGGGCAACTTCCACGCCCACGCTTCCTGAATCAGAAAAAAAGTAGTAGTTCAGGTCGCCGGGAAGATAAGATTCAAGCTTTTCAGAAAGTTTTTCCACGCTTTCGTGTCTTAATCCGGCAAGCATACAGTGAGAAAACTTGTCAATCTGCTCTTTCATCGCCTCGTTCAGCTCAGGATTTTTGTAGCCGTGAATCATGCACCACCATGAGGAAATTGAGTCAATCAGTTTTTTGTCCTGAGTCTGTAAGTAAACGCCCTGGGCATCAATGACTTTGTAAGGCGTTTTGAGAGTTTTCATCTGGGCGTATGGATACCAAATCATAGTTTTCTCCAAAGTTCTGAAATTATTTTTGCACAGTCTCTGATTTCTTTTTCTGAATGAGCAGCCGTGACTGTAAGGCGGATTCTTGAAGTTCCCTCCGGCACCGAAGGCGGTCTGATTGCAGAAAGAAGGATTCCGTTTTTGAGACACTCGCTGGAAAAACTCAGGGCTTTTTCTGTTTCTCCAAGAACAATGGGAATTATGGGAGTCGTGCCTTTGACAAGCGGAAGGCCTGCCTCTTCAAGAATATTCCGCATGAGGCCTGTGTTGAAATTCAGTTTTTCAACCAGAGATTTTCCGTTCGCTTTCAAAAGATTTAAGGCTTCATTTGCGGATGCTGCCACCGATGGAGGAAGTGCCGTTGAAAAAATAAAGGGACGAGATTTATTTCTAAGATAGTCGCAGATTAGTTTTGAAGAAGCCGCATAGCCTCCCTCTGCCGCCAGAGCCTTGCTCAAAGTTCCAATCTGAATGTCGATTCCGCACCTTTTTCCGTTAAGCCCGTAATATTCGGCAGTTCCGTGACCTTTTTCGCCGATTACTCCAAGCGCATGGGCATCGTCAATAATCAGGCAGAAATTGTATTTTGCTTTTAATTCAAGAAGGGCCGGAAGGTTCACAATATCGCCGTCCATGCTGAAAACCCCGTCCGAGACGACAAAAATCTGAAAGCTATCCGGGATTCCTAGCCCCGACAGAAGTCTTTCAAGATCTTTCATGTCGTTGTGCCTGTAGACCAGAACTTTTGCCCCGCTGATTCTGCATCCGTCGATAATCGAAGCATGGTTCAGCTCATCGGAAAAAATAACGCTTTTTTTGTCAGCAAGAGCATACAAAACGCCCAGATTCGTCATGTAGCCGGTGTTAAAAACAAGGGCGTCTTCGCATCCTTTAAAATCCGCAAGATTTTTCTCAAGAAGTGAAAGCTCAAATGAAGAGCCGCTTGTAAGTCGGGAGCCGGTGGAGCCGCTTCCAAAGGCAAGGGCAGACTTTCCTGCTTCAATCACGCTTTTTTCATGGGTAAGCCCCAGATAATTGTTCGATGAAAAAACTGTGAATTCTTTCTGATTTTCGTCCACGGCTTTTGTTGCCGAAATCATGCGGAAGTCTTTTACGCTGCGAAGATTTTTGTTTTCTTCTATTAGATCGAGCGCATTTTTGATTTCAGAGATTTTCATTTGTAAAGCCCGCTTAAAGTTTCAAAGTCGATGTCGAGATTCTCGTCTCCAGCCTTCACGCAAGCCAAAGTTTTTAGCCCGGTGAGTTTTTCGCACATGAAGATGTTGTCTTCTTCCATGATGTTTCCGGGATGGAAGTGATTGAAAATCATTCCTTTGATTCCAAGATTTTTTGATTCCATGTAGCGGACTGTGAGGACAAGGGAATTTATCGTTCCAAGCCCCGCGTCCGCAACAATTACAGAATCCAGATTGAGGGAAGAAATCACGTCTTCAAGAAAAATTGCTTTTCGGCTTCCAGATTTGTCAAAATCAATCGGGCACAAGATTCCGCCGCTGCCTTCAACCGTAAGAAAATCAAACTGATTTTGCAAAGAAAGAAAATTCTTTTTTACGACATCAAGATTCACGGGATTTCCTTCGATTCTGGATGCCAGGTGGGGAGAATAAGCATTTTCGTAGACAAAGGGGCACATTGATTCAAGACTCTGGCCGATTTTTGCCTTTTCTTTTACGAATCTTGCGTCGCCCGGAATCAAAGAGCCGTCGCTTGCACGTTCGTTTCCGCTCATGGCTGCCTTGAAGTAGCCGGATTTTGCTTTTTCGGAAAGTTTTTTTACAATCAGGGCTGAGACAAAGGTTTTTCCAATATCAGTTCCTGTTCCTGTGATGAATAAATTCCTGCTCATACTTCCACCAGCACAACTTGATTTTGTAAATAGTCAATGTAAGAATCCAAATCGATCGGAAGACGTACAAAAAAGACACGGCCGCCGACATAATCTCCCAAATCCTTCATGACAGAAATTCTTGTGTAGCCAAATTTTGGAGAAGCGACATAACCCGTAACATAATTCGGATCGTCTGACCAGCAAAGCTCTGCAACAGCGCCTTTTGCATGTGCAACTTTTGAAGCCAAAACAAGGGCTTCGCGCGCATGTTCGCCTGCCATATTCAGCTCGGAAAGTTTTTTTTCGTATTCGTCTTTGTCGGCAACATCCATGTTTGAGCAGCGCACCCCCCTCATTCCAAAGCTGTCGAGCCGTTCGCCAGAATCTGCATCAAGGACAATTGCTCCCCGCATGGAGTCGGAAAGGCTTTCAAGGGCCTCAAAGGCATTTTTTACGGCGGTTTCTGAGACACCGATTCTTAAAAGCTCTGATTTTGCAAAAGCCCTTCCTTCTGATTTTGATGAAGTTTTTTTTGAAGTGATTTTTAAAAGCGGAACTCTGACAGCCTCGTTTTCGTTTACTTCCTGAATTTTTATGTTGATGAAATCTGCTTTTCCCCGCTCGTGGTTTCTTGCCCGCTTCAAAAGAGAAGCCACAGTTTTTTCTACATCACAAGATTTTACAATCCGCTCGGCTCCTGAAATATGCTTTCCGCCGACACCGTTTTTTCCGCCCAGACTTGAGCGCATTTTTATGCTGAACACAGACGCCCTCTGATGATTTTTTGAAAATTATAGGAAGATGAAAGGAGATTGTCAACTTATAAGCTATACTTTTGGTTTACATTTATAATTCATACGATTCTTATTTGTTGAGCAACTATGCTTCATGCGATTTTTCATCTTCCATATTTGAACTAACAATATTTGAATTAACAATTGTCTAAATCACAGTTTTTTATTAAAATATTCTCACTTTTACCTAAGAAAACGAGGTTCAAAAATGGTTAAATTGCGCGGTGCATTTACAGCTATGATCACACCGATGAACCAAGATGGTTCGGTGGATTACGAAGGTTTCAGAAAGAATGTTATCTTCCAGCTTGAGCAGGGCATTGACGGTCTTGTTCCGCTCGGAACTACAGCTGAAACTCCCACATTGGACGAGACTCCAGGCTCAGAAGAAGACAAACTCATTGAAATTGTCATGGAAGAAGTCAAATCATTCGAGAAAAAATCTGGCAAAAAAATTCCAGTCGTTCTCGGAGCGGGAAGCAACAACACTAAAGATGCAGTCAAATACTGCGAGCGCGCAAAAAAAGCTGGGGCAGACGCAGCACTGGTCGTCACTCCATACTACAACAAACCATCAAAAGAAGGCATTTTCCGCCACTTTGAGGCAGTTTCAAAGGTAGGAATTCCTATCGTTGTTTATAATATTCAGGGCCGAACAGGCACTAACATCACGACCGACACTTTGGCTCGAATCGCCGAATTGCCGAACATTGTTGGTGTCAAGGAAGCAAGCGGCAACATCAATCAGATGATGGACGTTATCGCACAGATTAAGTCAAAGAAGCCTGATTTCGCCGTTTTGAGCGGTGACGACGGCCTCACTTTGCCGTTGATTGCAATGGGCGGCGACGGAATCATTTCCGTTGTTTCAAATCTCGCTCCTGCAATCGTAGCAGAGCTTGCAAACAAAGCTTTGGACGGAGACATCGCGGCAGCCCGCAAGATTCACTACCGCCTGGCACCGTTCTTCAAGGCAGCTTTCGTTGACGGTAACCCTACATCAATCAAATACGCAATGAACTTCAAAGGCATGCCAGCAGGTCCATGCCGATTGCCATTAGTTGATGTAACAGACGACGCAAAAAAAGTAATCGAAAAAGCACTCGCTGAGTGTGGATTGTAAAAAAGAATACATCCACAGATAGGCACAGATTTTCACAGATTTTGTTTTTTGTATTACGAAAGTCTTTCGAATTCTTATTAAAGATTTTCGTAGAGGATTATATAATCTGTGTATATCTGTGTTAATCTGTGGATAAGAATGGAGAAATATTATGGCAGATAAGATTAATGTTGGTGTTTTGGGCGCAACTGGTATGGTTGGCCAGAGATATATTAAGCTTTTGGAAGATCATCCGTGGTTCAAGGTAACTTATGTTGCAGCTAGCCCTCGCTCAGCAGGTAAGGCTTACAAAGAGGCTGTCGCTAACCGCTGGCTCATCGGCGCAAACATTCCTTGCGACGTAAAAGATTTGATCGTTCAGGACGCAAACGACCCGAAAGCTGCTCTCGGCAAGTGCCGTTTCGTTTTCTCAGCTTTGGAAATGGGAAAGGACGAAATCAAAGCTTTGGAAGCAGCTTATGCAGCAGAAGGAATCCCGGTCGTTTCTAACGCAAGCGCAAACCGCTGGACAGAAGACGTTCCAATGCTCATTCCAGAAATCAACTACTCTCACCTCGACGTAATCGCCGAGCAGAAAAAGCACCACGGCTGGGACAAGGGCTTCGTTGCCGTAAAGCCAAACTGCTCTTTGCAGACTTACATGATGCCGCTCTACGCTTTGCAGAAGGCCGGCTACCCGGTTAAGCGCATGATCGTAACAACTTTGCAGGCTGTTTCTGGTGCTGGATACCCAGGTGTTCCATCATTCGACATGATTGACAACATCGTTCCATACATTGGCGGTGAGGAAGAAAAGACAGAAAAAGAATGCTTGAAGATTCTCGGTTCTGTAAAAGACGGAAAGATTGAGAATGCAGCTGGCCCAATCGTTTCTTCAACTTGTACTCGTGTTCCTGTAATCGACGGACACACAGCAAGCGTAAACCTTGAGTTTGATTTGCCGGAAGACAAAAAGCCAAGCCTTGAGGAAGTTCTTC
>CACZYY010000090.1 GCA_902785455.1 uncultured Spirochaetaceae bacterium
TTTGTCGTTGTCGGTGAAGAAGCGGTTGTAGTGCGCCACCAGATATTCCAGGCATCGGAACGGCATGTTGTTGTTGATTGTGCTCTGATGCTCGGCAAGGACAACTATGCTGTCATTGATTTCCATCGACGCGTCGTTCTCGATGTTGTTGTAGACTACATTCTCCAGCGTGACCGGCTTTATCTCGACTTCGCCGATTTTGAAGTCTGTGTCGTGAATCGCGTTGTAGAGCGAAAGAAAATATTCCTTTGCGTTTACGTTGCGCCCGAACATGTTCACGAAGAGCGAGCTTTTGTAGTCGCGCTTTTGATTTGCGGATTCTTTTGGTGCCATAGACACTCCTTTTGAGGGTAAATTGGATTTGAGAAACTGAAGACAACTCCGTGCGGCCGCTTACAAAGTCTTCGTCAAATTCCCATACCTATTTATTTCCAAAAAAAATCGATTTTCGGCAATGTGAATTCAAATTTGTCAGAAAAATCCAAAAAAAAATCGCTTCGTGAGAATCTCCATACCTCTGTTTCTGCTTGTCAGTACAAAAATTGATTTTTTTTCAGACTTCTTTTATCATTTTCAATTTTTGATTTTTTTAAAATGCTGAATCGTGCAAAAATTGCCCAAAATATAAAATTCTTCTTAAAAAACACTGAAAATAAAATTTAATGCTAGACTTATCTAGCTTTATGAGCGATAATTAATAATAGTGGTTAAATTTGTCTTAAAAATATCAGTGAGGTCTTTATGAAGAATTTGGTAAAATTTTTTGTTGGCGGCTTGATCAGTCTTTTTCTTGTTATTATTCTCTCTTGTGGTGAGGACGCTGGTCTTGGTTCAACTGTTGACGTTTTACCGCCAGAGCTGTCAATTTCATATCCTCCGGCAGCCGCAGCTATTAACGGCACTTTTGAGTTTGCCGGTACATGTTCAGATGACAAAGGTGTTGTCCGCGTCGAAGTGTCTGTCAAAAATCTTGATACAGGCGTGGACTATGGCAAATCCACCGCAAAAATTGCCGAAGATTCACTCACATGGAGCATTTCCATCAACAAAAAAACAGAATCAGGCTTTGAGCTCCCGGACGGCAATTATCAGCTTGAAGTAACTGCCTGGGATAAAAGTGGTCGAAAATCAGGCCTGGGCACCCGCCAGTTCACTATTGACAACACGCCTCCTGTTTTTGTAATCACCAAACCTGGTGTTGACCGCAATGCATACGTTACAAAAAATTCACTTTCAAGATATGGTTCTCTCTTCTCGATTGAAGGAACAATTGCTGATGACCACTCAATTTCCAGAATGGACGTTCAGGTTTACGAT
Organism: uncultured Spirochaetaceae bacterium; assembly: GCA_902785455.1. Classification (GTDB taxonomy): domain Bacteria; phylum Spirochaetota; class Spirochaetia; order Treponematales; family Treponemataceae; genus Treponema_D. The sequence goes on from CACZYY010000090.1 coordinate 1,318, forward strand.
AAGAACGGTCAGCCTGTTTCCAGCGAGCCTTATACAGAAAAAGAAATCTCTACCACTGGCGGTACAAGCGTTACAATCGCACGTTTTATTGCAAATGGTACAGACATCACAAATCAGCGATACGATGAAGTTTATAAAATTGGCGATGAAGATTCAAAAGGCAACAAATATTACACTTGTACAGTCACCGTTGCTGATTCCACCAAAAAATATACAGAGCCTGGTGATAACGGCGTTGAAGGCGGCAACTCTACTTCCGTCGTTTACCTTTATGATGATTTGTATAAAGAGTACATGAGTGCAAAGCAGGGCGCAGGCCTTTCTGTAAATGATTTCCGCTCTGTTCTGAACGGCACGGCCACCGACGCTTCATTGGCAGGCAAAGGCGTCTCTACGGACGTAACTGTCGAAAAAGTCCGCGCAGCCCTCAAAAAATACGAAAAAGACACAACCCTTGTAGAAAATAACTCACTTGCATTCTCACTCAATCCAAATGCTGACCCAACTTACAACATCTCTGGTTTCAGTCTTGTTTACAACGAAGCCGGCACTACAATTTCTTCAAACACGAACAAGGCAATGGGCGAAAATCCGGTTACAATCATCGTAAGCCAGGGCCTTGATAACGTAACAATTGTTCCGAGCTCCCTCAAAGTCTATATCAAAAAGATTGTTGATGCCGAAAAAGCCCACATCACAAAACTTGATCTCAAGGCAAGCATTGACAAACTCGTTAATGATGTCGCTGCCCTTGAAATTGACCTTGCAAATGCCGCTGAGTCTTCTGACACTGCCAAGCAAAAAGAAGCAGAAGCAGCCCTTTCTGTTGTTGACGGATGGAATCTTCTTTTCGACAATTCTGACAGCACTGATCCTTCAGAAGCAACAACCACGATTTCAATAAAACTTCCAGGCAACAGCTACATCGAGCCAAACGCATATTACGCACTCGTCGTTACTGGTCATGACATGGATAACATCAAGCTTTCTCAGACAGATACTTTCGGCTTCATCGGTACTATTTCTGCCGTTCCGCCATCTGCAAGCTTCCTTTCTCCAGCTGACAGCCAGTTCTTTGCAAATTCAAAAGCCGAAACCCTTTCATTCACTGGTACGGCCACAGAAAACAACGCTGGAATGGCTTTGCGCAAAATCACGGCAATCCTCACTGCAAGCGATGAAAGCACGGGCAAGGAAGTTGACGGCAAAGTCGAAGTCACAATCGAAGGCAATTCAGATAAAATATGGGGAAATGTTCCTGGTCTTAGCTGCTACTATGACGAGGCAGAAAAAACAAACAAATGGACTTTCACTCCAGCCCTCTGTAAGGGTTACGATAACCTCAAGGCCGAAAAAGAAGGCTTGCAATATGCTTACAAAGCTACAATCAAGGTAACTGGAACTGGAGAACTTACTACAGAAACATCCCGCAGTATTAAAATCGATACCACAAAACCTGTAGTAGCGATAACTTCTGTTTCTCCAGTCGTTTATGGCAAAGAATATTTCGGTGAAGATTCTCAGTACAGCGATTATACATTCATTAACTCTACAATCTCAATTCAGGGAAGCATTACCGAAAACAACCTCAGCTCCGTAACTTATGACGTTCGTGCAAGCGCAGATTTGAAGGCCGACCTTTCAGACGAAAAATATTCGATTCTCGCAGGACTTAAAGAATTCTCTGAGAAAAATGGAGAAATTGTCGTCGACGGCGACCTCGGAAGAATCTCTTCAATCAAGCAGGAATTCCACACAGACCTTATCACAAACTATCTCATAGCTAGCAAGCAAATTTCAAAAGATCAGCCTGTTAAAGCCCGCATCGTTCTCCGTGCCAAAGACCTCGTTGGCAATGTGGGTGAATACAATTCAAGTGAAAGCAATGAGGGCAAGGACTTCTTCGTCTATCAGGAAACTGACCGTCCAAAGGTTACTCTCGGAAACTCAGAACTTTCTTACAAAGTAGGGGATGCTACAAAATCTCTCCTTGTTGATGAAAATGGTGAAAACAAAGGCAATATCAACTACGAGCATAACCTCTTCGGTACCACAAACAACAACAAACTGTCACTTTCATTTACTGATGATGATTCTGTCGTTGAATATGATATTTTCATCGCAAAGAACGGCAATGACTTCGCAAAAGATACAAAAGGCAATGAAAAGCCAAACTATACCGCCACACCAAACAAAACTTCTGCCTCTGTGAATTTTGTTCTCCCAGAAGAGGAAGGCGTCTACAAGGTAAAGGTTGTCGCAAGAGACTTTATCCGAAGTGATACAAAGACTGATGCCACACAGGTTTACGGTGTTCAGGTTATCGGTCCGTTCTATATTGCCGTGGATTCTGGTGCTCCAACGCTCAACCTCTCTAACCCTCAGAATGGTGGATTCGTTTCACGAGCAAATGGCGTGGATGAAGGCGTAAAGGGAACTGTCACCAAACGCGAAGGAACAACAATCAGCGGCTTCATTTATGCTACTAACGATACAACTAAAAAACATCTTATTGAACTCACTGACGTAAAGATTAACAATGAATCTGTGAACGGAGTCTACGAATGGACTGGTAAAATCTCTAAAATGCCGGCTACAGGCGACAACTTCAAGTTTGAGATTAATGCAAAGGACGTTTACGAGCAGAGCTCAACAATCGTCGTCAATCTTGGAATCGATGAAAAGGCTCCGACTGTCAAAGTTACGCTTGATGAAGATGAAAATTTCACTAAAAACAAGCAGATTCTGGAAACAAATTCTAACTATAGCGTAAAGGCTGGCAAAAAACGTTATCTCGTTAACGGAACCTGGGGCGATTCATACACAGACGCCAATAATGCAGAAGTTAAAGGAACTGGAACAAAAGACCTTTATTACGCTTGTGCAACTACAGTTGATGCAAGTGGCGAGCCTGTTTGGGGCGAAGCTCAGAAGGTAGCCGGAACCGCAGAGTCTACAGCCGAAACTTCATTTAACATTTATCTTGACCTTACAGATATTGAAGGAAGCAATTTCGCATACAAAGTCTGGGGCAAAGATAAGGCAGGCAACGAGTCTAAGCCAAATGAAGCCAACGGCACTCTCGCCAAGGGAATCACGGTAGATTTGAGCGTGCCTACAATCGAAAAAACATCAGGTGCTGTTCCTCAGTACCTAAAGAAAGACGGAACTCTCACAATCACAGGCCAAGCCGAAGATTCTTACGGACTCAAAGAAATCACAGCCAAAGTAAAACTTAACGGTGCAGACATCGCAAGCGGAAATAAAGGCTATACATTCACACCAGAAATCGCCGAAAACAAAAAATCCGGCACATTCACAATCAAAATCGTCGCAGATGACGCAAACAACGGCGCATGGACATTCGAAATCCACGCAGTAGACCTCGCAGGCCGTGAATCCGGCACATTGAACTACAACACTGTGGTGGATACAAAGAAACCTGAATGGGATTCCGCTTCATTCAAGGTAAATAAAGCTCCATATAAATCAGGAACCGAACACAAATGGTACAGAGCCTCTTCTTTGCCATTTGCAGGTGCTTACACAGAGGCAGGCAGTGGAATCGAACATGTAGATTATAAAATCAAACAAGCTGGTAAAACAACAGAAGAAACTGGCTCGTTCGGAACTTCAAAAGACGCTCTCGATAGCACAAAAGAATCTTTCTCTACAAACCTCGGAGAATTCATCGCTAAGATGGAGGCTGGTTCCGCAGTTCCTAACACTGTTACATTCGTAGCAGTTGATAAGGCGGGAAATGAGAGCGAAGTACAGACTGTTGAAATTTACATTGATACCGAAGCTCCGTCACTTACAGAGTCAAACAAACAGGGCTCTCAATATTCAAATAAGGAAGCAGAGATTAAAGTAACCGGCAAGGCAACGGATGATTCTTCTGGAATCAAGAGTATTATCCTTGAACTTGTTGAGGACGGAACCTCTACTGTTTCTGCAACAGTACCGGCAACAAGCAGTGACCACTATGCAAACTGGACGGCAACAATTACTAAGAATGATCTTTCTGCTCTCACAAATGGTAAAACAATTGCCGTCAAAGTAATAATTGAGGATAATGCGACAAACAAGTCAAACCTCACTCTTTTCAGAATCAATGTAGATGAAGGCAAACCGACTGTTGAAAACATCAGCATGGTAAATACCAGCGAAAAATTCAAAGTCTATACGACAAAGGAAGATGTCGTTGGGTACGAAAATCCTGTTGATACATATTACGTCAATAACACAGACGGCAATAAATTCCAGATTTTTGGTGCAATTCAGGACGAAGTTTCCGGCATTGACACAATCAAATTGATGAATGGTACAACAGAGCTGGCTTCAGAATCGTCACTTCCTCTTAAAAACATTGATTTCTCAGGTCTCACTTCTTCAGCAATCCTCACAATCGAGGCAAAAGATAACGCCGGAAACGTAACTGAATTCCCTGTTCAGGTCAAAATCGATAACGAGGCTCCAAAGGGAATCCACGCAATTGACGGCAGCAACAAGGATATTTTCTTCAGAATTGGCGATGCTGACAGCGACAAAGATGAAATCACAAGTAATATATGGGATAATTCTGCTGATTCTATCGACTTGGATGTAGGCGGTAAATATTCACCAACATCTTATCAGAATAACCAGACAGTTCGTGTCCGCGGTAACATTCACGATGACGGTAGTGGCGTAGACATGATTTACTATAAAGTAATCAACAGCATCACAGAAATTCTTCAGGAAGACACAAGTGATGCTAACGGTACAGTCAAAGGCCTTCTTTCAATTGCAGATGACTTCCTCAAAAACTATGAGAAGGACAATAACGGTTACTTCCGTGCAAACAGCGAAAACAAAAAACGCGTAACTTATACACCACTGGCCTCAACATCTGACGGTGTTTACGATATGAAGGCTGATGCTGTCACATTTGCAACGGCATACAAAGACTTTGCAGAAGGTTTTGGCTCAATCACAGGCAAAAACTACGCGACCGTCACCACAAACTACGATAACGCTTTCACAGGATTTGCAGACGGCTACAACTATCTCATCCTCGTTGCTGTTGATAACGTAGGAAACGCAGCCCTCGACACTGTAACGGTAGTCACTGGTGCAAATCCAGCAACCGACAAAACCGCTTATTCTAACTTCTCGCTTAATGTTGATACGAAAACGCCAAGCCTCAAATCAACACAGAGCAGACAGTTGTTTACAAACTTTGGCGCGGATATTGATATTGACGGAACTTTTGATGATAACTTCTCAGGTGTAAAGAGCATTAAGATCGAAGTAATAAATGACAATACAAATGAAGCTGTTGGAAACGCAATAATCCTTAACTCTAATTCTGCGACAGGCTTCGACGCCAGCCAAAAGAAATGGAGCGCCAAGATTGACTCAAGTGCTGTAAGAGCGAGCCTTGGCCAAAATCCTGGTAACGTTACTTGTTCTGTAAAAACAACTGTTACTGATAATGCCGGCAATGAATGGCCTCAGAGCATTTTCACTATTCAGGTAGATATGGATGCTCCTACTTTTTCAAGTGCTGTTCTTTCACAAGTCTCTTCTGATTATAAAGTCTGGCGGCCAGATGAGACTAAAGATGAATACTATGCAAATCCAAGCAACGGAACATTCAAAATTGAGGGTGTTGCTATGGATAACGTTGCTGTTTCTAAGGTTGAGCTTTCAATTAATGGTGTGACACACTCTGATACCAAGGGCAGCTTCAAATTTGAGGGTATCAATCTCACTTCTCTTGAAAGTGCATCTGATCCAGTAACAGCAACCCTCAAAGTAACAGACAGTGCGGGTAACTCAGCAGAAAAGCAGATTAAAATTAACATTCTTACAACTTTGCCATCATTGAGCACGGAAGGATTTAAAATCAACAGTGAGGCTTATAATACTAGTACAAGTGCTAAAAACTGGTACAAGGATTCTCTTCTCACATTTGAAGGAAAGTTCACTGTTGGAATCTGTGGAATTGACAGAGTTGATTATAAAATCATTAAGGCAGGAACGGGTGATGAAACAACCGGTTCATTTGCTACTAATGCCCAGACAGACGGTACAGAAACTTTCAAGGCAAATCTTAGTGAATTTATCGCAAAAGCTGCTGGTACAACTGGTAGTGAATACAATGAAGTAAGTCTCGTGGCTGTAGATAAAATTGGTAATAAATCTGCTGCAAAGGTATGTCAAATCTACATAGATACCGAAGCTCCGACAATTACGCCTTCAAGCACAGATACGATACTCACAAATCCAACTTCCACAACTGATTTGACTGTTACAGGAACTGTAATCGATAATCCTGGAAATGCTGCTGGAGTTAAGTCTATTGACTTCTCAATTAAAATTGGCAATAAAGAATATAAGAGTACCGACACAAATCCAAAGATTACAGGTTCACATACAGGGGAAAACTGGACTGCAACAATTAAGAAAGAAGTTTTTGATGGTGCTGCTTCTGACTCATATACAGTTTATGCTACAGCTATCGACAATGCTGGTTCAAAAGGAAATTCTCAGACCACAAATGTTGCTGTAATTAACTTTGATACGACTCCACCGACAGTTTCCTTGAATGCTCCTTCAGATGCGCTTAAGTCAACGCCAAATGTCATCGATATCAATAAAATTATTTCTTTGAGCGGAAATGTCGAAGACAACAATCCTCTGCCGGCAAACGGTACAAACGGAACTGGCGATGAAAGCAATACGGTCACTGCAATTGAATATTCAATGAATTATTCTGAATCTACCCTAGATTCTGCAACCTGGCAGTCGGCTTCAACTCTCATAACAAGCGGGCTCTTATTTAAGGGAAACTACTCATTCGATGTTGCTGGTTTTGACACGACAAAATTCACTGACGAAACAACCTATCATATTCGTGCAAAGGCCGTTGACAAGGCTGGAAATATCGGTTACTCAAATGTTGTTTCTGTTTATGTAAATCAACGTTCAGACAGGCCAATCCTCAACTTTACGAACCTCTCAAAGAATGCAGCTGGTGATTTCATCCTTAAGCTCAATGATGCTGGAACAGTTGAGGGTACGGTAACAGATGATGACAGCACGAATACAAGTGTTGTCAAATCTCTCATAGTTCAGGAACTCCAAGCTGACGGCTCAAATAATGGAGATGAACAGACTCTTACAGTCACTACTTCCGGTGACTTTACATTTACCCCGGCTACAAAAAATGACGGTGCAAAATACTTTAAATTCACTGTCACCGATAATAAGAATGAGACTTTCTCTTCAAAGAGTGATACATCAGATTACCTGACTGTACCTGTGCTTGTTGTGAAGGGCGATGCAATTGCAGAAGCAGATGTCGCAAGCAAAGCTTTCACATATAAGGCCGATAATGAAGCTCCTGTTGTTGATTCTGTTGGTGCGACAGCTTCTGACACTGATAAAGATGTTGTAATTTCTTCTGCTTATATTGCAGGTGGTACAAAACGTTCAACCGTTACCCTCAAAATAAAGGCAACTGATGCCAACGGAATCGCAGGCATGACAGTCGTAATTAAGAAGCCCGACGACACTATTTGGAAAGCGTATAAATCAACGAATGCAACAAAACTCGCAGGAAAAGACCTCCCAACAACAAATACTTGGGAGCAGGCGGTTACATTCACTGAAAACAATACAAAAACAGAGGGGTATTGGAAACTTCCTCCACTTTCTCTTGAAAATATTAACGGTACGGTTTCTCTTGTAATCACGCCATACGACAACTCAGGTCTTACAGGCAATAGTACCCAGCAGTTCACTGTTGACAATGAAGGACCGAGCGTAAAAGTCATAAGTCACAAAAATGCATCTGAAGATTCAACTGTTCAGTACAATGGAATTGTTGAACTCAGCGGTGAAGCAAAGGATGCGAACGATGTTACGAGCGTTAAGTGGTATATTCCTAGTGCAACCGAGAGAACTGGCTGGGATACACTTGAAAAAGAATCGCTTGCTTGGAATGGTGACGCAACCAGTGTTGCCTTCAAGTTTGACTTCAAAGATACAACATTGCTTGACAATTATATTGCAAAAGCAATTTCAAGTGGCACCGAAGAACCAAAGTATTACATTATTCCGATTTACTTCCGTGCTGTTGATGTGCTTGGTAATATTAAATATACAACTGACTACTCGATTAAGTTCAATCCAGATTTGGATAAGCCAGTTTCAGGAATTACTTATCCACTCACAAGTACAGAGTCTGGCAATACAACTACACTCGGTGGAACAATCCGCATGACCGGAACGGCAGTAATTCCAGAGGGGGCTCAGGCCGGACTTTCGGTACAGGCTGTCTATGTACAGATGGGCAATACAAATACCTTCGGCGATGCTGATAGGAATAAGGCTGGCTCTGGTTCTGGCAATTACGGTTACACAGTTGTTTCTGCCTATGATGTAATCAACGAGCTTGATAAGCCAGAAACTCCTTATACTTCG
>CACZYY010000091.1 GCA_902785455.1 uncultured Spirochaetaceae bacterium
CTCATCGGGCGCAAAGGAAAGAACCTCGACGCACTCCAGCTCTTGGCAAATGTTTACGCAGGTCATCTCGGTCGTGAAGATGTTCGCGTAATCCTCGACACAGAGAATTATCGTGTTCGCCGCGAGGAAAATCTTGTTCACCTCGCTTACACAACAGCCGACAAAGTTCGCACAAAGCGAAGCTCAATCCTTCTTGAACCGATGAATCCGTTTGAGCGACGTTTGATTCATACAACGCTCAATGATTTCGCAGACATCGAGACAAAGAGCGAAGGCGAAGGCTTGTACAAACAGGTACGAGTTATCTATAAAGGAGCTTACTAAGCCAGAAAGCATCGCCAAAACGGCGGTGCTTTTTTTTGTAACAAGGCTTGATTCCATTCATTTTAACAATATGAAGAAATTATTTTTGCTTTTAACGGCCAGTTTTTTTTCGGCTGGTCTGTATGCGCAGAGCGTCTCCCCTGCTCTTCTTGAAAAGGTAAAAGCTGAGGGCGAAATTCAGAATGTATTCCTTAATGACGCTCCGGTTGAACTTTCGCTTCTTCCTCAGACGGAACTTTCTTCCCTTGCTGTAAATCACTGGGATAATTCCGAAAAACCGCGGCTTACCACCGAAAAACTTTTCTATCTCGACAAAAATTCTCTCGGTTTGGAAAAAGAACAGCTTTCTTCCATTAATGTAGCAAAAGTTTCAAAGATTATCCGCTCAATTTCCACGATGAAAGGCACGGAATATTACTCTAACCGTCACAAAAAATGGGAAACTCTTTATCACGAGGCATATCTTGTAAAATCCCCGGACGAAAAGGTAAAAATTCCCGACGATACGAATGGAAGTGCTGAGGGCAAAACGCTTTACTGTATGCAGGATGATAATTCGTTTGGCGAGTGCTACTACAAGCTTGAATATCACGAGCGTGCAAATGAAGTCAGCGTGTGCTTCGACAATTTTGAGCCGCTAAAGTTCGGGCCAATTACGGCGGCAAAGGCTCATAATGTAAAAATCAATCTGGTGGTCGTGGATGAAGGTGACCATTTCCTGGTCTACCTGATGGTTCAGGCCTACTACCCCCGAATCGCGCTTCTTGAAAACAAAATGATTGATTCTTTCAATGCACGTGTGGATTCGATTTACAAATGGTTCGTTAAAGAAATGGGGGCTACCCGCTAGCGCGTGTCGGCTGTTACGCACTTCGCTCACGCTCATTCCTGCGCTCCCTTGCGGTCGCTTCGGAACTGCTTCGCAGGTGCTCCATAGCCTAGCCCATTTTCTTAAAAAATGATATTCTTTAAGTTAGGAGTCAAAAATGAAAAAAACAATATTTGCGGCAATCTTCGGTTTGTTCGCAATAGCTTTTGGAGGATGTAAACCAATGGACAAAGAACTTGGCGCAATCAAAGGAAAAGACGGAGTTTTTGCAATCATGGAGACAAGCAAAGGCTCTATCGTGCTTGAGCTTTTCTACAAAAAAACACCGCTCACTGTAACAAACTTTGTTGGCCTGGCAGAAGGCACTCTTGATGCAGCAAAAGGAAAGCATTTCTATGACGGACTTACTTTCCATCGTGTTATTGCTGACTTTATGATTCAGGGTGGTGACCCGGAAGGAACTGGCCGCGGTGGTCCAGGATACCGATTTGCTGACGAATGTCGTGATGATTTGAAGTTTGACAAACCTGGTTATCTTGCGATGGCTAATGCAGGTCCAGGAACTAACGGTAGTCAGTTCTTTATCACACATGTTCCAACTGACTGGCTCAACGGAAAGCACACAATCTTTGGTCAGGTTGTAAACGCAGAGAGTCAGGATATTGTAAACAAAGTTCAGCAGGGCGATAAGATTGTAAAATTAACTATCGTTCGGCAGGGTGCAGATGCAGAGAAATTCACTGCTACACAGGCTGATTTCGACAAGCTCAGCGAGGAAGTTAAAAAAGCCAACGAAGAAGCAAAGGCAAAGAAAATGGCTGCATTTGTTGAAGGCTGCGAAAAGGATCCAAAAGGAATCTACTTCAAGATTCTTAAAGAAGGTTCTGGAAGCAAAGTCGGCAAAGGCAAGAACGTTTTTGTTGAGTACAAAGGTTATCTGGAGGACGGACAGGTATTTGACGCTTCTTCTGGCATGATTAAGGGTGCTCATGAAGGTCTTTCATTCAAAACTGACGGCGGCCAGATGATTCCTGGCTTCGACATTATGGTTCAGGATATGAAGGTCGGCGAGACTCGCAAAATCGTTATTCCGCCAGAGCTTGCTTATGGTTCACGAGGTGTTCCACAGGCTGGTATCCCAGGTGGCGCTTACATCGCATTTGACGTGCTTGTAAAAAGCGCAAAATAATTTGATTTTTAAGAACTAATAAAATCCAAAAATCGCACAAGAAGGACATAGGGCTTGAACCTCTGTCCTTCTTTTAGTCCCAGCGTGATAAAGTAATAGTATGCGACGCGCAAAAAAAGCGGCAATACGAACAGCATATTGATAACCGGGAATTTACTTTCCCTAATCCACATAATTACAATATAAATTTCCGACAAAATTAAAACCGTAGACCAATATGTATTTTCAATTTTTCGCGGGAAAATGGGCTTGAATACAAAAAAAGCAGCTGCAACATTCAATGGAAAGAGATAGAGATATTCAAAATTGTTTTGCAGAATCGCCTGTTCCGAAGACAAATTCATAAAAATAATAAGAAAACCAGAAAGACCACTTGAAAATAAAAGCGTAAAATCAAAAATCTGAATACTTTTGTACACAGAAATTATATGCAGCTTTTCAAAATAATAAACTAACACTTGGTAGACTGTGACCAAAAAGAATATTGATGATACGATAGTCAAAAAGATAATTAAATTTTTTTGATTGGTTGAAAAATAACTTTGACTTTTTAATTCATTTGATTCTCTGTCAGCCAATAAAACAAAACTATCGTTAATTCGTTTATAGCTCAATTTGTGATTTATCAAACCTGTAAAAGAATATCGTTCAGTTTTGGAAGATTGACCTACCATTCGGTAGCAATCATGCAAGATTTGAGAAATATGAGTCTCTGAATTATTTGTGAGTATATCAAAATCGTAGCTGTAATTTGGAAGAGCATTGAGAATAGTGCGGATAAAATTATATATGTATGAGACTTCTTTGGGTGAAAGATCCAAAGGAATTTCCGTGATTGAGGAATTTTTTTTCTGGCTTTGCACAAGGAAGAAACTGAAAAAATCATAGCTTTTTAGGAAAGCTTTTTTATCTTCGAAAAAGAATTTAAGTCCAAAGAAAGTGTCATCAAAATCCACGAAATGTGCAAAATCTATCAGTGTGTCGAATTGATTTTCTTTATCGTAGATCCGCAGGCAGCTTTTTGAAAAAAGAGAGTGTGAAAGATCCTTGTAATCTATGGAAATGAGCGAAATCCTTGCTTTGGAAGAAAGCTTTTCTGGAAAATCAACTGAAAATGAGGGAGCAAGAAAAGTCAGAAAAAGAAGCGTGATGAGAAGAATTTTTTTTATGTTAAATAATGCCGATTTTTTCACAAAAAACATTTTTATTTGAAATTTATTTATAATAAAAACTCTAAGAACCTGAGTTTTAGAAGTTTCTACAATTCTATTCTATGCTAAAATTGGCTGTATTGCTAGAGAATTCGTAAAATGGTAAAATTTGAGGATTGAAAAATGGAATTTAATTCTCCCTATCTTACAGAGCAAATTATTGCATATATTGGAAATAAACGAAAACTTCTCCCGCTAATTTATAAGGCAATTGAAAATGCCGGAATTTCGCCAGCTGAGAATATAAAATTTTTCGATGTTTTTTCGGGGAGCGGTGTTGTTGCCCGTTTTGCAAAGTTTTTGGGAATGGAAGTGTATGCGAATGACTGGGAATATTATTCATATGTTTTAAATCAAGGCTTCCTGAATTTTAACGAATCTGATATAGAGAAAATTTTTGGAAGCCGTGCTGAATTCGAGTCTCTTCTTAATAAAATAAATTCTCTTCCAGACCCTGGCGAAGATAATCAGTATATTTCAAAATATTATGCTCCAAAAGAATTTGATGTTGAGCAGGTTGATTACAGGACAGAAAGGCTTTTTTACACACGGGAGAATGCTTTTGCAATCGACAAAATTCGTAATTATATAGAAGAAAATCGGAGTCAGGAGTCTGAAAAGGTTTTCTATCTTCTTTTGGCAATTTTGATTTATGAGAGTGCGACGCATACGAATACTTCGGGTGTGTTCAAGGCTTTTCATAAGGAATTTGGCGGGCATGGAAAGGATGCTCTCAGCCGAATAATGAAGAAAATCGAGCTGCATTTTCCAGTGCTGATTGATTCCAAGGCACCTGTTCATGTTTTTCAAGAAAATGCGAACGAGCTTGCGCGAAAACTCAAAGGAATTGACATTGCATATCTTGATCCGCCGTATAATCAGCATCAGTATGGCAGCAATTATCATCTTCTTAACACGATTGCAAAGTGGGACAAAATCCCTGCCCCGCTCGATTTGAATTCAAAAGGAATTTTAAAAAGAAAAGCTGCGATTCGTGAGGACTGGATAAATACCCGTTCAGATTATTGTTACCGTGACAGTGCCGAAAAGTCTTTTGAAGACCTGATAATGAATCTTGACGCGCGCTTTATTTTTATCAGTTACAGCACGGACGGAATTATTCCGTTTGAAAAGATGCGTGAAATTTGCACTAAACGTGGAAAACTTTCTTTGGTAACAAATGAATACACAACATACCGGGGTGGAAAGCAAAGTAATAAACGGCAGAACACGAACATTGAATTTATTCTGAGTATCGATACAAGTCAAAAAAGTGACGAAGAATCGATTCGTGAAATTGATTTTATCCTCAAACGAAAGAAAACTCTGCTTCTTTTTAAGCAAAAATATTCATTTGAAAAACTGAAGGAAATCTCAGACAAAATTTTAGAAGATGAAAAGAAGATTATAATTGAAGGAATTGAAATTCCAACGAAAGACTTTTTTTCGCTCGAAATTCCTGAGGATTTTGATAATCTCGACTTTGAAAGGCTTGAAAGATTTTATAACAAACTATCGTTAGGTATTTGTGAAACAAAAGAACAGGAACTTGAAGAAATTTTACTTCGATTGAATTGGAATGGCGTTAACAATCGTTCGTTAATTAAACAAATTCCTATAGTATTAAATAAACTTGCAAATAAGAAAAATGAACAATCATTTAAAATCTGGCTTTCAAAAATTGAAGCTCTTGAACAGGCTCATCCTGATTTATACCATTTGATTGCTGATAAAATGCAGCGGATCAAAGAAGTCGCCGAAATAAGAATGAATGTAAGTCGATGATATTGACTAACGAGCGTTAATTAGTTTAATTTAAAATTAATAGATAGTCCATTTCCTAGAAGGGCGATATTCACATCATGGTTTTGAATGAATGTGTGGAGCCAGGGAACTAAAATTCCGGTGAGAGTTCCAATTGTGGCTCCTGCCAAAACATCGGTCATAAAGTGATTCCCGCTTGAAAGTCTGAGAGCGGCGACTCCGATTGCCATTGAATAAGCTCCGGCTGTGATTGGAATCCGCCATTTTGACTCCGGAAAATATTTTGAAAAGGTATAGCTAGTAAAGGTTGCGCTCGCAAAGGCTATGGTCGAGTGACCAGATGGGAAGGAATTTGCCCAGTCCCCTTCGTCTATATCATCCTCTGGGAAAGTGCTTGCGTCATAATACATGTATGGGCGTGTGCGGTTTACGGCAAGTTTTGTCAGTTCTTTGATTCCGTTTGCGATTAAAAGTGTTTCTGCATACATTGTAGCTGCCGTGAACCATTCGCTTTGATCCGTAAAAACAAGAAGACCTGGTGTTGCCATTGTGGCGGCAAGCAAAAAATCCGCTGCCTTATCCCGGGAATGTGAGTAAGAATTCATGAAGGGTCGGTCAAAGGCATTGACGTCATCCTTGTCGTAAATCTTTCCCTTGTATTCCTGGCGGTTGACTTTTAAAACATTGTCCAAAAGCAAGTCTCCGCCTGAAAGCAAAACTCCGCTTCCAAAAAGAATGCCGTCTTTAACAGGAGAAAGGGAGAAAGGTTTTTCATTCTCAGTGAAAGCCTGGAAAGTTAGAAAAAAACAGATTGCGGAAAAAAAAGTTTTAAGGAATCGTTTCATGATGTTTCCGAGTCTATTTTATTTGCGTGTGTATGTCAAATATGTATAAGGAATATTTTCGTCAAAGTGGCCCTCAGTTTGCTTTGAAAAAAGTGATTCGTCAAAAAGCGGGAAAAATGTATCTCCTTCACATTCGAGCTCGACTTCGGTAATGTACATTTTTTTTACTAACGGCAAGGTTTCTTCGTATAACTTTTGGCCACCTGAGATAAAAATATCCTTGTTGCCAGCCATTTTTATAGCTTCAGCAAGTGAATGAGCGGTTTTGCAATTTTCAAAATTGAAATTTTTTGTGTTTGAAATGACGATAGTTAATCTGTTTGGGAGCGGCTTTCCTATTTCTTCAAAAGTTTTGCGACCCATTACGACTATGTTGCCGGTTGTAAGATCACGGAACCGGCTTTGTTCGCCTTTGATTTTCCAGGGGATTTTCCCATTGAAGCCGATTACGCGATTTTTGGAATAAGCGACGATTAACGAAATCATTGTTTAAGTATAGAAGAATCATCGCTTATTCTCAATGTGATTTATTTACTTTCCCAGGTGCTCCGCATTATAAAATGTTTGATGCTAAAAATGTCTTCCAGTCGTGAAAACGGCTTATCGGAAACGCATGCTAGCATGCTACACGCGTTTTGTGCTTGTAACTATATACGTATGCCGCTCACGCGGCAGCACAAAACGAGTGTTTTCGTAAGCCGTTTCGCTCCTTTGCGCCATTTTCAATATAAAATCAATTATAATGCGGAAGCCCTGTTTATTTTCCGAAGTAGTTCAATGCATTACCGAAGCTGATATCTTTGACAATTTGAATCAGTGTGTCCATGTCGCAAGGATATTCGCCGTTCTCGACCCAGCCACCGATTACATTACAGAGAATGCGTCGGAAATATTCGTGGCGTGAGTAGCTCAAGAATGAGCGAGAGTCTGTGAGCATACCGACAAATGCCGGAATCATGCCAAGATTGCCCAAAACTTTAAGCTGCTGTTCCATACCGTCGCGGTGATCGCAGAACCACCAGCCTGAACCGAGCTGGATTTTGCCTTTGATTCCACCACCCTGGAAGCAGCCCATGATTGTTCCGATTGAATAGTAATCTTTTGGGTTGAGGGTATAGAGGATTGTTTTTGGCATTCCGCCCTTCTCTTCGATGAGATTCATGAGGCCTGCAAGGTTCTCTGCCATTGGTTTGTCATGGCTTCCGTCAAAACCTGTGTCCGGGCCGAGTTTTTTGAACATTGCCTTGTTGTTGTCGCGGATTGCGTTCATGTGCCACTGCTGAACGATTCCACGCTCCTCGTATGCACGACCAAGAGCTACGAGAACTTTTGTCTTGTAGGCTTCGGCTTCACATTCGCTGATTACTTCGCCATTCAAAGCTCGTGCTACTACCGCATCGATGTTTGCGTCAGTGTCGATTTTGCAAGGAGGATATTCAAGAGCGTGGTCAGAAGCGCGGCAGCCGTTCTCAATGAAGAAATCAAGGCGTTTGATAAGAGCTTTGATTACATCGTCAGAAGTTTTGATTGCGATTCCGCTGACTTCGCTCAATTTTGCGATATAGTCTTTGTATGTTGGAAGATTGATGTTGATTGCTTTGTCCGGGCGGTAAGACGGGCGGACTTTTGTTGCGATTTTTCCGATTGGAGCTGTTCCTGCTGCAATTGCTTTGTGGTATTCGAGGGAATCAATCGGATCGTCTGTTGTACCGACTGCATAAACATGGAATTTTTCGAAAATTCCTTTTACTGAAAGCTCATCGCTCTGAAGCATTTTGTTTGCTTTTTCCCAGATTGCTGGAGCGGTTTTGACAGTGAGCGGCTCGTCGATTCCGAAGTATCGCTGAAGCTCAAGGTGTGTCCAGTGGTAGAGAGGGTTTCCGATAAGATGTTCGATTGTCTCTGCCCATTTGAGGAATTTTTCGTAGTCAGGTTTGTCGCCAGTGATGTAGTCCTCGGTTACGCCGTAAGTACGCATCTGTCGCCATTTGTAATGGTCGCCGCCAAGCCAGATTTCTGTGAGATTCTTGAATTTTTTGTTCTCTGCAATCTGAGCAGGAATGAGGTGACAGTGATAGTCCCAGAGAGGTTCGTTTTTGCAAGCCTCAAACAACTTCTGAGCAGTTTTAGTCTCAAGAAGAAAATCTTTGTCCATGAATTTTTTCATTTGCGTTCTCCAAGGTAAAAATCTTCTATAAATATAGAAAAATCTAATTATTTTAGCGTGAAAAACTTGAAAAAGTGATGTTAAATTCTGCACATTTCTTGTATAATAAAGAGATTTTTTAGCTAATGTTTAGCTATTTAATAAAATAGGAGGCTTTCAAAAATGAAGAAAGTTTTGGTCTGCAAGGAAAAGGACGAGCGCGAAACACGTGTTGCCCTCATTCCTGATGACATTAAAAAACTTGTTTCTATGGGCTTTGAATTCAAAGTCGTTTCTGGAGCAGGTTTGAAGAGCGGGTTCAGCGATGAAGCTTACAAAACAGCTGGTGCTTCAATCGTTGCAAAAGAAGAAGATGCATACGACGATTCAGAAATTATCGTTCGCATCATGAAGCCAGAGTCAATTGACGGAATCAAAAAAGACACATTGCATCTCAGCTACATGGATCCGTTCAACGAAAAAGAACTCCTTAATAAATTTGCTGCTCAGGGAATCCAGGCTGTTTCTCTTGAAATGATTCCACGTTCAACACTTGCTCAGAAGATGGATGTTCAGTCATCACAGACTTCTTTGGCAGGTTACGTTGCTGTCGTAAATGCAGCTGCTAAACTTCCTAAAATCCTTCCTATGATGGTTACTCCGGCTGGTACAATCAACCCGGCTCGCGTTTTCATTATTGGTGTCGGTGTTGCCGGTCTTCAGGCAATCGCTACTGCAAAACGTTTGGGCGCACGTGTTGACGCTTTCGATACTCGTCCGGTCGTTGAAGAGCAGGTTAAATCGCTCGGTGCTTCATTTGTTAAGATTGACCTCGGTGAAATGGGTCAGACTGCTCAGGGATACGCAAAAGAGCTTACTCCGGAGCAGATTGCAAAACAGAAGGAAGCTCAGGCTAAAGTTTGTGAAAAAGCAAACATCGTAATCACTACAGCTAAGGTCTTCGGACGCAAGGCTCCACGTCTCATCGAAAAGAACGTTCTTGACCGCATGATGCCAGGCTCAATCGTAGTCGATATGGCTTGTTCAACAGGCGGAAACGTTGAGGGCTCTAAGCTCTTCGAAAACGTTGTTACAGAGAACGGCGTTACAATCATGTCTGGTGATTTGCTCGAGCGACAGGTTCCGTATGATGCTTCAAAGATGTTCTCTGGAAACATCACAGCTTTCCTCACACATGCAGGCTTCTACAACAAAGAAGCAAAAGAATTCAATGTCAACATGGAAGATGACATCATGAAGGGCTGTTTGCTCACACAGGGCGGACAGATTATTCATGAGAGATTCAAGAATAACTAAAAAGTCGATTTCATAAGGAGTTAATTTTTATGGATATAATGCTTATTTTCGTATTTGTAATCGCTGCTTTCCTTGGATTGGAGTTGATTGCAAAAGTTCCTTCACAGCTTCATACACCGTTGATGT
>CACZYY010000092.1:0-9648 GCA_902785455.1 uncultured Spirochaetaceae bacterium
CTTGTCTTTTCAAGATTTCTCCCTTATTATTATCTAATAATAAAAAAATTGCAACATGGGAGAAAGGGAACATGGAACAAGCATTCATCGACAAAATGCAAAACTTGCTCTTGGAGCAGAAAGAACAAATTCTAAAATCATTGGCGGACAAGCATTCTGAGTATAAAAAGATGGTTGAAAGTGGTGAGCCGGGTGATGAAGTTGATGTTGCATCAGATGTAATTGATGGAGCTCTTCTTGAATCACTTGGAGCGCAGGATTCAAATCGCCTCACAATGATTAACAATGCTCTCGAAAGAATCAAGCAGGGCAAATACGGAATATGTCTCAAGTGCCACAAAGAAATTCCTTTGGAACGCCTTGAAGCAATTCCGTATGCGTTCATGTGCATTTCATGTCAGAGCGAAAACGAGCGCCGAAACCGTTAGTTTACAGCTCACAGAATTTAAAGCCGGTTCTATCGATGTCGTAAATGATTTCGGTATAGCCGGCTTTTTTTGCAAGTGCACGAGCCTGCTCAAACGCGCAATCCAAATTTTCGGCGGCATGTGCGTCAGCAGTGATTGCGACAGGAACGTGAGCATCGTGCAATTTCTCCAAAAAATACTCGCTCGGATAAGGTTTTGTGAGCCATTTTCGGCTGATTGCGCCAGTGTTGATTTCTGTTGCGCCGCCCCATTTTGAAATTGCCTTTGCCATATCATCAAGATAATCTTTGTACCAGCCTGTATTTTCGTCAAACAACGGGAATTTCTCGTTAAATTTTCGGACCAAATCGGGATGGCCCAAAAGTTCGAATTTTCCTAAATCAAGCATTTCTTTTTGAAGCGCAAAATAATCACCAATCAGAGCCTTCATGTCTCCGCCGTAGAATTTTCTTGCTCCTTCTGCCCAAATTTCAGGAGTATTGTCCACGCCAAAAATTCCAGCGCGCTGAAAGATAAAGTGGACAGAGCCAATCAAATAATCAGGCTTGAATTCGGAATAATTTTCATGATGAGGGACGGTGATTCCAGGAATAAAATCTGCCTCGAATCCTAGTCGGATAGAAACCTGCCCTTTATATTTTTTTTGCAGGCGATGGATTTCCTCACAATATGATGCGAAATTTTCGGGCTTCATGTTTGATTCCGTGTGGAACGGATACATGCTGTGGCTTGTGAATCCCAAAACCTTTATCCCTTTTTGAATCGCCGCAATGACATTCTCTTCGAGGGTGCTTTTCCCGTCACAGAATGTCGAATGTGTGTGCAAATTTGATTTTATATATTTTTCGCCCATTTTATGCCTCTTCTGCATATTCGATAAACAAATCGTTTCCGATGTTGAGGAGATTAATCTGCTCAAACGAAATAGTCTGCATTACAGCCTTCCATTTTTCGATCATAGCCTTTAATGTATCGCTTTTGAAAGGTTTTACGAGAATGTCATTGATTCCGCTGCGTTTATATTCAGCAAAGTCGTTCGAATCATTGTTCGCAGTGCAGGCAATAATTATTTCGTTATAGTGCATTGCCCGAAGTTCTTTTGTAGCCTCAATTCCGTTCATTTCAGGCATATAGATATCCATAAAAATCATGCTGATTTCAGGCGTATTTCTGATAATATCAAGCGCGTCCTCGCCGTTTTCTGCAAGATAGACTTCGGCCCCGAATCTCTCCAAAAATGTAGCAAGCAGCTTGCGGTTCATCGGGTGATCTTCTGCAACAAGAATTTTTAACCCTGCGGCAATTTTTTTATTTTCAGTCTTCGATGAAGAAGTTTTATCTCCGGACAAAGATTTTTCTTCTTCTGGCGTGATAGGAACAAGTTCTTCAATTTGCTTTGATTCTATTTTTTTCCCGGATTTTCCGTTGTTTTCTGATTCATAAAGTTCTTCGGAAAGAAGCGAAATCAGGCTGTCTTTTTTAATCGGCTTGTAAAGATACCCCTTGTACAGATTGAGGAACTTCATTTTGGCATCTTCGTGCATCTGTCCTTCTGGAACAAGAAGATAAAGAGACGTGCTCAAACTGCTGATTTGCTGCAAATCAAAGCCCAGATGCCAGCCATCCAGACCGCCTTTCATAATCATATCGATAAAGGCAATGCTGAACGGCTGCCCGGATTGTTCTGCCTCAGAAAGAATCGCTGAAACCTTACTGGCATCAGTACAAACTTCTGTTTTATTGAAACCAAGATAGACAAGCTTTTTCAGGAGACTTTCTGCGGCGATTTCATTGTCATCAACGATAAGTATCCGGTAATTTTCCGTGCTTTGTGAAAATCTGATTTTGGAAGGTTTGGCCAGCGCAACAGAAAGAGGAATCTTAAACCAGAAAACGGAGCCGCCTGTAGGATTTGACTTTACACCAATTTTGCCGTTCATCAGGTTAACGAGATTGCGGCTGATGGAGAGGCCAAGGCCTGTTCCTCCAAAAAGCCTGTACGTCGAAATGTCAGCCTGGAAATATTCAGTAAAAATCTTTTTTTGTTTTTCTTCGGAAATTCCGATTCCAGAGTCCGTTACTGTAAAGCAGATTCCGTCAACATCATTGTAATCAAGCTCAACGTGGACATAGCCTTCTTTTGTGAACTTTACGGCATTGCTGATAAGATTGAGCATAATCTGGCGGACTCGCATGGAATCGCCTGTGACAAGAGCAGGAACATTCGGTGAAATATCAAGGACCAGTTCCACGCCCCTGTTGAATGCTTTGACGCTCTCTGAATCAATAAGATGCTCGGCAACATAAGAAATATCGAACGGAATATTTTCGATTTTAAATCCGACTTGATTCATTTTGGCGAGATCCAAAATGTTGTTCGCAAGGTCAAGAAGACCTTCGGCACTGAACAAAATTTGCCTTACATACTCATTTTGTTCCTTGTCGAGCATTGTGTTACGCATAAGCTCCGCCGCACCGATAATTGTTTGAATCGGTGTACGAATTTCGTGCAGAGCATTTGCAAAGAAACGGGTTGTCTTGTCAATGTCAGAAGTTTGTTCGGCCGAGTGCCCGGCTTTATTGTTTTCTTGCATTTATGATTTCCAAAACTTTCTGAACAATCACTTGCGCTGGCTGAGGATTAATCAAATAGCTTCCGGCACCAAGTTTGAGAGCCTGCATGATGACTTCTTTTTGAATGACATTTGAATAAACGATAACTGGCAAATCAATGCGTTTTTCAACAAGGAACCGCAAAATATCAAGACCTGTTATTTCTGGCATAACCATGCCCGTGATTGCAAAATCAAAAGCATCAGGCTTAATGTTTGCAATGAATTCTTTGGGACTAAGGAAAACCGTTACTTCACCGATTGTCTCAAGAACAGATTTTAGATATTTTACGACATTCAAATCAGAGTCGATGACTGCAATCTTTAAGTGACCTTCTGATGTTTCTGCACTTCCATCGGCCGTATAAGTATCGGAATAGAATCGAACAGCCCCTGCATTTTTGCCGTTTCCGTCGGAAAGAGCAAGAATTTTATCAGAAATAAGATTTTCGATAGAATCAGCAGTGGTATCAACCAGAGAGGCCATTACATCGGAAAGATTCTGAACGACTTTAATTCCATCGTAGATTGGATGACCTTCGATAAAATCAGAAACAAATGTATCAAAAGACAAGATTTTGATGTTTCGACGCAGGATTCTTCGGTCAGCAGTTATATTCTCAAGAAGCAGCTCAAGATTGAGGCCGTCAACATAACTCAGGCTCAAATCCGACATCATGAGAATGAGCTTTGGAAGAGGGAGATTGTTGCTTTCGATTATCTCTGCAAGCTTGTATTTTAAAAGAGTGATTTTCTCGCGGTTGAGACCTTTCGCAATCTCAATGAAAATAATGTCCTTGTTGAGATGCATGTCGAGAACGCAAGGAGTCGTATCAACGGAGAATGAAGTATGAAGGACTCGGCCAACTGAATCAAAGAAAAGATCATATCGAATCGGGCGGTTAAAATACTTAATTACGCCATACTGAACCAAATCAGAAACTTCGTCGTGGTCGATCACAGGGCCGGCCATAATGACTGGAATCTTCTTGCCGTTCGGATCCGACTGCTTTTTATCCAGAAATTCGAGTATATCAGAAACTGAATGCTCAACATTGATTATGACAAGATCTGGGAGGACTGATAAAAACTTAGGGAGAGCATCCCGCTGACCATCTGCGATTTCAACAATTACACCTTCTGCAGAAAGCTTTTCTGTCAAAAATTCGCGCATCATAGGCGGGGCATCAATAACCAAAACACTCTTCATAAGAAAATAATACAATATCATTACGGACTTTTCAATTAAAAATCAACAAAAATTAAAATATGTGGTATACTAGAGTTTAAAGAGGTTTATATGGCACAAGTTGCAGTTTTTTTGGCCCCAGGATTTGAAGAAATTGAGGCTCTCACGGTCGTAGATTATCTTCGCAGGGCAAATGTAAACGTAATTACAGTAGCAGTTCCAGCTGCGGATTCAACCGAAGAACTGGAATCGGTCACAGGAAGTCATAAAATCACTGTGATTGCAGACACAAAACTTTCAGATTTTATTGAAAAGATGGATGGAAACGAGCCTGATGCGGTGTATTTGCCAGGCGGAATGCCGGGAGCAAGCAATCTGGCTGCTAATCAATATCTTTTTCAGTTGATTACAAAAATGGACAGGGGCGGAAAGCTCGTTGCAGCAATGTGCGCATCTCCTGCCGTAGTTCTGGCGCGCACAGGCATTCTTTCAAACCGCAAGTGGACTTGTTATCCGGGCATGAACAATAATCTTGCAGAATATTGCGGAAGTGCCGACTGGGCAAAGGAAGTAATGGAGAATTCAGAGCACATTGAAGACGTGCCTTTTGTGCTTGACAACAATGTTCTTACAGGGCGAGGCCCCGGAACAGCCGAGCAGTTCGCTATGAAGTTTGTGGAATTGCTTGCCGGCGCAGAAACAGCCGTCCGCATTCACGACGGAAGCTGTCAGAGATAAAAAAAAGAGGCCACACCAAGCGCACTCGTTGACGCGCTTGCTTAGATTCGAAATTCCTACGGAAAGTCAGGCAAAGAAGTTAAAAACTTCTAAAATTGAAATTGCGTAGCAATTTCGAATCTGTGTGGCATTTATAAAAATTAACAATTAACCAAGAATATGATTACTCGAGGGCAGCGGCGTCAGCCTTTTCGTTCTCGGCATCATTGTTTGTCTGAACAGAAAGCTGATTAGCAAGCTTCTGGCGAACCATTTCTTTCAATGCCTTTTCTTCTGTTGATGTTTCATCGATATTTGACATTGCAGTTTTGAGCTGGGTCTCAAAAAGTGCCTTATCGATTGTCCATACTGCATAGTAAGAATATTTTGAATCATACTGTTCTTTGCCAGATTCTTTGTGAGAAAGAGTCCAGAACTGAGCTGTTTTTTCAAGGCCGCTGAAACGAACGCTTGTGAGCGATGTGCGGTACATCTTCATAGTCTGTTCTGTTTTTGTAGGATCAACTGTTTTCTGACCTTCTTTTGCGCCTTTGCCATTCATTTCTGCTTCGACAGCTTTTGCAGCTACACGTGAAAGTGTGCTGGCAACTTCAGTTTCGACATCAACGAGATCTGTCCACTGGCGGACAAAATCAAGGTTATCGCCATATCCGATTGTAACAAATGTCTTTTTGCCTTTGATGTCCGGCATAACTCTTGAAAGAGCTGCCTCACCATAATTACCATTTGCAAGTTCAACAACCCACTGAGGGATTTCGCCGCCAAGCTCTGAGCCCTGCCATTCGTCAAGAACAGTTTTTGCAGTTTTTACTTTAGGTGCATCAGCCTTAATTCCAGAACCTTCTACGGTTTTAGTTGTGCCACAAGAAAGCAAAGAAGCTGCGAGAGAAAGTGCCGAAGCAATAGCCAATAATTTTTTCATATTTATCTCCTAAAAATGATTTATAGTGTTATATATAAAATCTTTTTAAACTTATGTCAAGGAAAGTTTTTTTTTATTTGGGCATTAAAAAAGGCAGCCAAAACTGACTGCCTGATTTTCTAACTCAATATTCTACGGACGAACGATGATTGAAGCGAGCTCAGGATGCTTCTCCAAGTCCTTTTTGAGACCTTCTTCGCGAGCCTTGTTGCGGTAAGCTGGGTCCTGGAAAGAATATGTGAAGTTTGTATGAACGTCGTAAGTGCCGTTCATGATTGCGTAAGCGTCCTCAGTCATTACAAGCTCTTCGTCTGTCGGAATAACGAAAACTTTGACTTTTGAATCGTCTGCTGAGATGCAAGTCTCGGCATTGCCTGTATTTGCAAGAGCGTTCTTTTTTGGGTCGATTTTAACGCCGAGCCATTCAAGACCTTCGAGAGCCTTTGCGCGGATTGTAGCTGAGTGCTCGCCAACACCTGCTGTGTAAACGATTGCGTCAACCGGGCCGATTGCAGCCATGTATGCGCCGAAGTATTTTTTGAGGCGGTAACATTCCATGTCAACTGCGAGCTGGCAGTCTTTGTCACCTTTTTTTGCATTTTTCTCAACATCGCGACGGTCTGTGTATTTACCAGTGATTCCGAGAAGACCAGATTTTTTGTTCATTGCTGTGTCCATCTCGTCTGCTGTCATTCCAGTCTGGCGCATGATGTAGAATGGAAGAGCACAGTCCATGTCGCCTGAACGAGTACCCATTACCAAACCTTCGAGAGGAGTGATACCCATTGATGTGTCGTAGCAGCAGCCGTTCTTTACAGCACACATAGAAGCACCGTTACCAACATGAGCGATGATAACGTTTGTGTCTTTTGGAGCTTTGTGAAGAAGAACTGAAGCACGTTTTGCTGTGTACAAGAATGAAGTTCCGTGGAAACCGTAGCGGCGTGCAGCGTATTTCTCGTACCATTCTTTTGGAATTGCGTAGCGGAAGCTTGACTCTGGCATTGTCTGGTGCCATGCTGTGTCCATAACTGCAACGTGAGGAACATTTGGAAGAACCTTCTGAGCAGCCTCGATACCCATGATGTTAGCAGGCATGTGCAAAGGTCCAAGGCCGATAACTGAACGGAATGTGTCCAAAACCTCTGGAGTAACTTTTACAGACTTAGTGAATTTGTCTCCGCCGTGGAGAACGCGATGACCAACAGCACCGATTACGCTCATGTCAGAGATAACGCCGTGGTCTTTGTCTGTGATTGCGTTCAAAATAAGTTCGATTGCTTCTTTGTGAGTCGGGCAAGGGCTTTCGAGAACGAATTTGTCCTTTCCTTTTGGTTTGTGTGTGATTACAGAACCGTCCTGAGTTACGCGCTCAACAACACCAGTTGCCAAAACATCTTTGTTGTCCCAGTCATAAACCTGATACTTTGCGGAAGAAGAACCGCAGTTCAAAGTAAGAATAACCATAAGTTTCCTCTATTATAATAAAAAGTTTACAAGAAATATTATAAAATTTTCAGCCAAACTGTGCAATCAATTCTTCATGATTATGACAACCTGTTTTTGCACAAATCCTAGAAAGATAAACCTCAACCGTTCCGACCGGGATTTCCATTTCTTCGGCAATTTGCTTAAGTTCAACTCTCTCTATGACTTTATTCAGCACAAACTGCTCGTTTTTTGTGAGACACTGAAAAAGGTTTTTGAAAGTATGCAGCGGCTCAACAAGATCTGCCTGAACATGTTTTCCGCCGCCAGAAACTTCCTTGATAGCAGTTACAAGTTCACTTTCAGGGCTTGCTTTTGAGACAAATCCATCCGCACCGTTTTCAAGCACGAGACTCACGATACCCGGATTTGAATACATTGAATAAACGACAACACCGATTGAAGGAAAATGCTTTTTTACTTCGCGAAGCACGTCAATTCCAGAATCCTCGCCCAAAAATAAATCAAGGACGAGAACTTTCGGCAAAGAGCCTTTCATATCAAGTTCGGTCAGTTTTTCAAAGGCCTCTTCCTCGCTCACAGCAAAACCTTCGCAAGATAAATCGGTGCTGTTTTGAAGGAGTTCCCGAATTCCAAGGTTTGTGAGACTGTGATCTTCAATTACAAAAAAAGAATGTTTCATTTTTTCCCTATGATTTTATAAATTTTTAAATTTTATCACGCCTTCCCCGACAGGCGATGTATGTTTTAATTTAACCAGTTTAATTTGAGAGCCAGCACCAGGTACTGAGCTGATTTCCAGTTTTGCTTTTATAAGTTCGGCACGCTGATTCATTCCGAGTAATCCAAAATGGCTGTTCCCGGAAACGTAATTTCGCCGTGCATCAAAACCAATTCCGTCATCAGTGATGAAAATATAAAGTCCTTTGTCTTCATCACCGATTTCGTTGCGAAGAAGAACCGTGACCTCCTCGGCTTTAGCGTGTTTCAAAATATTGTTCAATGATTCTTGTACAATTCTATAAATATTGAAATTTTCTTCTTTTGTGAGAAAACTCGTGTCCGCCTTTTCCGGAGTGACCATTCGGAATTCAACTTGCGATTGCTCAGTAAAATTCTGACAGAGGTTCATAATGTTTGCAGCCAAATCATTTTTTGTTACGTCCGGTGGAGCAAGATTATAGCTCATCGATCTGACTTCATGTACAGATTTATCCAAAAGGCCTGAAAGTTTTTCACGCAAGTCATTTTCACCGATTTTATCAGCAAGACTTCTGCAATAACGCAAATCCTGTGCAACGGTATCGTGCAATTCCCTGGCAACTCTCGCCCGCTCTTCTTCCTGGCCACGAATTATGTAGCGCAAGTAATCGCCGGAAGAACGAAGCCTTTTTTGAGATTTGAGATACCTGATTAAAAGTCCGACGGCTCCGAGAATAATCGCAAAGAATACAATATCAAAGATGATAAAAAAAACTGTATAACTGTGAATTATTCCGTGAAGCCGCTGAATTTCTGCTGAATCCACCTCGCTACCACCTTTCATTGCCTAAAAAGCGAACCATAAGCTTGTAAACTCCGAATCCCAAAAAAGTAGTGATGAGCCTGTCCGTAAGAGAAACAGGAACCTGGGCAAGAATACAGGCCGCAAACAACGAAAAATGCTGATTCACAAAGGAATCTGTAAAATTTTTAATTGGTGCAATTCGATCTGGAAGCTCAACGATGGAAAAACGCACATAATCGATTATTCCGCTGCTTAAAATCGACGCAAAAGAAGAAAGCATAGCGATGAGAACAAGATACAAGATTGTAATAGCGGTGCTGATTCGGAATTCTTCTTTGCGGCGTGCAAAAAACCACGTGACGATGACAATCAAGATTCCGCATATCGCAAAAAGGACTAAAAGCGGGTCAAAAGAATAGCCTCGGATTTCGGAAGTCAAAGTAGAAAGAACGTTATAGCCAATTGCCGTGAAAATTCCTGGGAGAAGCCCGCAATAAAAAGTAATGGCAACGGTAAAAATCGTATCCATAAAAACAGGGATATGAAGCATGTCGCAAAAAGTAAAAGCAACGAGAAAGTTGAGTGCAATTGCTGTCAGACAAAGCAAAAAAGTACTCACATTTTTTTTCATCAGCAAGAAAATCTCCAAAAACTCTAGAAAATTATAACAATTATAAATGGGAATGTCATCCCTGGGGAGACGGTCAGGGCAAACGCATTATAACCGATTTTATATTGAAAATGGCGCAAAGGAGCGAAACGGCTTGCGAAAACACTCGTTTTGTGCTGCCGCGAGAGCGGCT
>CACZYY010000092.1:9681-16096 GCA_902785455.1 uncultured Spirochaetaceae bacterium
ACAAAACGCGTGTAGCATGCTAGCATGCGTTTTCGACAAGACGTTTTCACGACTGGAAGCCATTTTTAACAGGGAATATATTATAATGCGTTTGCCCTGGGGACACGGCCGCAGAAGCCAAAAAAAAACTTGGGAGGCAAGTTTTTAGTCGAGTCTCGGTGAAGACTGTGCCTGAACCGCGCCCCCTCCCAGTTTTTTTTCTTGTACAAAAACATTTCTTTCTATATATTAGTGTGCATGGCAGTTATTCTCGTTGAGAAAATTGACCTTTAACATCAATGTGCCGTTTTCTTAACGCACAGCATTACACAATTTCTATTTAGACTTGACCAAAAGGCAGGTACTATGGCAACAAAACTCTCACCAGCGGATTTCCCAAAACGGAAGGCCGAAAAATCAGTTATTTCTATGGTGACATGCTACGATTACACAATGGCATGTCTTGTAAACGAATCAAACGTTGACTGCGTTCTCGTGGGCGACAGCCTTGCAAACGTCATGCACGGCGAAGAAAACACAATTCCCGCCACAGTCGATTTGATGGCACTTCACACAAGGGCCGTTCACCGCGGGCTTCCAAACAAATTTTTGGTTTCGGACATGCCTTTTTTGAGCACGCGGCTCGGTCTTGAGCGGGGTACAGAGGCTGCGGGCAAGCTAATTGCTGCCGGGGCTGATTCCGTAAAAATCGAAGGTGCAGACGGAAACCTTGAGCTGATTTCGCATCTCGTTGAATCTGGAATTCCTGTCATGGGGCATCTGGGGCTTACTCCTCAATTTTATCACGCGATGGGCGGCTACAAAGTTCAGGGGCGTACCGAAGAAGCAAAGGCAAAGCTCATTAAGGATGCAATCGCACTCGAAAAAGCAGGTTGTTTTGCAATCGTAGCGGAATGTATTCCTTCTGAAGTCGCAACAGCGATGAGCAGGGCAGTTTCTGTTCCGATTATCGGAATTGGCGGAGGTGCAGAAGTGGACGGACAGGTTCTGGTTTTGCACGACATGCTGGGATTCTCAAAATTCAAGCCGAAGTTCGTGCGTCACTTTATCGAAGGTGCTGAACTTGTCAAAAAGGCACTCAATGAATACGACGAAGGCTGTAAGAATCACACCTTCCCGAATGCAGAAGAACAATTTGTGAAATAAAAAAAAGGATGCCACACGGATTCGAAATTGCTACGCAATTTCAGAGACAAATATAAAAAAAAGGAGTTTCCGTAGGAAACTCCAATCTGTGTGGCAATAATAGGAGCTATCTTATGAAAATTATAAAAACACCACAAGAATTTAAGGAATTGAGAAAAACTCTCGCTTCAAAAACAATCGGATTTGTGCCGACAATGGGCGGTCTTCATAACGGACACCTTTCTTTGATTAAACGCGCCATTTCTGAGAACGAAGTGAGCGTTGTGAGCGTTTATCTCAACCCGACTCAGTTCAACGACAAAAAAGACCTGGAGACTTATCCTGCAAACTTTGACGATGACTGTGCCCTGCTTGAAAAAGCCGGAGTTGACTATCTTTTTGCACCGACTTACCCGGTAATGTACCCGGATGACTACAAATACATGCTCACAGAAAAAGATTTCAGCCACGAGCTGTGCGGAGCAAAACGACCCGGGCATTTTGACGGCGTTCTCACAGTCGTAATGAAACTTCTGAACATCGTTCAGCCGACAAAGGCTTATTTTGGCGAAAAAGACTATCAGCAGTACCGCCTTCTTGACGGCATGGTAAAGGCATTCTTCATGGACGTTGAGCTTGTTCCATGCCCGATCGTGCGTGAAGCCAACGGTCTTGCGATTTCAAGCCGAAACCGCAAGCTCAGCAAAGAAGGACTAGCCCTTGCCCCACGCTTCCACGAAATCCTAGCAAGCGGCAAAAGCGAATCTGAAATCACAAAAGCTTTGGAAGAAGCCGGCTTCAAAGTAGACTACGTAACGGCCAAAGACAACAGGTTGTACGCCGCAGTCTTCCTCGAAGATGTAAGATTGATCGACAACGTAGAAAGGTAATTGATTTTAATAATCACAGCTAATGCAAAAAACGGCGCGAAGGAGCGAAACGGCTTACGAAAACACTCTGTTTGTGCTGCCGCATAAGCGGCAAACGTATATAGTTACAAGCACAAACAGCGTGTAGCAGGCTAGCCTGCGGTTTCGATAAGCCGTTTTCACGACTGGGAGCCGTTTTTTGAAGGAGACGATTTTATGAAAGACAAGCACATTTTACTTCATGTTACAGGCTCAATCTCCTGCTACAAAGCCTGCGAGCTTACGAGCCTTCTAGTAAAGCAAGGGGCTGAAGTTCAGGTGACAATGAGCTGCGGAGCCTTGAAGTTTTTGCAGCCCGCCGTTTTTGAAGGACTGAGCCGCCGCGAAGCTCTCACGCCTGACATGTTCGCTCGAAAGCCCGACTGCATTCCGCACATCACTCTTGCTCAAAAATGGGCAGATTTGATTATTGTTTATCCTGCAAGCGCAAACTGCATAGCCAGACTTGCTTCGGGATTGAGCGATGACCTTTTCGGGGCGACATTCCTTGCCAACAATTTTGAAAAGCCGGTTCTTCTTGCCCCGGCAATGAATTCAAACATGTTCGCCCATCCGGCCGTTCAGGAGAACTTGAAAAAACTTGAGTCCTGGGGAACGAAAATCCTTCCGACCGAAGAAGGACGGCTGGCCTGCGGGTCTGTGGGATTGGGAAAACTGATTTCACCAGAGCGAACGCTTGATTTTATAAGGGAGAATTTAAAATAGCCACACTGATTCGAAATTGCTACGCAATTTCAGAACTTGGATATAAAAAAGGGGTTTCCGTAGGAAACTCGAATCTGTGTGGCAATAAAAAGACTTATGAAGATTTTAATAACAGGTGGCGGGTGCCGTGAGTACATTGACAGTGTTCGCGTGGTGACTAATTCTTCGACGGGGCGGACAAGTGCCGTTCTTGCCGATGAATTGGCCCGCAAAGGGAATGAAGTAACTCTGATTACGGCAGAAAACGCGATAAAACCACAAGATTCTTCTATTAAAATGATTTTTTTTCAGACTGGTGAAGAACTTGCGAAAGCAATAAAAGCCGAGCTTACATCTTCTTGCTACGATGCTGTGATTCATGCGGCAGCGGTGAGCGACTTTGTGCCGGACACTATTACGCTTGGCGGTCAAACCGTAAAGGCGGGCAAAAACGCTCCCAAGCTTCACTCAGGAAGTGAAATGACTGTGACTTTCAAAGCATCGCCAAAAATCGCGGACAATCTGCACGAATGGGCAAAGCTCGGTGGCAACGCAAACGCAAAGGTCGTATGCTTTAAGCTGACCAACAATGCGGACGAAAGCGAAAAAACTCGTGCGGTCACAAAATTGTTCGGTCACAGCGGAGCTGATTTTGTTGTGTACAATGATTTGTCTGAAATTACGAAAGATGAACATCCCTTCAAGATTTTAAAGGCTGACGGTGAATGTTTAGCTTCGGGAAAGTCTAACGCTGAAATGGCGACGCTCCTTGAAGCAATACTAAAATGATACCACACAGATTCGAGATTCCTACGGAATCTCACTTAAAGGGTAAAAAATAAAAGTTATTTTGCGTAGCAAAATCTAATCTGTGTGGCAGTTTTTGGGGTTTTAGGGGCTTGCCCCTAGGCGATGGGGGGGTGCCACAACGAAGTGTGGCACAGGGGGAAGGCTTTCCCCCTTAAAACACATAATCTGAGGTTGATTTTAGGAGATTTTATGATTTTAACACTTGATGTCGGGAACACTCAGCTTTCTGGAGGCGTTTACAAGGACGGAAAAATCGTGCTCACTTTCCGATGCGCCACCACAAAAGGCACTTCATCGGACGAACTTGGCATTTTTTTGCGTTCAGTGCTCCGCGAAAACGGAATTGACTCTAAACTGATTTCGGACATTGCGCTCTGCTCTGTCGTTCCATCTTTAAACTATGCGATAACAAGTGCCTGCGTGAAATATTTTGGAATTGAACCGCTCATGATTCGTTCCGGGATCAAAACCGGCCTCAAACTGCGCTATTCAAACCCTCGTGAAATCGGTGCGGACAGAATTGCGGCTGCAATCGGAGCAAGTTCGTTAAAACTCGAAAATCATATCATCGTGGTGGACATGGGAACGGCAACGACGGTCGATGTTATCACAAAAGAAAATGAATACTTTGGCGGCGCGATTTTGCCGGGAATCAACATGATGATGCACGCCCTTTCTTCGGGAACGGCCCAGCTTCCAAGCGTTGAGATTGTCGAGCCAGAACGAGCTTGCGGAAATTCAACCGTAACGGCGATTCAGTCAGGTCTTTATTACGGCACTCTCGGCTCAATACGCGAGCTTATTTCGCGCTTCACAAAAGAAGTCTTCCACGGAGAAAAACCAATCGTGATTGCAACGGGCGGTTTTGCAAACCTGTTCAAAGAATCCGGGCTTTTCGATCGTGTTGAAAGCCAGCTAGTTCTGGACGGTCTGAGAATCGCACTGGAACTGAATAAATAAATGTTACCACACGGATTCGATTTTCCTACGGAAAATCAGATTTACAGTTTTTTACTTTTAAATGAAATTGCGTAGCAATTTCGAATCTGTGTGGCTATAAAAGAGGTTTATATGAATATCGAGGTTTTGAAATCTAAACTGCATCGGGCTACTGTTACTCAGACAATTCTGGATTATGAAGGCTCTATTTCTATTGATACTGAGCTTGTCAAAAAGGCCGGGATGCACATTTGGGAAAAGGTCGAGATTTTTAACATCAATAATGGTGCTCGCCTTGCAACTTATATAATTCCTGGCAAAAAGGGTGAATTCTGCCTTAATGGTGCTGCGGCTCGTCTTGCCCAGCCGGGGGATAAAATCATCGTCGTGACCTACACTCAGATTGATGAAAAAGACGCCGACAGCTGGAAGCCGAAGATTGTCCTTTTGAACGACGATAATTCAGTGAAGGAAATTAAGGGCTAGGGTTCACTTTCCGTGAATACCCACCGCCCTAAAAAAACACTATCTAGAACGTAAAATCAACTTTCTTTACGTTTTCGCCGTAAATTGTTTTGAAATCGTCGCGCATAGAAATGACCACATAGCCAGATTGTTTCCATTGCTCGCCGAGTTTCAAAGCCTTTTCGCGGTTTGCATGGTCATCTTCGTCATCATCGGCAATCAGCATGAAAGCACATGACTTATATTTTGGATTTGAAAGACAGTAATTGTGCATTGCAGCATCCCCGCCACTGTTTCCAAAAGAAAGTACCGGAACTTTTCCTATTTCCTGTGCAATCTGTTTGACCTTATTTGTCTTGAGATTTTTGATAAGGAGCGTGTCTGTTCTAAGCAATTGCTCATCAGTTGTGCAAGTGTAATTTACGCCTTCTACGTCACCCTGATTGCTGGATTTTAAAAGAACATCCATTCCGATAACATTTTCTGGCTCAATATTAATAGAAGAAACAAGTGCACGAGCAATAAAGCGGTCTGAACCTGTAACGACATACGAAGTAAAACCTTTGCTCTTAAGATAGTCAAAGACTTCCAGCATCGGTTTATAAAATGATTGGAAATAGTTCATGCCGGTAAAGCCGTTCGGAGACTTTTCGCAATATTTTTTGACGTAAGAATCAAATTCTTCAATACTCATTCCCGAATAGGCTTTTGCAGCGGCATGTGCATGAATCATGTCAAAATGCGGCGGCAGTTTTTTGCCGCTTCTTACAAAATCCCTGATTGCATTGGCGGCCTCAAGTTCGCTTTCAGAAGCCTTTCCTTTGTAAGAAGGATCTTCAAGAACACGGTATTCAAGCATATTGTACTCTAAATATGTAGGATACAACTCGCCCAAAAAAGTTCCGTCCATGTCAAAAGTGGCAATTCGGTCTTTTTGAGGAATGAAGTTAGGCGATTTTTCGTTGGTAACATCTTCCACGAATTCAATCAGAGCACTCAGGGATTCACAGTCATTCCAACAGTTGAAAGACTTGTCCTCACTTCTTTTGCACCCGGCAGAAAACAACAGCAGAGACAAAAGTGTCAAAATCAGAATTTTTTGTATTCTTTTCATAAAACCTCTTTAAATATTCTTAAAGTCAACTTTACTATAATACATAAACTCAAAGTAATCTATAGCTTCTCCAGTTTAGGGCAAACGCATTATAATATATTCCCTGCTAAAAATGGCTTCCAGTCGTGAAAACGTCTTGTCGAAAACGCATGCTAGCATGCTACACGCGTTTTGTGCTTGTAACTATATACGTTAGCCGCTCTCGAGGCAGCACAAAACGAGTGTTTTCGTAAGCCGTTTCGCTCCTTAACGCCATTTTCAATATAAAATCGGTTATAATGCGTTTGCCCTGCCCCAGTTTCCTATTCCGCGCTTCATTGTCTAAGATGCCGTTTTTTACTATAATATT
>CACZYY010000093.1 GCA_902785455.1 uncultured Spirochaetaceae bacterium
CCCTTACAAAAAATGGCGAACTGATGCCTGGGTTCCGCTGAATCGCTTCAGCGTATCACATTACCGCTTGTTCGTTTACCTTTTTATCATGCCTCCTCGGCTGGTTGCCAATCAGGAATGTCATTTACCCGGTGCTGAGTAAGCTTACTGTCTTTGATTTCTTTATCTGCGCAGTGCGAACAGATTGTGTGTTTTGAATCTTCCCACCAGCAGAAACCGTATTTCGGATGGTAGCATGGATTGTTGTTCGTGCATCCGCATTTTCTGCAGATTTCCTTTTTAAAAGTAAGCATTTCTATACCTCACCTAATACAAGTTGGTAATTACTACATGACCAACCACCGCTGCCTTTTAGCGCAACGACCTTTCGATTCATAATTTTATCCCAGAACATTTTTTCTTCATGAGATTTAAACTCTTTTTCTCCGTATGAATAATCAAAGTGATGAGCGCCAAAAAAAGGTTCTTTATCATCTTTGATGCCTATAATTCCCCATTCTTTTCGATTCAAAATATCAGC
Source organism: uncultured Spirochaetaceae bacterium (assembly GCA_902785455.1). Classification (GTDB taxonomy): domain Bacteria; phylum Spirochaetota; class Spirochaetia; order Treponematales; family Treponemataceae; genus Treponema_D. The sequence goes on from CACZYY010000093.1 coordinate 521, forward strand.
AAGAACATCTTTTATAGTAGCTGTTGGTGAAACATCAATAATGTATTCAGATGTTTCATCACTTCGGACTTTTCCATATCCGACTATCTTAAAACTATCCATTTGGCACTCCTTTTTCCTCTGGTTGTTTTATAAAAAGCTTTCCTTTCATCATTTATGCACTCTCCTCTAAATATGCTGACAGAAGGGCCTTTGCAAATCCAGGTGGAACTGCATTCCCTATCTGTTTTACAACTTCGCTTTTGTTTCCGGCAAACTTGTAGTTACTTGGAAAACCTGTAGCAGCTGCTAATTCATGTGGCTGGAGCATTCGGAAACCTATGTCTATTCCATCAGGAATTACGATGCCAAAACGGTCTTTTGTTGTGACTGTTGGCAGTGGTTCTTCAACAGGACGAGCCTTTCCATTGCCGTAGTATTCAACGATGATTGGAGATACCAGACAATGTTCCTGCTTCGTGCAGACTGTAGGCAAAGGCTTGTCTATTGTTCGACTTCTGTCTTTTGCACTGGTTTGTCCTATGCTCATAATGAAGGGTTGGACTACTGCATAGCGGTTTGAGGTGTCCAGTGTAGGAACAGGTTCATCTGTTGAATGAACTCTGTCGTCGCCTCCGTTGTAGCGTACCAGAAATGGTTTTGGCTGAATCAATGCGTAGTGTGCTCCGGATGTTGTAACTGTCGGGAGCGGTTTTTCAAGGCTTCTTACAGTGCTGGTTCCACGGAGAATTGCAAGAAAAGGTTCTGCAGAATCTTTCCAATATTTCTTGATTCCATATTCAATTCTGCGCATTGTTGCAGGGGCCAGAGGTTTCTTCCTATTCCTGATTGAAGGGCAAGGAATTGACCAATCAATAATATCTTTAGCAGCTTTCCACTTTGGGAGAGTGTCGCCATTTTCTGAATAGGTTGGCTCCGGCCAGATGATTTTTTTTCCGGCTTTTGCAGCTTGAATGAACAGTCTTCTTCGTGTTGTTGGTACTCCGTAATCAGCTGCGCAAAGCACTCTCCATTCTACCTTGTAACCGAGTGATTCAAGAGCTTTGATGAATGAGTTGAACACGGTGCCTTTCTTTTCTGCTATCGGTTTTCCGTTTTCGTCGAGCGGTCCCCAGGATGTAAACTCCGGTACGTTTTCTATGATGATTCTGCCGATAAAAAGTTCCTGTGCCCATTTGCAGATTTCCCAAGCGGTAGCACGGCTCTGATCGCTTCGAGGTCTGCCGCCTCTTGCATTTGAGTGATGAGTACACTCTGGAGAGGCCCACAACAAATCGAGTTTTCCACCTGGAACAACCTTTGTTGGATCCAGATTCTGAACGGGTTCTTCATAGTGTTCAGCAAACGGATAATTTGCCGTGTGTGTTTCTATAGCTTTTTTCCAGTGATTTATTGCACTGAGTTTTATGTCAAAATGATACTGTTTTGCAGCTTGTGTGATGCCAGTGCTTTCTCCACCACCACCGCAGAACATATCAACGATTTGTAATTGTTTCATATTCTGTTCCTATGCAGTTTTCTTTTCTTCCGGTTCTCTGTGCGGAAGTGTTTTTAAGTATGCGTAAAAGGCTGCTTCAACATCCTCGGCGGGGTCTATGAGGTATTCGGCAAGACTCCACCAGGGGATGCGGATGATGGTGTCGCGGATTACTACGCAGTCTAGGCGGTAGTAGTTCAAAAGGGTCTGAATCTCGTCGTAGGTTATGCGGAGCATTGCACAGACTTCTTTGGCACGGTACATGTAGCGGGCGCCGAGTTGTGCGTTGCGGATTATACGGCGGATCAGGCGATCCTTTTCTTCTGCATTGAGCGGAGGCTGCGACATTTCCTCTTTGGTAAAAAGGCATTCCGATTTTTCCTTGCGGCGGGATGGCTTTTTTTCGGGAGTAATGGCGCAAAGCTCCGGCTCTTTTTCTGCAGTCTGGACTTCGTGAGTATCGAACATTTCATCTTCTGAAAACAGCCATCCTTGAGTCATTTTGCTACACGCTCCTTGCGTTCAATGTTTGTTAAAAATGCCATTATGCTGCGCAATTCTGCGTTGTTGCAGAGAATGTATTTTGCCTTTGAAAATCTGGTTTGTGAAAAGCTGTCTAAACGGTTCTGCCAGTCTTCTCCAAGGATTTTCTTTGCTCTTGCGGTTACGGCATCTTTAAGCGTTGGTTGTTCCCAGCGTGGATAATAGCGGAATGTCTGCTTGCCCTGCTTTTCCAAAATGGAATTGAGGTCTGTAAAAATCTGCTTCAACTCCTTCATGGAACATTCGGTGCAGCTCTGCTTTCCGCTGGCCCCGGAGATGATAATGCGGTAGGTTGCATCATCAAGCCCTGCAGCATTTTTTTGAGCATGTATTTTGCTGATTAAGCGGCTTCGGTTTGAACGTTTATCCATCTTGTCCTCCTACGCAGCACAAAGCTTGTCGAGCATGTTATCTGTGATGGAAACAAGGCCGCTGGCTTTAGACATCTTACTGATGGCGATTGAATCGTTGACGATTGAGCGGAACCCTCCCTGGGCATGGCGTACAAGTCTGTCTGCAGTATCCGGTGTAATATCGATTCCTGCAGCTTCGTGGTAGTAAGCGGCAACATCTACAGCGTGTGCACGTTCAAACAGAACAATAGGATTTCTGATTCTGCTTCTGAGGCGCGGGATTCTGTCTGTTTTTGATTTAAGTCCTTCCTCGCCTACGAGCATGAAAGGAAGCTGGCAGCGTTCGTTTACGGCGCGAATGATTTCGAGGTAGCGGACAGGAAGCTTATCTGCTTCATCAATGATTACAAGCCGTCTTGTGTATTTGCAGTATTCTTCCAGAATAGTAAGGCACTCTCCAAAGCTGTGTGGCCTTGTGTGTGCTACAGCCTCGCAGATGTCGCGCATAAGCTGAGTTTTGGTTGAGCCGTCTACAAAAAGAACGTAAGCTGCATTCTGATTTTCCTGAACGTACCATTTTGCGGAATGTGTTTTTCCGCGTTCTGCAGTTCCAATTGCCATTCCGATTGAGCTTGAAAGTGTTCCTTCCGGTGCAATCAAATCATCTGCAAGAGCTTTGAAACGAGATACGCTTGGCGTAAGCACCAGTACGTCTGTATCAATTATGATGCCTTGTGGTATACTGTTTGTGTAGCCCGCATTCTTGAGGCGTTCGATGTATTCATTTTCCTTGTCCTGCCAGTTGGGGTATGTATGCTGGCAGATTTTGACAATCTGTGATTTGTCGACACCGATGATGCGGGCTGCTTCCTGCATGGAAAGCCTGTTGTTTTCAATCCAATTCCTTAAATCCATAATTTCTTCTCCTATGTGTTATCTGTGAAATTTATCTTTGATGTATGAGGCAAAATAATTTTCTTCGTTGGCTGTCATTTTGCTTTCATACTCAAACTTAAAGTCCATGTCCTCGCGGCTTAAATGTTCGCCTGAATAGAACTGGTTCAAGATGTATTCGTAACGCTCGCGGTCGGTGTAGAATACCGGTTTACCGTGGGCACGGAGTACGTTTTCGTTTCCGATTCGTGCAGCAAGAGTTTCCAGGAAATCTTCCTGTGAAAGGTTCTCTTCGCGGCGGTTGTAAGATTGTGGCATTGTTCCAAAATCTTCTTTCCGTCTGCTTACTGCAAGTGGAATGTCGCGTACTTCTTCTTTTTCCATATCAGCTTTTTTTATAACAGGTGTCGGAATTACTGTTTCTGGCTTTGTATATTCAAGCTGATTCTGCATTGCTTTTTCTGCGAGTTCCTCTGCTGTGTGAAGCTCTGCAAACTTCTGCGGTTCAGAAAGAACACGCACGATCTTGTTTTGTGTGGCTGTCTTGAACGCTTCCTGAACGGCCCGCATGTTGCGTTTTTTCCATTCAAGCTGCTCGACCATCTCCTGCTCATCAAGCATGTCGATTTTCTTGACTGGGCGGAGGGCGATTGCGTGATTTGTTCCCGGCTCAATGGCAAATACTCCGAGGTTAAGGTTTTCAGGGTCGTAGCGTATCTCAATCTTCTGCCGGTTGTAAGCAACAAGAGTTCCGCGGTTCTGCAGAATCATTTCCTGTGTCAAATCCGGTCCGATGTACTCTGTTCCGTTCAGCTCGATTCTGTCGCCTTTTACCTGGCGCAAAGTGCTTTCCATGAAGAGATAAGCTTCATCACGAGGATCTATGAAAGTAGGCATCCAGCCGTCACGCATGTACTGTTCAAGCTTTTCTTTTGGAGAGCAGCCGAGCGTTGAATGAACACGGTTTTCGTAGATGTCGATTGCCTTAACAACCTGATGAATGAACTCGTCGTAAGAAAGGATGTAGCCGTTCTGCTTTTGCCATTCCAAACGTTTTGTTGCCTGTTCTTCTTCTGGCGCAGAAATTGCCAATCCTTTTACAAGACCCGGCAGGCACTGGTCGCGCAGAATCTGTTCAAGTGTGTTGAAGAATCGCTCGATTGGTTTTGTCTTTGCGTTCTTAACACGGGCAAAGATTCGGCGGTGCTGCTTTTCCCATTCAGCTTTTGTTGGAACTACGTCTACAACAAGCCCCTCTGTGTCTTCTACGATGTAACGTCCGTTGTCGGCATGGTACAAATCTGCTTCATCCAGGAAACGTACTCCGTAGTTCTGCAGTCGTTCTACAATCTGGTCTGCAAGCTTTGATTTTTCGCTTGAACCGTTATCGTTGTAGGTGTTTTCAAACTTACCGAATCTTTTGATTCCCATTCGCAAGGCTCGTGTTACGGTATAAGTGTTATAAGCAATATCAAAGCTGATTCCGTAAACAAGACGTGTTGCCATATCAAGCCACAGGTAACACTCAGCACGGGTGTACTTATCCTTTACGCCTGTTGCATTTGGGTTGAGGCACCAAAAGTCAAATATGTGCTGGTCACCTACGATGAGCTGGAACGGATGTAGCTTTGACAGGTCGCGGCTTATGTAGAACATGTTGTCCAAGGCACGCTGACCGCCTTTTGCAAGAAGCTTCATTGCGGGGCTGATGTTTCGGGCGTGAACGTATGCACTTGCTTCGCTTCCAATCTGCCAGCCCTGTCGTTGAGCTTCTGCCTTTGTGTTGTTGTAAGCATTACGCACAGTACATCCGCCTACCTGCTGAATGGCGGCAAGCATAAAGTTTGTAAAGAAACTCAGTGCTTCGTCACTCCAGGCGTAAACGTGGCGGCCCTGTCTTCCTTCCGGAAGGGCAAACATAGAACCGTTTTCCATTTTGCGGATATAACGCTGAACAGTAGGAACAGAAATGTTGAACTGCGTTGCAATCTGCTCATAGGCTCTTGCCTTTGAGATAAGCGGACTGCGTTTGCGGAATGCGTCATACACAGCGGCGCGCAGAGGATACTTTTTATCTGTCACAGGTGCAAAGGTTCTGACAGTTCCGCTCATTCATCAACTCCCGAAAAAGCATTAAGCTCTCTGTCTGTTTCTGCAATCTCGTTTACAAGCTCGCGAACACGTAAACCGATGTTACACACAGCTGCAAGGCGGGTTGCCGGATTTTCAATGCTTGTAAGAAAATCAGACAAAGCACCAAAGATATTCAGCTGAGCTTCGTACTGGTCGCGGTTTTCAAGATTGATTTTTGTGTACTGTCTGCCGTTGTGAAGAAGAGTTTTAGCAAAGTAGTCATCATCTCCCCAGTTAAGGCGGATTTTCTTCTTTCCCCAGGTGCGGGCAAGTTCTGCAGCGCGTTCATTTGCCTTGCGGATTTTGTAAACACGTTCGTGCTCATTTGTCCAGCCTGCAAGACGTTCTCCTGTTGCCATTGCGTGTGCAATAAGATGTTCAAACTCACTGTCTACCTGTGGCAGCTGCGGATTCGCACTCTTTGCATTTTCAAGCGCATATTCTTCTGGCGTAAGAACTCTGTCGTTTGCTGCATCATAAAGCTTGAGCCAAAGATAGGCTGTCTTTTTTGAAAGCCCTACAAGCTCCAGAAAGTCGCAGAAGCCAAAGGTCTGAGCATCTTCGCTGCGGCGGTCTCCTCCTCTCTGGGCAAGAGCTTCGTGTGCAATCCAAAGATCGCGGGCAACATCCAGGCTTACACTTTTGAGCTGTTCAACTTTTGTTCTGAGGGCTTGTACAGCACTGTTCATGTCCCACGAATCAATTTCGCGGCGGAAGGGAAATGCCTGGTCTGGTGTAAGAGCGCTATTTTTTTGTACTAGACTGTTCATTCAAAAACTCCTTTGTCAGCTGGAGCTGACATCCAGATAGCTCCAGCTTCAATAATCAGCTTGCAGACTGCAGCAGGTCTTTGTTGATTTCTTCTGTGTCGGCTTCGCAGAAGAAGTCATCTGTTATTTTGCGGCAGGCATCAACCTGGAAAAGCTGCTCATCGGTAAGCTCAGACATGGCTACCTTGTCGGCTTCTTCTTTGACACGGATACATTTAAGCAGCTTCATTTTTTTCAGAAGTTCGAGTGTTGATTTTTTCATGCTGATTTTGGTGGTCTTACGGAATCCGAATTTTCCGAAGGACAGCTCTACAGACTTATTGTCCTTAAAAAGCTCTGCCTTGTTGTACTCCGCAAATGCGGCAATTTTTGACGACAAATCCTGAATGCGAGAACGGAGCTTTTCTCCTTTCTTGGCTGCATCTGTTTTGATTTCTGCAATCTGCTTGTTGGCCTCGTTGTCGATTGCCTCAAGCTCTTTTTCTGCAAGTCCAATGTCCCTGAGTGCGAGGTTCACGTCATCAAGAGTTTCTAATTTTGACATGCTGGGTTTGTATCTGGTTCCCATGTTTTTCTCCTTTCACAGACTTTTAATCTGTGCTATAATTAATTTGCTTATTTGATGAATCACGCGGCGGGCTTGCCGTCATCGTAATTCCCATTGTCAGCCGGACTGCGTGTCGCCTCATGCTTTCCGGCTTTTTTCTTTCTGTCGCGGAAGCTGATGTAAGCATTCCTCCAGAACTTGTAGAGCGGTGTGCCCCAGAACTTCAGACACCTTTCATTCAACCAGCGGAGCTTGTCCTTGCGTGTGAGGCAGGGAAGCTCCTGCACCTTCTGACCTTCTACATAGATTTCCATTTTCCCCTCCAAGGCTTTCTATGTCCTGGCATATTTCAGCCGGGCTTTTGAACTTTGCAAGTGTGAGAAGTCCGTAAACTGCTGCATATTGCAAACCAACATAAGACATGTTCTTGACCGCATAAAGGATTTTTTCCGGGTTCAAGTCTTTGTCTTTACTGTCCATGTACGGCGGTTTTCTGCCGTTTTTCCAAAGTGGTACGATATTCTGCCTCCTTTAGCCTTTCCACCTCCTTGGCTTTTTCCATAACCAACAAAAAAGCCGTGCTGATTTCTGCAAGAGCCTTTTCTGCGCTTGCATCCGGTGCAACAAGCCTGTGACCTATAAGCTTTCCGTCGCGGTAGATTTCTACGCTGTGAAAGCCTCTTGCCAGTTCCGGCTCCTGCTTTCCGAAAACCGATTCATTGAACCGGAGTTCCCACCCTTTAAAATTGCCCGATATAAGTTCTGCCATCTGAAGGCAGACTGTAACTTTCTTTTCTTCTTCCTTGCGCGAAAGCTGCATACCCCGATTTAGTACGCTCTTGTACTTTCTGGCGGCCTTTACAAGCTGTTCAACATTTGGTTCTTTTGAATCCTGCTGAAGGTGCTTTTCTACAAGGTAGTTTTCTGCTGGTATCAACTTTTTTCTCCTCATACCGCTTTCCGTGGTATAATGTTCTTATGACTAATGAACAAATACTGTCCCTGATGGAACAACGACTCGTTTTTATGCTGATGAAGTTTTCCGGCGAACCGCAGGAACTCAACAAAACTATTAACAAAGCCCTTTTTGATTACATGCAGCCGGACTTTTCATTTGAAAAGCTTTCTGCATTCTTTGACTCCTGCGATGAATTAGAACTACAGGTGATGTGCACAAAGCAGGGTTTAGGACTAAACGATAAGACAGATACCGTAATGAACGTTCTTAACCGTGCCAGCTTCATTTTGAAGGGAGACATTCCCCAGTAGCGCATTCGTTTTACACATCTTTTTATCCCACCATAAGGATCTTTGCTGAAAAGCTTGTCTGAAAAACAATCTGTGCGCAGAGGACAGAATCTGCATTCCATACACATTTTGTCTCTGCCAAGATAAAACGGATAAACTTTTGGCTTCTGCTTTTTCATGCGGCTTTCTCCCTCAGTTCGGTTACCATGTCGTTCCAGCTTTTGTAGCCCAGGCGGAATGCAACCGCACGTTCTATGCGCTGGCTGTGTGATTTGCCGGAAAGAACGCTCTGCGTGGAAGCCTCCATGAGGACGTAGCCTTCAGCATTCTCATAGGGCGGGAGCGTATCCGCCGCTGCCGCCGCCGGAGCTGCAAACAGCATGAAAACAAGCACTGTTAATGCCGCGATATATCTTTTCATTGTATCACCTCACGGCTATTCTATGCTAAGATATACGGGGATATGAAAAGCGGTCAGCTTTTACGCTGACCGCTGAGTTTTTACTTTTTAGTTGTGATGATGAAGCCGTCGGAATTGTTTCCGGAAATACTGTAGTTGCCGCTGAGCGGTACTCTCGCCGGAGTCTTCTCCCCTGCTGACGCTATGTAGTACACAATGTAGCCGGCATCATCGTATGAGCACTCATACGGGTCGTCTATGCTGTATGTCTTCAGCGCTTCGAGGTATTCCTCGAGACAGAGACCGTTCTTCTGCATATTCGATGCGTGGAGCTTTCCTACATAGCGGAGATGCCACGGACAGTAGCTCTCGCCGGTCTTTGCGTCCTTATCCTTGGGATATCTTACGATAAATCCGTATTTTACGCAGTTTTCAACTATCCAGCCCTCTTCGTCAAGTCCGTCATAGTTGATTATCGAGCTTGCTC
>CACZYY010000094.1 GCA_902785455.1 uncultured Spirochaetaceae bacterium
GAAACGCATGCTAGCATGCTACACGCGTTTTGTGCTTGTAACTCTATACGTTTGCCGCTCACGCGGCAGCACAAAACGAGTGTTTCCGTAAGCCGTTTCACTCCCTCTCGCCATTTTTAATATGAATTCGATTATAATGCGTTTGCCCTGCTGCAACGCCCAGGCACTCTTTAAAAATAAAACTTTTTCCATTAAAATCAAATTATGGAAGAAAATATCACTGAAAATGAATCTTTTGAAAATGAACAGCCTCCTGTAGGTCCAAAGACTGCACTTGTTACAATTATTGGCCGTCCGTCCAGCGGAAAATCAACTTTTTTAAATACGGCAGCAGGTGAGCCAGTCTCAATCGTGAGCGCAATGCCTCAGACCACCCGAAACGCAATCCGCGGAATTGTAAACACATCTCTTGGCCAGCTCGTTTTTGTTGACACTCCGGGCTACCATGATTCCGAAAAGAAAATGAACCTCAAAATGCGCGGGATTGTTGCCGACCAGCTCAAAGATTCTGATTTGATTCTTTATATCATCGACAGCACTCGAAGTTGCGCCGAAGAAGAGCGTCTTATTGCCGAGCTTTTGGAAGAGCATCAGGACAAAATCGTTATCGCACTCAACAAAATCGATTCTCCGCAGCCGCTCCGTGAACATGCCCGAAAATTCATTAAGGCTCATCTGGCTCAGGTTCCAGAAAACAGAATCCTCGAAATTTCTGCCAAAAATGATGTTGGAATCAACGAAGTTTTAAAAGCACTTTTTGACATGGCCAAAGAAGGGCCGCATCTTTATAGCGAGGAATTTTACACAGACCAGGAAGTAGATTTCCGAATCGCCGAAGTAATCCGCGAGCAGGCAATCAACCGCCTTGATCAGGAAGTTCCTCACGCGGTTTACGTCCAGATTGCTGACATGGAAATGCGCTCACCCACAAAAATGTGGTGCCGTGCCTTTTTGTGCGTAGAAAAAGAAAGTCAGAAAGGAATCGTAATCGGAAAAGGCGCGCAGATGATAAAAACAATCCGTGTTGAAAGCATCAAAGCCCTTAGGAAAATTTTCGATTACAAAATAGACCTTGATTTGCAGGTAAAAGTAGACAAAAACTGGCGGCAGCGCGATGCCACCCTCAACAAACTTTTGAAGTAGATTCTATGTAAAGCCCGCAAGCGGGGACATTCGATACAGAGCCCGAAAATGCTTTTTGAAGAGGGCGGAAGCGAGGTTCCAAAACAAATTCGCCTGAGCTTTGCTCACAGCGATGTCCTATGAAAGCCCGCAAGCGTGGACATTCGATACAGAGCCCGAAAATGCTTTTTGAAAATGGCGCAAAGGAATGAAACGGCTTACGGAAACACTCGTTTTGTGCTGCCGCATGAGCGGCAAACGTATATAGTTTCAAGTACAAAACGCGTGTAGCATGCTAGCATGCGGTTCCGATAAGCCGTTTTCGTGACTGGAAGCCATTTTCAAAAAGAAATATTCAGAAAAATTATCGGATTTCCACGCTTCCGTCGGCGTGTGCTATGAACGCCGTTGGCTTCATCTTTGTGAAGAATCCGACTTCAACCACGCCCACGATTTTTGCGATTTTATCTTCCATTTCAACTGGATTTACCGGGGCTTCCCAAGTGCAGTCCAGAATCTGATTTCCGTTGTCAGTGATTACAGGTCCGCATTTTCGAACACCCTCACGCAAAACGCATTTTGCTCCCAGTTTTGCCAGAGCTTTTTCGACAGCCTTTCTTGCTCCAGGAACAATCTCAACAGGAAGCGGAAATTTTGTGCCCATGTGAGCGACTGATTTTGATTCGTCAGCCACGATTACGAGCTCTTTTGAATTGTACTCAACGATTTTTTCGAGAAGGTGAGCAGCCCCGCCGCCTTTAATCAGGTGATTTTCCGGGTCGATTTCGTCTGCTCCGTCAATTGCAAGGTCAAGCTCGCCGTCAATTTCGCGGTCATTGAGCGTGTAAACAGGAATTCCCAGGTCCTTGCAGTAATTTTCGGTCTGGAAGCTTGTGACAACAGCCTTGATGTCTTTCAGAGTGCCGTCTTCGATTCGCTCAGAAAGTCGTTTTACGGCCGGGAGTGCAGTGCTTCCTGTGCCCAAACCAATCTTCATTCCAGAAAAAATTTTTTTCTGCTCGATTAAAGTGTCAACAGCGGTTTTTGCCGCCAGAGTCTTCTGCTCGCTTTGTGTAAGTGCCATATTTTCCTCTTCATCTATACAAAAATACTATCGAATGCCGTGATTAGTCCTGCCAGTTAGTGTATACTTTCTGTAAGTTCTAAATCAGAGCATTTGAGTTATTTTACCGTTTTGAATAATCTATATTGTTCTTCGCCCTGGTACAACAGCATTGTGTAGCCGTTGTGAACTTTGCAACCAGCCTTTTCTGCTCTTGCCATAATCGGCGTAACTTCCGGCTCATAAACGATGTCGTAAATCATTTCTGTGCCTGCAAAATCGTAGAACCAGAGCGGATCATTTTCGGGATTTGAAGGCTCTGTGCTTCCCATTCCCTTTGATGTTGTCTGGATGATAAGGTCATTGTATTTTTTGAGCGTGATGATTGACTCTGCTCCCAGCGGCGCATATTCGAATCCATATTGCTTGCCCAACGTGCGGGCTTTTGCGATTGTGCGGTTGAAAATACAGGCCTTTCCGCCCATTTTCTTTACAGCGTAAGCGATTGCTTTTGCAGCACCGCCAGCACCGATAATCGCAACTCTTGTTTTTTTGAGATTTTTAAGGCCTGTGAACTTCAAAAGTGCTTTTGTGAAGCCCGTGCAGTCAGTGTTGTAGCCAATCCAAAGACCGTTTTCATTGATTACCGTGTTGCAGGCTCCAATATCCTCGACTTTTTTGTCCACAGAGAAAAGGTTTTTGATGATGTCTTCTTTGTGAGGAATCGTGACAGAAAATCCGTTGATTCCAAGCTCATTTGCAAATTCAAAGGCCTCACCAGCTTTTTCGGCCCTGAACGGAATGTAAACCGCATTCTGTTTGGTTTGAATGAATCGTTCATTGTGAATTTTGGGACTTGAAGTGTATTTGAGCGGCCAGCCTGTGATTCCAAAAAGCTTTGTTTCTGAATCAATTTCATGGAAATGATAAATTTCTTCAAGGGTTTTGGGATCTGTGTGACCAATATCAGAAAGACTCAAATCAAGGTCTGCCGGTGAAGTGTAGCTGAGGTAAGAATTGAATCTTTGTGCAAGGATTCTTGTCGGGAGACCGAGCGGACCCATCGCACAAACAATCTGATCTGAATTCTTGAAATCCTGCATTTCTTTGTAAAGATTTGTGACGTCTTTGAGAGTGTGCGGCATGAAAGCAATTTTTGGGATTTCAAAGCGGGAACCGTGCATTGAACGGAGTTTTTCGCCGATATTCTCGACCGGATTTTTCATATCATGGAAAGAACGGATGATTTTTGTTCCGTAAGCCATGGCCGCATCCTGAAGTGAAGAAATATGAAAATCCTCTTCAAAGTCAACATATGCAAAGTTTTTGCTGGAATCTTCGCTGGCAAAAGCGAGAGCGCGTGCAAAAAGCATTGAGCGGGAAGCTTCGCCTTCAGAAAATTTGCCGCCGTCAACAGTTCGCCGGATTGTAAGAATGCATGGAAGCCCTGCCTTTGCAGGAAAATCGCGGATATTAAGCCTTTCGTCATCATCAAGCAAATCAACCCGAAGCTCAACGAGATCAATGTACTTGCGGTATTTTTCGATAAGAATAAGGTCTTGTTCAACGGTCGAAGCCGTAAGACAAAGACAAATCAATGGTTTTGACATGGAAACATGATATAAAAATTTCAAGGCGCAATCAACGGGCTACGGGCTTTCCGGGGTTCGGTAACCCTCATTCCTCCGCTCATTTCATTCGCTATGGAACGGCAAAGCCGCCCCTACAATCCCGCGCGGCATTTGGTAAAAATCTTGGAGCTTTGTGTTCTCTACAATTATGTTACTATTTACATAGGGAGCCGGTCGCGGAGCGAAAAAACTTGTGAGACAAGTTTTTAGGCGAGTCTCGGAAAAATCTATGATTTTTCAGTTATGTTACTATTTACATAGGGAGCGACGGCGGAGCCGTAAAAAGTCGTGAGACGACTTTTTAGCGAGTCTCACAAAAATCTATGATTTTTGTGTTCTTTACGAATGTGTTTCTGTTGACAGAAACACATTCGTTATGTTATTGTTTCTTTAGATAGTAACACAGGAGCAAATCTATGAGCAGAACAGATTCTATATATTTTTCACTTCCATCGGACAGGTATACGCCGTTCAGCCTGGCACGCAAAATCGGTGCGACGGCAATTTTGGAGAGTGCGAGCTTTGCGCGGGGCAAGGAACGTTATTCAATTCTTTTGCTTGAACCTGCATTCCGCATCGTTCAGGACGAAGAGGGCGTTGCATTTTTGATTGACGGCCGCCGCCTGCCTTACAAAGAAAAGAACACCACCGGCGAGACGATTGCACCGGGAAGCCGCGTTCTTCACACGCCGGATATTCTTGACGCGCTTTTGTATGTTGCCCAGCAGAATGACACCAGCGTTGTTCACGACGAGGACGGAAATGAAACTCCAAACTCAATCCCGGTTCCAACCAGCGGCCTGGGCTATCTGAGCTACGAATTTTCTGCCCGCTGCGACACAATCATGCTAGCCCCACAGACAGACGAGCTTCATATCCCTGAGAGCGAATTTGTTGCCGGCCACATTTACGTGGTTTTTGACCATTTTACCGAAAAACTCCACATTTTCGCGCTCAACTACAATGAGCATCAGATTGACCTGGACAAGGCCGTTGCAGATTTAAAAAAGCGTCTTGGCGACATGGACTTCTCTTATCTTTCAGCTCCAGAAGAGCCTTGCCCTGTCCGCACAATCACAAACCTTGAGCAGAGCGAGCGTGAGTACAAGGAAAAAGTCGAGGCAATCAAAAAAGAAATCATCGCGGGAAATCTCTTGCAGGCAGTTCCGAGCCGCCGGTTGCAGCTTGAATGTGACAATTCGGCCCTTGAAATTTACCGAAGATTGCGTGCCGTGAATCCAAGCCCATATCTTTTTTACATCGATTTTGGCGAGAGACAGCTGATTGGTTCCAGCCCGGAAAGTTTGGTTCGTGTTCGTGAAGGCGTGGCTTCAATCCGCCCGATTGCAGGAACCCGCCGCCGTGGCAAGAACTCTGCCGAAGACGAGGCTTTGAAGACAGAGCTTTTGAACGACGGAAAGGAGCGGGCTGAGCACCTTATGCTTGTTGACCTTGCCCGAAACGATTTGGGACGAGTTTGTGCCAACGGAAGCGTTGAAGTTTCACGCTTTATGGATGTCGAAAAGTTCAGCCATGTAATGCATATCGTTTCGGATGTTCAGGGAAAGGTTGCACCGGGCTTCAAGGCGATTCAGGTTTTGCGTGCGGCCTTCCCTGCAGGCACTGTTTCCGGGGCGCCAAAAATCAGCGCGATTCAGATTTTGAGCCGCCTTGAAAAAGTCAAGCGAAGGTTCTACGCAGGAGCAGTCGGTTACATCCAGTCGAACGGCGACCTTGATTTCTGTATCGCAATCCGATGCGCGCTCAAGCAGGATAAAGTCTGGACATTGCAGGCTGGCGGCGGAATCGTGTACGACTCAAATGCCGACCGCGAATGGGAAGAGACAAATGAGAAGCTTGGCGTTCTCAGGTCAGTTTTTGAAAAAGCTGGTAATTAAGTTGCTTATATACTTTTAATCCACAGATTTCCACAGATAGACACAGATAAAAATCAGTGAAAATCTGTGCGAATCTGTGGAAAACATTCCTTGAGGGAGGAAAATTATGATTGCATTTATCGATAACAAAGACAGTTTTACATTTAATATTGTTCAGAGTTTGGAGCGGGTTTCTGGGGACAAAGTTTGTGTTTTCCGCTCAGAGGAGGCTAGTGTCGCTGAAATTGAGGCGGCAAAACCAAGTCACATTGTCGTGGGACCGGGGCCAGGAACTCCAGCCGAAGCAGGCATTTCTATAGAAGCAATTAAATATTTTGCAGGAAAACTGCCGATTTTGGGAATCTGCCTTGGGCATCAGGCAATCGCAGCTAGCTTCGGGGCAAAAATCGTGGGCGCAAAATACATCCGCCACGGAATCGTCGAAGAAATCAAAACTGACGGACGCGGAATCTTCAGAAATATCGGACTTAAAGGTTCTTTCACACGTTATCACTCGCTGGTCGTTGACGAATCAACTCTTCCGCAGGAATTTGAAGTTTCTGCACGCGCAAAAGACGGCGACATCATGGGAATCCGCCACAAAGAGCTTGTAATCGAAGGCGTTCAGTTCCATCCGGAATCAATTGCAAGCGAAAAAGGCGACAATCTTTTCAAAGCATTCCTGAATTACAGCCGCGAAAATATTTCTTCTGTTTTGATTTTGAATCAGCTTATCGACAAAAAACAGCCTCTTTCACGAGAGCAGACCGCAAGTTTTATCAGTGAGCTTACTGACGGCACGATGGACGAAAAAGTTGCCTCTTCAGTTCTCACTGCAATGGCAGCCCGGGGCTTACCGACTGCGGACGAAATGGCAGGAGCTGCGGGTGTAATGCTTGCCAAAAAGACAAAATTCCCGCTGGAAAATCACGGCCTTGCTGAAATCGTCGGAACTGGCGGCGACGGAAAGGGCAGCTTCAATATTTCTTCTATGTCGGCTCTCGTGGCTTCAAGCTGCGGACAAGTAATGGCAAAACACGGAAACCGTGCTGTCTCTTCAAAATCTGGTGCTGCGGACTTCTTTGAGGCCCTTGGAGTCAACATCATGGCAAAACCAGAAAAAACTGCCGAACTTGTCAAAAAAACCGGCTTCGGCTTCCTCATGGCACCTGTTTATCACTCTGCAATGCGATTCGCCGCTCCAATCCGAAAAGCACTCGGAATCAAAACGATTTTCAACGTTCTTGGCCCTCTTTTGAACCCTGCCAACGCTGAATACGAGGTTCTTGGAGTCTATTCAAAGGACTTGCTCAAAGATTACGCTCATGCGGCAAAATCACTCGGAGCAAAAAGAGTCATGGTCGTCAATTCAGAGGACGGCTACGACGAGATTTCCCCATGCGCAAAAACATTCGTCTATCAGATTGATGAGAAGGGCAACGAAAATCAGTATGTGATTGATCCTGCAAACTTCGGAATCACTGACGCAGACGAAAATGAACTTTACGGCGGAAACGGCCCGGACAACGCCAAGCTTGCAATGGAAGTTCTGAACGGTGGTGGCCGCCGAACAATCCGCTACGCCGTGGGCCTGAACGCAGGTGCAGTCCTCTACCTTTGTGGAAAAGCCCGCACGCTCAAAGACGGCTACGCAATGGCACTGGACGCAATCGATTCCGGCAAAACCCTTGCCAAACTGCAGGAGATACAGGAAGTAAGTAATCAGCTAAGTGCATAAGAAGGGGAGGGAAAAGCCTTCCCCTAGGGAGCCGGTCGCCGCAGGCGAAGAAAGTCGTGAGACGACTTTCTAGGCGAGTCTCGGTGAAGGCTATGCCTGAACCGCGCGTCGCTACCCCTTCTGCGGGCTCTGCCTCCGCCCGCAAGTTTTTTATTCCTTAATTTGTGAAAGAATGAAAAACTTGTCTCTCAACGCCTGCTTTTGGTAGGGAGACTCGGCTTTTACTTGCTTATTTTTGCCTTTAAGGTCTCTTTGTTGAAAATGAAGGTGTAAGTTCCGCTTTCTGCTGGCGTGAATTTGAAATTTGTGCCTTCTCCTGGATTATCACTTGTGTCAAATTCTGTGTTTTGTGTGACAGTTCCATCGCTGTCGGCAGGTTTTCCATACGAGTGTGTCCAGTCATTGAATTCATCGAATTTGAATTCGTACACAGTTCCGGTCGTTAGTTCCACATCGGCTTTGAATTCATTTCCTGATAAAGTCATTACTGTAGTTCCCCAGTTGTTCATTGTGCCACGAAGATACATTGTTGCGGTGCTCCAGTCCCAAATATCAAAAGCACAAGACTTAGTGGAAGCCTTCAAATCATAAACACGGATTTCATGCGGTGCGAAATTATGAAAAATCGTATTGTAATCTTTGAAATATATTGATTTATCCGTGTCTTTGTTTCCCACAATCAGAGAATATCCGTTTGATTCAGAAAAGCCGAAATCCGAGAACCATAATGCAGACTGAATATTGTTTGTTAGGTTTGCCACGACAAGAAGTTTTTGGCTCGCGTTGGAAATTGTGTAAGCTACAGCTCCTTTCCACGGCTTTTGTGTGGTTGTTACGACCATATTGCAGTTTAGGACATTTAACTTTCCATTTGCAAACAAATCCTTGTACTCAGCGGATTTTCGTAAAGTCAGCAAAGCTTTGTTCATGTTCAGTAGTGAAGATTCGTCATTCTTTTGGGAAGTTGCCCTTGTCCAGTCAAAAGGTTGTCTTAGTCTGAAATCTCCGTTCTCATTCCCTGATTTTTGTGCGATTTCATTTCCATAATATATGAAAGGAACTGTTGGGCGCAAAAGTGAAAGTGCTGTAGCCTGATGAACGCCTTTATTTGTGAGATTGCTTTCATAATCTCCGATTCGACTGAAATATTCGTCATGATTTCCTAAAAAAGTTCCGTAGCTTTGTGATTCGTTCGGATTTGCAAAGATTTTTTTTGTCGCATCGTATTGGAAAAGTTTGTTGTAATAAATATCCGTTCCGCCAGCCCAAACTTGTTCAATTATAGGCTTTCCCTGATCAAAATCAAGCACCATATTGAATTCGGGTTTGTCGTCCGTGCCAAAATATCTGTCCAGTGCCGTGCGGTCATTTTCGAGCCAAGCCTCACAGACCATGAATTTCGGGCTTGTATATTCATCAATCACTTTGCGCAGTTCTTGGAACCATTCATGAGTTCCTGCTGTGTCTGTCTGAGAAGATTCTGTCTCAACAAGGTATCGCACAGCGTCAATTCGCAAGCCGTCAAAACCTTTGTTTAGCCAGTAACGCACCACGTTTTTCATTTCTTCGCGGACTTCGTAATTCCGGTAGTTCAAATCGGGCTGAGTATCTGCAAATGCCGCATAGTAATACCTGCCGTTCTTG
>CACZYY010000095.1 GCA_902785455.1 uncultured Spirochaetaceae bacterium
CAGGCGGACAACATTTTCAACGACTTCAAAAAGCTGAGGCTTGTTCTTTTCTTCATATTTGAATTTAAGGAAAGCAAGCTGCATTTTTTCGATTTCTGTATGCTTCGCGTTTTCTGGCTTCCATCCGCTTTCAAGAGAACAGTTGTTGATTTTCTGCCATTCCGCAAAATCCTGGAAGAATTTTGAAGGAGTCATTTTGAGCGGAGATAAAACCGCAAGAAACCATGTGACCGCTCTTCCGTAGCTGTAAAAAGCAGAGACGGCAAAAGCTGTTTCTCGGCAATTTTTTATGTCCTGAGTTGAGAAAGTCGCGCTAGGTTTGGGCATTTTAATGGAAGATTTATCGGCACCGCCAGAAATGCCTGCCAGCTCCAGTTGCGGAAAATCAATGTGATTCGGATAAAGAGAAAGGGCAAAATCAAGCCTGTCACGGAAAGACTTAACGCTGTCGCCCGCATCACAGGCAAAATTCATGTCAAAGCCAAAGACAAGCCCCAGAGTATTGAGCATATCCGCCCGGCGGGAAAAGAATTTTTTGTCAAAAAGATAAGAGCCACCCTTGCTGAGCCCCGAAAAAGGAATTTCAAGCGTACAATAAAGCTCGGCACAGGCCTTGCACACGTCCATATCAAGAACCGAAGCCGAGACAGGCAGGGTAAGAAAAACATCCCCGGCTTTCTCACGGAAAACCTGCAAAAAATGAAGCAGCTTGCCCTTGTGAGAAAGAACAGCCTCGTCCTGCAAAGTGAACTCAGTAATCCCGCGCTGTTTGAAAGAAGAAAGAGAAGACTCCAGATTTGAAGAAGTGAATTTTATTGTATCTGACATATTTCTAAATTCCTCACAGATAGTGAGCGTTAAAAAATTGCACGGCAATTTTAGCGAATCTCCCGTAGAGCTAGGCTCGTAGGGCTTAGGAGCACACAGAGAGTTGCCTGTATGAAAAGTTCAATATCTCAATCATAGTCACCCATAAAACAAATAGGATTTATATATAAAACTTCTCTGTGAACTCTGTGTCCTCTGTGAGAAATTCCTTTTTTTACAGCAAGTGGATTCCGTGCTTCTCACACTCGGCTTTCATCTCGTCCGGCCACATTGAAACCTGGATTTCACCGATGTGAGCTTTGCGCAGGAAGAACATGCACAAGCGGCTCTGACCGATACCGCCGCCCATTGTAAAGCTTAGCTCGCCGTTCAAGAGCTTTTTGTGGAATTCGAGATTTGCGCGCTCAGGGCAACCACGCTCTTCAAGCTGTAATTTCAAGCTTTCTGGTGAAACTCGGATACCCATTGAAGAAAGCTCGAATGAAGACTGCAAAACCGGGTTCCAGACGAGCAAGTCACCATTCAAGCCATGATGACCGTCAACGCTCTCGCTGATCCAGTCGTCATAGTCCGGTGCTCGTCCGTCGTGGATTGTTCCGTCAGGCAATTTTCCGCCGATACCAATCAAGAAAACAGCTCCGTATTCTTCGCAGATTTTGTTCTCGCGCTCTTTTGGAGTCAAATCGGGATAGCGGCGCTGTAAGTCATCGGCGAACACAAACTGAACGTTCTCCGGCAAAATCGGCTTGATGTTCTCGTAGCGGTCGTAGATGTAGAATTCTGTGCGTTTGAGACAATCATAAATCTTTTTGACAGCTGCCTTCAAATATTCGATGTTGCGGTCGGCTTTATTGATGCACTCGCACCAGTCCCACTGATCGACATAAAGCGAGTGAATATTGTCCAAATCCTCGTCGGCACGAATCGCGTTCATATCAGTGTAAATTCCAAAACCTGCAGGAAGCTTCATCTCGCTGACCTTAACACGCTTCCATTTTGCGAGAGAATGAACGATTTCCATCTGAGCGTCGCCCATGTCCTTTACCGGGAATTTTACGGCACGCTCAACGCCGTTCAAGTCGTCATTCAAGCCCTTTCCGCTCTGAACAAAAAGAGGAGCCGTGACGCGGGTGAGATTAAGTGCTGTAGAAAGCTGGGTCTGGAAGAAATCTTTAATCATTACGATAGCATGTTCGGTCTCTTTTTCGCCGAGCAGCGATTTGTAGTCTTTTGGAAATTTAACACTTGCCATTTTGTGCCTCGAAATTTTATGAATGTGCCATTTTATCAGAAAAGCGATTTTTTTTCTACAATTTTTTTTGGCGCAAATTTTTCTGGCTGCCGCTGTTCCGTGGCTCGCTAACGCTCGGTGCTTACGCACTGTCGGCTACCGCCGCCACCACTCCATAGACGGAGCGGATATTCCTTTTCCTGTAAATTCACTTGCTGTGAATAATTTGTTATAATCTCTTTATGCCTAAAAAACGAAAATCACGCAGAAACAGACGACAAAAACATTCTTTCAGATTTTTTCTCTTAATAATCCTTATCCTCGTAACAGTTTCAATCTACTCATACAAGACGAATCCTGAATTCAAGGCGAAAGTTGATAATGTTGTCAAGATTTTAAAAGAACCACAGATTACACAGATTTCACAGATTAAGAACTATATAGAAGAAAGTAGTTCTAATGAGAAGCAAGCTGCTCAATCTGAGAAAGCGAAAACCGATTCTGAAAAGCAAAACTCTCAGGGCAAAAAATCTGAATCAAAAAAGCCTGCCGCAAAAAAACTCGTCGCACTTCAGGCCGGGCTTGAAAAGCCGGTCTGTGCCGCATCGCACAAGGCCAGCGACCACCAGATTAGGACTTTCGAACATTATTCGGTCTGCTACCGTGAAAGCTACGAGCAGGCCGAGTGGAGCGCGTACTGTCTAACAGAGGAAGAGCTTGTCAAAAACGCGAAGCGAAGCGACGACTTCCGTGCCGACCCGGAAATCACTACAGGCTCAGCGACTCCCGCCGACTACAAAAAATCCGGCTACGACCGCGGCCACCTTTCCCCAGCCGCAGACTTTGCCTTTGACCAGAATGCCATGAGCGAGACATTCTACATGAGCAACATGAGCCCGCAAAAAGGCAGCTTAAACCGAGGAATCTGGAAGGACCTTGAAGCCGAAGTGCGATTGTGGGCAAAGAATTTCGGGCGGGTCTACGTGGTCTCAGGCCCGATTCTCGAAAAGCCAGCAGCAGAATACCAGTCAATCGGTGAAAATCAGGTGGCCGTGCCGGAATTTTATTACAAGGTAATTCTGGCTCCCCTATATGCAGACGAAGCCGACAAAACCACGCCCCAAGACGCGGAGAACGTAATCGCTCTTGGCTTCATCTTCCCAAACGAAAAATGCACTGGCACGCTCTACGATTACGCCGTCACCGTGGACGAAGTGGAAAAGCGCACCAAGCTGGATTTTTTCTCGCTCTTGGAAGACAAAGTGGAAAATGAGGTTGAAGCAAATTGCGAATTGAAATGAGCTGTGCTATAATAATTTAGTTCTAAAAAGGAAAGAAGTTCCTGGGCTCATCCGCCGACAAGCGGCGGTCGGGCGTTCATGAGTTTGCACTGCAAGCAAGCAGGTTGTTCTTATGTTTTACAGAGTCTGGTACATGAATCTGCACCCTGCGTCATATTTCGGCTTGACATGAGCCTGTACAAATTTTTCTTGGTCTTCTGGGAGCAGTGAAAAGCCCATTGTTCCGTAATGCTCAATCAGGCGGTCGTTGGGAAGTGCATAAATATACAGAGAATTCGCACCAACATATTGTGACATACATCGAGAAATAGGAAGAATAAACACATCAAAGATATGAACACCTAATTTTTGAAGTTCGGTATGTTTTTGCCGATAAGTGTCATTTATCGCAAAATTTGAAAGTTCAATTGCAGGCAAGGAATCAAAATCATCATCCTCAATCTGAACCGTAATCAAGCCGTTCCGAAGCGAAAAATAACACGCAAGCTCACCGCTGGCTTTGTCAATCACAAGATAAGTGCGGGCAAGATTCGCTTTTTCATCACCAATTGAGGCATGTTTCAGATACGATTCCAATCCTTCCGCATCGTTTCCTACGGTAAAACTTGAAATAAGTTTCTTGTAGTTAGGAGTTTCGAGAATATGTTCTACAGAATATGCCGAAGTTTCAAATATCGTCTCGCTCACGCGCATGCTTCAAAGCCTCCTGCATTATTTTTCTGTCCTTAGCTTGTTCGGCAAGAATCCATTTTTCAAATTCCTTGCTCTGACGATGCAGCTCCGTAAAATCGGGGCGAGGCGTGTTGATAATCGTTGCATAGGCGGAATTTCCATTCTTAAGTTTTTCAAGATATTCTGGCGTGACCGTTCGCATTTTTCACCTCCTCACAAAATCATTATACCATAAACCGAGATAAAATCAAATTGCTTTTTTTCATAAAAAAAACTGCTCCCCCAATACGAATCAATCGGCGAAAATCAGGTCGCAGTCCCGGAGTTTTACTACAAGGTGATTTTAGCCCCCCTCTACGCAGACGAAAATGACAAGGCTAGCTCGGAAGACGCACAGAACATAATGATGATGGCATTCATCTTCCCGAACGAAAAATGCGAAGGCACGCTCGATGACTATGCAGTGACGGTAGATGAAGTGGAAAGAAGAACAAGTCTGGACTTTTTCGCCCCGCTGCCAGACTCAATAGAAAATGAAATGGAAGGGAAAGTGAAAAGATAATTTAGGCAGTTTCATAAGTCCAAACGGACTTTTGAAACTTGCTCAGTTATTCTTTAATCATAAACTTTTTGTTTTCAAGATTACATTTTACACTCTTGAGTTTTTTCTGAAGAAGAAGGCTTTTTTCGATTTTTTCACCTTTACATACATCTGCAAGAGAATCTCCGTCTATATACGGGGCAAAGTCTTCTTCAAATTCTAGCGATTCAAGATTATTACAATCATAGAAAGCTTCTTGACCGGCTGCCTTTAGATTTTTGGGGAAGGACACGGATTTTATGCCTGTGTTTTTAAAAGCGTATGAGCCAAGATATACAAGGTTTTTAGGAAGAACAAGGTCGTAATTTATAAATCTTGCTCCTTCTATTCCTTCATTCCTATCATCATAGTAAAAACAGCCTCCGCCTATATACTCAAGGCCTTCATTAAAAATAACTTTTTCAATTGTTTTAACCCTAAAGGCAGCCACTTTAATCTTTCTCAGAGATTCAGGGAATTCAAGAATTTTGATTTTATTTTGAGCAAAAGCCGCAACTCCAATTTCTTCAAGTCCTTCATTAAAATTAATTTCAAAATCCGCCTGTTCGTATTCAATATAACCAGAGTTGTCTCTAGAAATATGACCGCAGTTATAAAAAGCAAATTCTCCGATTTTTTTGACTGAAGACGGAACAGTTATTCCTTTTAACATGGAGTTTTTAAAACAATTCCCGGGAATTTCTTCTAAATCTTCGGGAAGCCGCACATAATCCACCGAAGTGCCTGCAAAACAATAGGGGGTGATTTTTATGCCGTCAGGAATATAAAGATTTTTTATGTGAATGTAAATTGTCGCGCGATTACCATTATCTGGTCGCCAGTTTGTAATATTTTGAACTACTCCCTCTGGAACATCAGAGTTTCCACGAATTTCATATTCAGGCTCAAGCTTTGTCACAGGAATTCCCTGTATCTCAGATGGAATTTGCACAATCTTGTCTTTTATCGATTTTTCAAAATTCACTCGCTTTTCCCCGTCATCAATACGAATTCCAACTATCGTTACTTCAGTAAAATCTTCGTTTGCTTTAAAAATAAGGTATTCTTCCGGAATGACGATTTTTTCAGAAGTTTCAAGTTCTTTTTGAGCAAGAATGGATTTTGCCTTTTTACGCTCGGCAAGCTCAATTTTGATTTGCTCCTGAAGTTCAGCAAGTTCTTTTTCTGTCTTTGATTTTAAGTCAACCTGTGCAAACAGAATTGAAAATGAGAACAAAGAGATTACAAGTACCGCAATAGTTTTATGTGCTTTCATTTCGCTACCTTATTTCCTGCAAAAAAAATTATTTTCGCTTTTGGAATCCGTATCCTGTGTCATTTGTGAATGAGGTTATGTTTCCATTATCATCAATGATGACTTTGTAAAGACCGTCTTTCAATGCAAGGGTTTTGTTTTCTTCTTTTTCATTCTTGCGTTTATGTACATCATCACTTTGATATTCATTGATACTAAAGGAAACGAGCGTTTCACTTCCATTCTCAAACACACCTTTTATATTTTCTTTTATCCATGCAAGTAACTGTTCATCAGGCTGAATGAAAGTTTCTGGATTTTTTTGATAGTTTCTGTCCAAATCTTTAAGCAGGAATTTTTTTCTAGTTTCATTTTTTATTATTGAAAAGTTCAAAACTCGTGAATGGCTGGAACTAAGTTCAAAACGTTTCAATCCAACCGCTTTTTCTCCGCTTATTTTGGTAAATGACCATTCCGTAAAGGAATTTTCAAATTTTTTATTCAACTGGATTGTATCTGTAATCATATAACCGCCAAAAGCGAGTCCTGCAAGCAGAATAAGTGTTGTGATGGCAAGAACAATTTTGTACCAGAGTTTAGGCCAATGGTTAAGATGCCAGTTTGTGATTTTTCCAAGCAAAATTCTGATTTTACTTGATGAAGCTCCGGCTGCAAGCATCGCATCCAGAATTTCAACACATTCAGAAGAATATGCTGTGAAATTCGAATCAATATTTCCGAGTTCCGATTCGATAGCTGCATTTTCTGTTGTTTTGTTAAGTGCAACTGTAAAATTATTTCGGTCAACGCTGAGAGCATAATTTTTGCAAACAGCCTGAATTTTTTCCTGAGCACCTTCCAATTTGTTTTTTGGAATATAAAAATCGTTTTTACCGGTATAGCAGAGTTTTGCAGAATTACTTTCCTTGGATTTCAAGCTGCAGATAATTTTGCTCTTGAACTTCTTGCCTTTTAAATCCTTTTCTGCCGAATAATTCAAGGAATCAGGGGAACTTACAAAGCCGGTACAGGCATAAGTGCCTTTATTCGACTTTATGATTTTTTCAAATTCTTCAAACTGTTTACGATAAATATTTTCAATAAAGAAAAGCCTTGAAAAAAGTTTGTTTTTTGTATTTGAAGTGAGTTCTATACTTGAAGATTTCAATGTCCGAAGGAAGGCAACCGATTCATTCATCAAGTTTAATTCATAAACACCGAGGAGAAACTCCTCGATTCTTTTTGTTTCCCTTTCTTTTTCAGATTTTGCCTTCGAAATATCTGATTCGGCAGACTTCATCTGCTTTTTCCAGCTGTCCATCTGACTTTCATAGCGGGCAACATCAGATTCAGCCTTACGCTTGCGGTTTTGTGCTTCGCTGAATCCGACAGGATCTTCAAGTTTTCTATGTAAGAATCTACCGCTGCTATCCTTCTGTCCTATATCCATTCCGCCATGGCATTGTTCAAAACAACACTCAATATCTTTGTCGGCTTGTTTCACATCCCGTTCAGCATTGTCACGCATGTTTTTCGCAGATTCATACTGGGCTTTTTTTTCATCATAAACAGCCTGAAATTTAGCAATTTTTTCATCAATTACAGGCATTACGGCTGCATTCCACTGAATTGCATAATTTGAACTGGCAATTCCGACCGCATCCGCTGTTTCCTGATTCCAGGCTGCACTTTCTGTCTTCCAGATTGCCAACGCTGATTTTGCTCCACTTTCTGCCGTAGAAGCACTTATTGATGAAGGCAATTTCGATACTACACTTTGATTTACACTCATATTTTTCCCCTTTTTTCTTATTTTATTTTCCTCAAAAGCTCATAATCAAAAAAAACTATATTCGTATCGTCCGAATATGGAATTATTTCAGTCCGTGTCCTGTATTTTAGTGCACGCCTTAAAGCATCGTCTTTGTCTTCGTTTTTAGGATCCGGCTCGCTTACAGGAATGGTAAGGATTACTTTGAGAGCCGGATGAACTTCATAAAAAAAACTTCCGTCAAGCTCAAAACCGTCTCCTTTGTCTTCCCAAAATTCAAGTTTACTGTCAGTGACAAAACGCAATTCACCTCTGTGAATATCATTTTCACGGCTTAAGTCCACTTGATAAACATGTCCTTTGAACGGATTCTTCGTATCTTCACACCCTGCCATTGCAGTAACAAACAGTTCCAAGAAAATTATCGCGAAGATTTTTGCAATTTTATTTTTCTTCATATTGAAAACTCCATTTTAAGTTTTTTTTAACCTTTATGAGGCTGTCCTTTTTTGATAATTTTACCGCGCATTCAATATGCTGAATATTCAAATTTTCCCGATTGATCGGGAAAATTTCCCGAAAAAGTTGCTTGAAAAAGTGCGCTAAAGTGACATAATAAACCCATGTTTCCGAAGTTTTGCCCTCGCAAAATCCGCATAGAATATGTCCTCATTTTTGTTTCGCTTTTGACTTTTGCTATTACAGAAATCTGCAAGCTGCGCGTAAACGATGAATATAAAAAGCTTGATTCTGATTTTGCCAGCTTAAGGAATGAAATTGTCAGTGGGGTAACAACAGTAATTCCAGATAAATTTTCATCGCGGGTCGCTTTGGAAAATGATCTTCGTCCTTATCTTTTTTTTGATTCTAATCTTGAAAGTTCATTTAAGGCAATTTTTGATTCTACTACCGGCACATCTTCTACGGTCGGTGTTGATACAGACCGCCTTATTGTTCTGCAGGATTTTCAAAACCGCATTCATGAAAAGCAGAGAAGCATAAGTCAGGGATTTGACCGCCTGATATCTTTTTCGATGGTTATTGCGGCTATTTCGGTTGCTTTGATTATTTTCCGGCATGGTGAAGAAAAGTCAAAGCTTTTGCGCGTGCAGACCGCTTCCGAAGAACAGAAAAAGTTCAGCCGGAATCTGCATGACGGTGTTGCCCAGGATTTAGCGGCGGCGCGTAATTATATGGAACAAAATGATAAGAAAAAATCTGAATTTTATTTGAACCGCGCTTTTGAAGAAGTGCGCTATATGATTGATTCACTTCATTTAAATCTTTCGTCGCCTCTGTTATACGGGAGAGTGCAGAAGCGTTTGAAAGTAATTTTGAAATTAAGACAAGCGTTCAGATTGCTTCGAATCTGATTGAAAAATTAAAGCCGGAACAGCAGATTGAAATTCTACATATTATGCAGGAAGCTTTGAGCAATATTGCGCGTCATGCGGCGGCAACCGAAGTAAATATAAAAATTGTTGATGTTGCAGATTCAATGATTTTCCGTATTCACGATAACGGGAAAGGTTTTAGTGAAGAGCAGCTTGAAGTTCAGAATCCTCAGAATAATAAATCTGAAAAACCACGAAAACACTGGGGGCTTGTTTCCATGAAGGAACGGGTCAAACTTTTAGGCGGAACTTTAGAAATTTTACATGAAGGGGGAACAACAATTGCAATCAGAATTGAGCATTCTGTTTCTTGATGACCATCCGGGACTGCGTGACGGAACTGCACTTATTCTTTCTCAAAAAAATCCGAAGCTTAAGTTTTTCTGTGCCGGAACAACGGACGAAGCTGTGGAACTTTTGCGTTCTCACGCAGAAATTTCAATTGCCCTTGTAGATTTGAACCTTGAAGGTGAAAATGGTCTTGATTCAGTAAAAAAACTGCGGGAAATTCAAAACGGTTTAAAAATCATTATTTACACAATGTACGCGGACAGTTTTCATGTAAACAATTCGCTTAAAAGTTCCATTCAGGGATATGTTACAAAAAATTCCAGCGTAACGGAACTTCTGCACGCAATTTCTGCCGTGGAAAATGGTGGCACTTATTTTTGCACAGCCGCAAGCAGGATTGTGAATTCCCTGCTTTCCCATGAAACTGCTTATGATGAAGAAGCCGAACTTTTTGCAAACTACAAGATGCTTTCTAAAAGTGAGCAACAGCTTTTTGAACTTCTGGCAAAAAAAATCGAACTGAAAGAAATTTCTGAGATTATCGGGAAAAAAGAAAAGACGGTTTTGAATAAACGCACGATTATTTATCAGAAGCTCGGTCTTTCTGACCGTCTTGATTTGATTGAAGCTGCC
>CACZYY010000096.1 GCA_902785455.1 uncultured Spirochaetaceae bacterium
CGCTCAATTATGTTTGAACATCCGGCAAAAACTGAAAGTGCCACAAAAAATGTTGTTATTTCAAAAAATCGTTTAATTTTCATGTTGTCCTCCTTAAAAACTCCGCGTTAGCGGCGTTGTCGCTCACGCGTATGTGCAGTTCCTTATTGCACCACAAGACTTGTCTGGGCAGAAGCGCTTATAATATCGATGTGGTCCTGGGTTCCTTGAATATAGACCCGAACTTTGCAGAAAATCTGGTATGCATCTTTTCCGAACTTTGAAGTGTCGATTATGAGCTCATTATTATCGTTCGTTGTGACTCCGTTCCAAGAAAGGGCTGCGTTGTTATCGATGAGCCATGTGTATTCATATTCATAAATATCTTCCGTAAAGCTAAGAACCGGTGTGATAGTTGTAATTCCGTCTTTGTTAGTTTTTTTGAGTGTGAGACCGATCGCTTCAAGTTCCTGGATTATGCTGTTTCCTTTTGCTTTCTTGCCGATGTTCTCTTCTGCAACGGTAATTACAAGCGGCTTGCTTTCCCTCACGTAGCCCGCACATCCTGGTGTTCCGTTTGCTCTTTTTCTTATGAAAAGTTTTTCGCCTGTTTTTGAAGCAAACTCACTTTCTGGGAAATCTCTGTAAGTCGCCCCTCCGTTGAATGAGATTTCAAGATTTTTGTTGATTGTTGTGAATTCAACTTTTCCGATTTCGATTGAGCTTGTCTCTGTTGAAAGTTGTGGGAGCTCTGCTTCTGTGAGTGAGAATTGTACATTTGCAAAAACTGACTGCACTGAATCATAAAAATTATTTTTAGAGGAGGTTAACAGAAAATCTTTTGCTTCCCCGGCCGTGTACTCATTTTTTTCGCTCAATTCAGAGATTTCTGCCCAGTCAAAATCGCTTGCGCTGTATGTGTTCCCAAGCTCATCGGTCAGAGTTCCTTTGATTTTGGTCGTGTCGAATTTTTGACCTTTGGAAAGGATGTCGTCATAGTAAAGTTCTGCTGTTTTTACGCAGTGAAAAACAGGGTATGTCTCAGAAATGATTTCATGCGTATTTCCTTCAAAAGTCTGGCTTATTTTTACGCGCAATGTTTTTCCGAGAACTGTAGCCTCATTTTCTTTTGTGAGCGAGAATGATTTTCCGTATGCTCCAGGAATATCAGTGAAATGAGGTTCATCAGTATACTCAGTGTTGTCAGAAATTTGCCACTGGTAGTCGACAATTCCGCCCGCAGTTTCAATATCAGTTGTCAGGGTACTTGGCTCTTCTGCGAAAAGTCTCACCTCAAATTTTCCATAATTGTTTACGATGTTTGCGCAGTTTGCAAGTACATCTTTTTTGCAGTTTAGTACCACATATCCAGAACTTGCCAGATTTTCCGCGTCCTTTGGAGCGTTCGGTGTTATCTGAAAATGAACTTCGATTGTTTTTCCGATGTTATTGCTGTCAGAAAGAAAGTCCATCATGTCAGAGAAATTCCATGTTGAGGTGTCTGTACTTGTTATTTCTGTTCTTGTCTCTTTTGTTTCATATCCTTTGGTCAGGAAGATTTTGAACCATATTTTTGTCGTGACCTTGCTTTCATCGTAATTTTTGAGCATAAATTCCGGCTGTATAAAATTTTTTGCTCCGCCAATAAAAACGTTCTGTTCGTCTGTGCAAGAAAGTCTAAGCTCTTCTTTGGGCCAATATGCAATTTCAGTTTGCGTTCCATTGTAGCCTTCCGAAGAAATGTTCACGTCATATGTGGAACCGCCCTTTATTCCGTCGTGAAAAGGCTCAACAAGCACGACTTCAATTTTTTTATCTGCCACTATAGCTTTTTCTGTTTTTCCGTTGCATTCCAGAGTGACTTCTGCTCCATCTTCTGCCGTGATATCCGCCGTGAGCGAGCGTGAAACAGAATTGAACAGGACATTCGACACGGAAAGTTCTTTTTCATCCCCTTTTGAATCGGAAATCTGGCTGCTGCAAGAAATAGTCGCAATCGCAATGAAAATAAGCGTTGCAACTGCGGTAATTGTCTTTTTTTTCATGGAAAATACCTCCTGAATGTGATGTACGACATAAAACTGCTGTTTAGTATAAAAAATCCCATGCTGTCTTCGGTGAGAATAAAGACCACTGAAGCCAACATGGGCAATTTTTGCGAGATATTGTGATATAGAACTTTTTATTAAATTTTTCGGGGCAAACTTCATCCATATAGCCCGAAGAATTGTATGGGCGAACAAGAGTTTGCTAAATGATTCTGTGAAAAAAAAGTGTTTTTCAAAATTTTTCCAATACATGAAACTATTATAAAACAGTTTTTTGATTATTTAAAGAAAAATTTAAGAAAAACACCTTAGCTATTATTTTGACTGTATTCGAATTACTTCGCCTTTTCCTTCAAGCGTGATTTTTTCGCCCGGAAGCACGGCAAAGATTTCTTCGGCTTTGAAAGAATGTTCTGTTTTTGAGCCGTCTTTTGCTGTTGCACGTATTGTGCCTTCTCCGCCAGAGATAAACACAAGTTCCACCAGTTTTGAAGAAGGGGAGACCAAAAACGAATATCCACCTTTTAACGGCTCTTTTTTGAGCGCAAAATACTTGCATTCAAATTCTTCGCCGAGCGGGGAAATTTTTTGCTTTTTTTCGTTTTTGATGACTTCAACGCCTTTTTCGATGTGGACTTCGCGCGGCCTGCCCCAGTCATAAAGCCTGTAAGTGATATTGCAGCTCTGCTGGACTTCGAGCAGTCTCAATCCGCCGCCGATTGCGTGCACCGTTCCCGACGGAATGAAAATAAAGTCGCCTTTTTTGACTTCAACACGGTCAAGATGGCTTTCAAGAGAATTTGCCTTGATTGATTCGCGAAGTTCTTCCTTGCCGGGATTTCCTTTGAGCCCGTAGACCAAGCTTGCTCCAGGCTCTGCGCTGAGCACGTACCAGCATTCGGTTTTGCCCCGTTCATTCTCGCCTTCAAGCCGCTTGGCATCTTCATCATCAGGATGTACCTGCACCGAAAGCGTGTCATTTGCCTGTATAACTTTGACGAGAAGAGGATAGTCTCCTGCAAGTTGTTTGAATTCGCTCTGGCATCCGTCTACATGAGTAGAAGCAATCCAATCTTCATAGCCCCAGACTTTCTCAGAGCGAATAGGATTCAGTTTTAGCATAGAAACTCCAAAAAATTAACCACAGATTACACAAATTACACAGATTAGGTATTTGTTATACGGGAGTCGCCAAATTAAATCTGAAATATCATCGTATCTCAAACTTATAATCTGTGTTCATCTGTGACATCTGTGGTTTCTATGTTTATTATTTCTCCCATAACTTTTCAGGGTAATATCCCGATGCGATTTTTTTGGCGATTTCGTCTTTTACTACCTGCTTGTCTTCCGGGTAGGTCATGCCGAACCAGCTTTCATCGCTTGTGAAGACTTTGATTCTTCCTTCACCGTTTTTGATGATGTCGCTGGCAGCCACTGGAAGAAGAGCCTCTGCTTTTGGATCTGTGAGCTTGTTCTGTTTGAATTCTTCCCAGTATTTTTCGAACCGCTCGAATGCTTTTGGCGAGAATCCGAACAAGTTCATGCTTACTGTTTCCTTGCCTGTCATTGATATTTTTTGACCGTCAAGCTCAGAAATGATTTTGTTGCCCTCAAAATGTTCGCCGGTATAATAGATTTTTGTGTTCTCGACGATTGATTTGAGATAGCCGCCCTCGGTTTGTGCTACACCGCGGCTCACAGAACCGTTCCGGCTCATTGTGTTCCCAAGAATATAGCCTACCATTGCGTGCTCTGTGCAGTTGCTGTCGATAGAAGAAAGATAACCGCCCAAAGTCTCGAATGCGGCGCGACCATAATAGTCATCGGCATTGATTACGGCAAACGGCTCGTGAATTGCTTCTTTGGCACACAAAACGGCATGAATTGTTCCCCATGGTTTTGTTCGCTCAGCTGCCTTTTTCTGTTCATCTTCGGTCAAAAGGGCTGTCGGAGTCTGGAAAACATATTCAGCGTTAAAATTGCGTGCAACACGGTCAAAGAGTCGCTCTCGGAAATCTTTTTCAATGTCTTTGCGGATAATGTAAACGATTTTACCGAATCCGCACTTTTTTGCGTCATAAGCGGCAAAGTCCAAAAGACATTCGCCATTCTTTCCTACGGAGTCAATCTGCTTGACTCCACCATAACGGCTACCCATTCCAGCCGCAAGTACAAGTAATGTTGGTTTCATATTAGTATTGTACTCCATATATTTGTTTTTGAAAATATGGCTGCCACATGGAGGTGGCACAAACTGAGTTGACTGCAAGTTTTTGCCTGGCAAAAACTTGTCACGACAGGATGTCGTAATTATCGGTGCTTTTTCAAGAATTCCATGAAGTCTTCTTCCCGGAGTGGCTTTGAATAGAAATATCCCTGAACCTGATCGCATTTGATTTTTCGCAAGAAATCACGCTGTTCCTCGGTTTCGACACCTTCGAAAATTGTTTCCTTTTTGAGATTTTTGCCCAGGCTGATCAGTGTTGCGATAAAATTTTCTGAGGTTGCGTCAAGACGGCCATTTTCTGAATCGTTTGCAAAGAGGAATGAACGGTCAAATTTGAGGATGTTGACTGGAATTGTTGAGAGCATGTTGAGTGAAGATTCTCCGGCACCAAAATCATCCATGGCAACCCTTAAACCTTCTTTTTGAAGCATAACCGTGATGTCCCGGAGAAGATTTTTATCCAAAGTTGCGCGCTCCAAAAGCTCGACTTCGATGAGGGTTGGTGAGATATCATATTTTTTGAGAAGTGCCATGAATGAATGGACGAATTTCTCCGGCTTGTCGTGATTGCGGCTGACATTGACTGAAATCGGAACTGTCGGCTCGTTGTTGTCCATGCATTTGCGGATAAATTTGAAAACCTGCTCGTAAACATAAAAATCAAGCTTGACGATGAAATTGTTGCGCTCAAACAACGGCACGAACGAATTTGGCGGCATATAACCAAGCACCGGACTTTGCCAGCGAACAAGAGCCTCTGCGCCGACAACTCTCTCGCTCTGCAAATCAATTTTGGGCTGATACATAACGAAAAATTCTTTGTTTGCAAGGGCATTTTCCATATGATTTTCGATGAAATTCTCGTTTTTTGACTTTTGAAGCAGCCTGTCATCGTAAATCGCAAATTGCTGGAGGGCGTTTTCCTTGATTGTGCTCTTTGCAAAGCTTGCCCGTGTAATCAAAAGCTGAATGCCCTGAATTTCATCTTTTATGTTTGGAAGGTAGAACGAAAGACCGAATTTTGGAATGAAAGGAATGCTGGCCTGTTTAGACTTTTCTGTAATTATCTTCAAATCCTTTTTGAAATAGTGCATGGCTTTGTGCACGGAAGTAATCTTGATGAGGATGAAAAAATGATCCGCATAGCCACGGCATAAAATTCCGTCATATCGATTTGTATTTTCGTAGAGCAATTTTGAGAACTGAAGAAGCAGCTTGTTTGCCTGGTTCTCGCCGTAGTTCTGGTTTATGAATTTAAAACCACGGATATCGCTTTCTATAAGAAGAAATTTTGCGTTTGAGTACCGTTTTAAGAGTTTGTTTGCTTCTTTTTCGAAATAGCTTCGTACCCAGAGGTGCGTGAGTGCATCAATGTGTGTCGAAATAATCTGGTGCCGTTCTAAAATTCTGTGGATCCAGATTTCCAGCATGAGAATAAGCGAAAGCGTGACGACGATGATTTCAATGATAAAATTGTGATAAGATTTCTGCCGTTTTATGACATTTGTGAATTCTGTTTTGGGAACAGTGTAGCCGATTGTCCATAGTGCGTTGTCGATTTCTTTGTAAAAGATATATGCCGGCTCACCATCTGTTGTGATTGAGTCTTTTACATGAAATTCCCCGTTTGAGGTGCGCAGAATTGTATCGGAGTATTTATAAGGAGAATAAACCCAGCCTATCCATTTTTTGTTGTAGTGGGAAATAATCCGCTTGTTTTCATCCCTGATTACGAATCTCGTGCTTTCGCTTCGCTTGATTTCATCAAAATAACTTGACAGTTCGTTTAATGGACATGTCGCAAAAAGGACTCCGACAATCTCGGTTTTATTGTTGTAAACTGACCTTGCGAACATTATGCATGATTTGCCGTTGCTTCTTGATTCAAGGATATTGCTTACATAAAACTTTGTTTCGCCGGAAATTATCTTTTGATAATACTTGCGGTCAGAAACATCGAATTCTTCGTCGAAGACGTTCCAGCTGTTGCCATTTTTGTCTGCATAGACGATATTGTCAAACGGCGGATTGATTTTATCGCGTTCATTCTGAAGAAATTTGCGGATTTCATTTGTGGAATAATCCCTGTAAGCGATTTTGGCATAAAAAATATCAAGTCGGGATTCGATCTGCCTTAATTTTGAATTGACGGCCAGAGCATAATCTTCGATTTGATCATCGCAATTGTCAATAATCGTAGCCCGTACATTTTCCTGAATTTTTTTGAGAAGCGTGTTTGCAAGGATTAGGTTAAGGACAAGAATGATAAGCAGCGATATTGCAAAAGAGAAAATTCGCTCGATGTTAGTGTTTATATAAAATTTCTTTGTCATGACGAAAAGATTGTTAAAACAATCTAAATATAATTATAATCCTATATTAAAAAAAAACAAGAAAAATTAAAATAAAGTGAAGTGCAAAGAGGTTTTTGACTCGTCATTATCCGGTATATTTCCAAAAACTCAAGAAAAATGTATAATAGCCCAGCGTTAGGGGGTGGAGCACCAGAGTTGCGTAACGAAGTGAAGCAATGAAGCGAAAGCGGAAGTGCGGAACACCCGACCCTAGCCTCGAGCACTTGTGCTGCGAAGGCTAGGGGAACGCCCAAGAGGATTTTTTATGAAGATTTTTCCATTAAACCACGATGATTTGGTAAAACTGACGGAACAATTTCCGACTCCGTTCTATTTGTACGACGAAAAGGCAATCCGCGAGAACATGCGCCGCTTCACAAAGGCTTTTTCTATTTTCCCTGCTTTCCGTGAGTATTACGCAGTAAAAGCCTGTCCCAACCCTTATATATTGAAGATTTTGGCAAGCGAGGGCTGCGGAGCTGACTGTTCAAGCCTTCCTGAACTCATGCTTTCTTCAATGAGCGGAATCAAAGGCAAGCACGTCATGTTCACCTCAAACGAAACCCCGGCTTCAGAATACAAATACGCTTTCGCAAACGGAAACATCATCAACCTCGACGACATCACACATATTTCTTTCTTAAAAAACGCATTGGGCGGAAAGCTTCCTGACACAATCTGCTTCCGATACAATCCGGGCCCGGCCAAACACGGCTGCAACTCAATCATCGGAAAGCCGGAAGAAGCAAAATACGGCCTCACACGCGATCAGATGTTCGAAGCATACAAAATCTGTAAGGAAGAGGGTGTTCAGCACTTCGGTCTTCACACAATGGTTGCCTCAAACGAACTGAACCCGAATTTCTTCGTTGACACAGCAAAGCTCGTGTTTGAGCTTGCCGCAGAAGTCAAAGAAAAGCTCGGTGTCCGGATTGAATTCGTTGACTTGGGCGGTGGTTTGGGAATCCCGTACAAGCCGGATCAGAAGGCCGTTGATTATGATGAAGTTGCAAAAGGAATCCGCGCGGAATACGACCGCGTTATAGTTCCTTGTGGCCTTGACCCGCTCGAAATTTACTGGGAATGTGGCCGCCCGATTACAGGCCCATACGGCTGGCTTGTAGCCAAGGCAATCCACGAAAAGCACATTTACCGCGAGTATATCGGCCTTGACAGCTGCATGGCAGACTTGATGCGACCTGGAATGTACGGCTCATATCACGAGGTCACGGTCTCAGGCAAAGAAAACGCTCCGCGCGACCACGTTTACGATGTAGTCGGCTCTCTCTGTGAAAACTGTGATAAATTCGCCGTTCAGCGCGAACTTCCAAAAATCGACATGGGAGATTTAGTGATTATCCACGATGCAGGCGCACACGGCCGGGCAATGGGCTTTAACTACAACGGAAAATTGCGCTGTGGCGAGCTTCTTTTGCGCGAAGACGGCTCTGTAAAAGAAATCCGCCGCCGTGAGACAATCGATGACCTGTTCAGCACATTGGACTTGGCCGGAGTGGATGATTTCAAGGCGTAAGAGTTTTATATTGCCACACAGATTCGAAATTGCTACGCAATTTCAGTAATGTTTTTTGACTTTCCGTAGGAAAGTTGAATCCGTGTGGCAATCTAAATTTATTTTTTAAGCAATGCCGCAAACGGGTTGTAAGTTTCGCCGTCGTCTGCCTTGTCCTGTTTTTTCAGATAATCGCTTGCGTCGTCTTCTTCCTCGTCGCTTTCACCAGCCGGGGCAAGGCTGATTCTCTTTTCGCCTGCATCGATTTTCTGTACGACGACTTCCATTGTGTCGCCGACCTTGAACTTCTTTGCGAGGTTTGTTTTGTCGTTTACGTCGCGCAAAAGGCTTACGTGAACGAGGCCATCAATTCCTGGCTTGAGGTTTACGAACAAGCCGAATGCCGCGATTCTTGCGATTTTGCCTGTGAATTTGTCGCCGATATTAATAGAAGAAACTTCATCCCACGGATCTTTTTCAAGCTCTTTCATGCTCAAAGAAACTTTTGAACGCTCAGGTTTAGATGTATTCCATTCGGCCTTGATGATTTTTGCTTCGATTTTCTGGCCAACGCTCAGAACTTCTGAAACATCGTTTACGCGTGCGTGAGAAATCTCTGAGATTGGAAGAAGTGCCTGGAATCCGTTCAAATCAATGAATGCGCCGTAGCTCTGCAAAGATTTTACTTCGCCTGTTACGACTGAGCCTACAGTCAGTTTTTCTGCGAGAGAATTGACTTTGTTGACTTCTGCCTCTTCCTCGACCTTGCGGTTAGAGACGATGATGTTCTTGAAGGCGCGGCTGCTTCCGATTTTGACTTCGAATCCGCCTTTGATTTCGGCTGTGACATTGCCCTCAACCGGCAGTCCTGAATTGAAAGCCGATTCAAGCACATTTGTGTCAGCATTTTCGCCCTTCAAGCGGGTAGTGAAGTGAAGCTCGTCCCGGTTTGATGAAACAAAATAGACTTTGATTTTGTCGCCTTCGTTTACTGTGCATTTTCCGTCTGAATCGATAAATTCTGCTTTGTCAACAAATCCTTCGCTCTTAAGCCCCAAATCAATAAAAACCGTGTCATTAGAAATCTGTACGACCGTAGTCTCAACTTCCTGCCCGATTTCAAATCCTTTCATATTTTTAACTCCTTTTTAGTTATCCATAGATGACACAGATTAACACAGATTTTAACTTTTGTTAATCATGAATTTTTCGTGTTTATACGAATGTTTTTCTTATGCCTTATACATAATCTGTGACATCTGTGTAATCTGTGGTTTAAAATTTATATTCCAGCAACTGACAGTTCGTGATTCCGAAAGCCCCGAATTCTTCGTTCGTCATGTCGTAGAAATATGAATTCACCACGCGAGCAAGTCCGTTGTGTGCTACCAGAAGATAAGTTTCGCCCGTGCGCTTGCTTTGCTCTGTGAGTGTGTCCAGAAGATTGTAGATTCTCTGGGCTGTGCGCATGTTGGATTCACCGCCGGATTCCCTTCCATACGACATTGCAAAAGTTCTGAGAGCCGCCTTGAATTCCTCTGATTCCCGGCTTTTGTCCTCGAAACTTCCGAAATTTCGTTCTATCAAAAGAGGCTCTTCTTCGGCTGGAATTCCTGTGATTTCTGAAATATGAAGTGCCGTAAGTTTTGCCCGCGAAAGAGGAGAGTAGAAGATTTTGTCAATTTTCAATTCTCCCTTTTCAATTTTTGATTTTATCTCTTTTCCAAGCTCAACAGCCTGATTGTGTCCGTTCTCAGTGAGTTCAACTTCCCTTGCTCCGCAGACAAGTTTTTTGGTGTTGGTGAATGTCTCTCCGTGACGTGTGAAATAAATTGTAGCCATACGAAAAGTATAGCAAAAAAACGTAAAAAATGCAAAAAATCTACATGAAAGCGATTGACAAAGTAAATAAAACTAACTAAAGTTGCTTCATTCAAACAAGTTAGCTTTTGCTAATAAAAATACAAAAAAGGTGGTTTTTATGAAAAAAATTATTTCTAGCCTTGCCGCACTTGCTTTGGCTTCAGCTTTTGCATCTGCAGACGACATCAAACTTTCTTTCTACAATAAATTGTACGAAGAAGACGCAATTCTCTATCATTCTGACGAAGCTGATGAGACTACAAAAGATTTTCCTGGAATCAAAGAGCGTATGCAGGCTGAAGTCACATCAGAAAAAGTTGACGCAATGGTAAAGGCAACAGTCACTCTCGATGACTATGATGAAAAACATTTCGGCCTTCAGGGCAAAGTAAACGACTGGTACGTTGAATTCCGTCCGGTTGACAAAGTTGCTCTCGGTTTTCACACAGGAATTTTCGCTGACGGTTCAACACTCCCGATTTACGACGACAATGTAAATGCCGCAAATATTGGTTCTGACGGTTTCACAGTATCTGTTTTCCCGATTGAAAACCTTCGCTTCGCAGTAACAGCACCGTTCTCATTTGATGGAAGCGATGATAACGGTGATATTAACTGGATTAACGGTAAAAAAGAAGATAATCAGCAGGAAAACTTCAACATCGGCTTCGGTGCAATCTATGACCACGAGCTTTTCCAGATTGGTGCTTCAGTTCAGGACGTAGCAGACAGTGACCAGCGACAGATTGGTGCATACATCAACCTTCCAAAACTCTTCGGAAAAGTTGAGCCTTTGACAATCGGTGCGGGTTTTGCACATTCAGAGACTGTATTGCCTGTAGTTGGTGATAAAGACCTTATTTCACTCGGAACAATTGAAAAGTGTGTTTTCTATAAAGACCTTTTGAGTGCTTATGCTTCATTCGAGACGGAAAAAGTTACAGTTGCAGCTGAGATGGCTTACAACCTCGGATATGATGATGACACTGTTTATGACTTTTACTCAGCTGCATCGGTTTCATTCGGAATCGTAGAGAACCTTACAGCAACTGCTACAGGAAAAATCCTCGTTGA
Organism: uncultured Spirochaetaceae bacterium; assembly: GCA_902785455.1. GTDB lineage: Bacteria > Spirochaetota > Spirochaetia > Treponematales > Treponemataceae > Treponema_D. The sequence goes on from CACZYY010000096.1 coordinate 11,062, forward strand.
CCTCAAAGACAAGGACGAGACACAGAAGAACATCACAATGGGTGCATTCGCTCTTGATTACGATGTAAACGAAAACAACACTGTAGGTGCAGAATTCGACATTGCAATGTGCGACAAAGACTGGGCAATTGCAGTTCCTGTTTACTGGAAATATCACTTCTAAGAGATGCTGGATATTCAATCGGAGAGAGAGTTTTTGCACCAAGTGAAGTAAATCGCTTTTCATTGCGTTAATGTGGCCTAAAACGAAATAAAGTGTAAAAGGTTACATAAAATGTGAAAAAAGACCAAAAGTTTACTGAAAATTTGTTGAAGCATTGATAAATTTTCGGTAAACTTGTTTCTATGTAGAGAGTTGGCGTATGCTGATTCAAAAATATAAAAAGGTGGTCTTTATATGAAAAAGATTATTGCAAGCTTGGTCGCAGTTGCTATGCTTTCACTTGCGGCTTTCGCAGAAGAAAATGAAGGTTTGTCAGTAAAGGGATATCTCCGTGCCGGCATGTCTGACACAATTGAGAACTCTGTATATTCAACAAATAAATGGGTGCAGGGCGGATATTTTGGCGGCGGCACACGTCTCCGCGTTAATATCGATTATACAAAGGCTTTCGGTGGAGTTACATTCCGCTATCAGGTTGATCCTACATTCGAGACAGAATCTGTAAAAAATGCAAATGGTAAAGTAGTAGGAAGCGTTCGCAAGAGCAGCCTGGATTTCTTCAAAGAGAGCAACGTAAAATGGGCTATGAGCTATGCAAACTTTCTTGACGGACAGGTTATCGCTGAGGCTGGTATCATTTCTGACCGATTCACAAAAACAGGTGGTTGGGAAGACACTGGCATTGACGGTGGAAAAGGTTTCCGCGTAGTTGTTGTTCCAAAAGCAGTTGCAGGTCTTACAGTTGCAGCTCAGGCTACAGACAAGTTCGCAGACAAATATTCAGCTAACGACAGCAAAGTAAAAGACGGAAAGGCTCTTAAAGACGACGTTAAATTTGACGAAAAAGTTCTTGGATTCAGCGCAAAATATGAGGCAAAACCATTCTTTGTTACAGCTGGTGCAGCCCTCGCAGGTTACTACTACGGATCTGTTGGTTTGACAGCAATTGAGAATCTTACTTTGGTTGGTGAGGTTTTCCACAACGCTACGGATGCTAATAAAGCCGAAAATGGCGACAATGCAACAACAATGCTCGTTGCATGGGCTGAGTACACAGGAATCGAAAAGGTTCTTGCTGGTGCATACTCATACATCAATCTTTGTGACGGTGACTACAACATTGAAATTACTCCGGCTGTTTCTTACGACGTAAACTCTTTGCTCAAAGTTTCTGCTGAGGCTTCAATCTATCTCAGCTCTGATGACAAAGCAGATACATACGCAACAATTTCACCGGCCGTAACATTTAAGGCTAGTGACAAGGCAACTGCAACTGTTTCTGCTTTGATCAGCACAGACACAGATCAGGCTAAACATACAGCTTCAGCAGGTGTTCGCTATAACTTCTAGTCAGACTTTTTCTGATTAGCCGTAACCACTGTGCTTTTTCTTTATTTTACTATAATATAGAACATATCTAAATTAGGAGTTAAAAATGAAAAAGACAGTGGTTTCTATTGCAGGCACAATGATGCTTGCACTTCTTTTATCTTGCGGAAGCACAAAGGTTGACTCAGACGACATAGATTCTTATGGCGATGAAACCGAGGCTACTGCAATTCCCCTTACAGCAAAAAAATCATCATCACAAAAAATTGATTCTGATCCGTACAGCAAGTCAAAAATCAAAGGAAGTGGCGACAGGTCCTTCATGGAAAAGCTTTTTGAATTCAAAAAATTCGAAAAGTATGATTCTACAAATGTTTATTTGAAGAAGGGCAAAAAACGCCTCTGTACATTCATTCACAAGCCGCAGACTGATTTGGCAGGTTTTTTGGTTCGCTACGACACATCAAGTTATGCATGTTTCCTTGCAACAAACGAACGAAACGCGCTTATCAAAGCCGCTAATCAGTATTTTGAAGACTTCGACAACAAAAAGCTCGACAAAAAAATGAAAAAATCCGAGCGCGCATACGGACAGGTCGGTGCTTATGAGGAATTTGGAATTGCCGAGTCAATGATGACAAGTTATTCCAAACCAAAGGCTTATTTCGGCTACAAATTCCTAGGCAAATCTCCATATTTCTGCATTTATGTGGTGCGCTCGCCAAACCTCAACGAAGACCTTGGCTCAAATCGTCCGCCACAGTCTGTTGACCAGAAATACTACTTCACAAGGGCGCAGATTGAAAAATTAATAGACTTCCTTTCCGACGAGAGCATAGACGCCCTCAACGCACCAATCCCCACAGAATCTGCCGAACCTGATTCTTACGAAGAGGCTGAGTAGAAAAAAAGGATAAATTAAAACGAGAGCCTGCGTAGTGAAGCTATTGTTACGTAGGCTTATCAAACGGATCTCGATGAATATCGGGCAAATTCTTTATTAGTTCTAAAGATCTTCCAGAAACGAAAAGCTCCTCAAATTCTTCTTCTTTGCAGGCTGTTATAATATCCTGAATGGATTGGTTATATTGGAGAAGATTACGAGTTTGTTTTATGGCAATTTCCCACAATGACACTTTGCTGTAATAGCAAAATTCATTGTTGATGATTTCCTTGGCGATCTAGGATAGATTCTCACTGTCAAACAAATACCATAAAAGCGCATGATTGTCTAAAAGATATTTCACATATACTCCTTAAAATCTTCAAGGGGCGCGTCAAAATCTGGTGACATGTAGAAATCTGAGCTTTTTAAAATATCTGGATGACGGTTTGGAAATTTTTTTACAGAGTTTTCATGCATTTTTTTTATAGAGGATTTTGTATTGCAAAAGTTCCAGATAATTGTATACTTCTGTCATATATTCATCTGGAATTGTTTTTAGCTTTTCCTGAACTGCTGACAATGGCATATGGAACCTCCTTCTACATTTTTAGTATAACATAAAATTTGAATACTTGCTATAAATTAATTATTAAAAAAAATGCCCGCAACTCGTAATGAATTGCGGGCAGGTTATTCTAGCTATATCAGCTTAGATTAGAACCAAACTGAGAGAGCAACTGGGATAGCCCAAATCATCTTGTCTTTTTCTGCAGCTTCGATTACGTTGTTAGCAAATGCACCGCCGTTTGTCTGACCCTGGAAAGCAACTCCAATGTAGCCGTTAGAGAAACCTTTCTGGATTCCAGCTGAGAATGCAACATGGTCAGAGTTGTCAACTTTTGTACCGTCTTTCTTCTGAGCAGAAAGATAGCGGAAGTCTGCGTTAGCTGAGAGACCGTCACCGAGGTTGTAGTCAACACCTACACCAGCCTGGAAGCGTGGGTCATACTTATTAGCATCTTTTCCGTAGAACTGGAAGAATGCACCGCTTGCAGAAAGTTTGATATCCTCGTTAACCTGATAAGAAGCACCGAGGGCAATCTTCATCTTTTGGTCACCAGCATTGTTGTCATCGCCATCCTTGAGGTTGTTATACTGGAATCCAACGCCGAGGAAGAGGTTCTCAACAGCGAGAACGTCAACTTCTGCTTCGATTGTGCAGTTGCTGTTTCCGTCTTTGCCTTTAGTTGTTACGTTTCCTTCAGCATCTTTTACTTCGTCTACTTTTGCTTCACCTTTACCGATGTACTGGAATTTAACTTTTGCAGTACCTGGAACTGTGTAAGCCAAACCACCACGAATCTGTTTGTATGTTGCATCAGCTTTTACCTGTCCAGAATGCCAAACATCGTTTTTGTCTTGTGTCGGAGCCAAAATTGGAACCAAAGCCTGTACATACAAGTTCTCTACAGGTGTAACTTCTGCCATAAGACCTTTACCACCATTACCACTCATCAAGAGACCTTCGTCTTCTGCGAGCCATGATGATGTTGGGCGGAGCCAGTTCCATGAACCGTAGCAGAGATCGCCACGGAGAGTGTTGTTGTCATATTTACCGTATGAAACTTTTACGATGTCGAGTGGCTTAATCCAGAGATTTGCCTCGTCACCAGCTTCAAGCTTCATAGATACATCGTTGTAGATACCCATGCTGAAACCTGCAGTTCCGTCCTCAGATTTTGCGTTAACGTTAAGACGAGCTGTACGAGCACCATAACCCCAAGAGTTACCTGCTGCTGTAACTGTGTCTTTTCCGTCGCTAGCTACTGGTGCTGCCAAAGCGCGCAACCAAGCTCCGAAAGTGATTTCTGCCGAGAGGGCAGTTGCTTTAAATTTTCCGTCTTTTTTGCACAATTACGACCAATTTCATTTGCATTGCCGCAAATATGGAACCAGAAATCCATCCATGGATTTCTGACTTCCTGACGAGAATTTTGCAGAGCAAAACTCTCGTCTTCCTGTGCCGCTGCATCCAAACGAGCACAATAACAATAGTGCTCGATGCGTAGATTTTTTTTGTAAAATTCTGACTTTTTTGCATTTGCGTTGCCGAAAACGCACTTTTAAAGGAAATAAATAGGTATGGGAATTTGAAGAAGACTTTGTGACCGGCCGCACTGTGTTTTCTAATTTTTCTCAAATTTTATTTAGCCAGAATGTCGGGTTTTGTAAATTTTCAGATAGTGCAAAAAAAAACGGCGTGAAGAAGTGAAACGGCTTACGAAAACACTCAGTTTGTGCTGCCGCGTAAGCGGCAAACTTAAATAATTACAAACACAAACTGCGTGTAGCAGGCGAGCTTGCCTTCACAGTATAGCTGTTCGGAACCTCACTCAAAACGCTCCACTGGAGCCTTTTGCCGGCTACGCCGTCGTTCCCTAGGTTTCGATAAGCCTTTATCACGACTGGAAGCCATTTTTTTTGATACAGCCAATGAACTTCAGAACTCGAATTTAGGCCTATTTATTAAAAACAGGAGTGTTTTATGGCACCAAAAGAATACGCAAATCAAAAACGCGACTACAAAAGTTCGCTCTTCGTGAACATGTTCGGGCGCAACGTAAACGCAAAGGAATATTTTCTATCGCTCTACAACGCGATTCACGACACAGACTTCAAAATCGGCGAGGTTGAGATAAAGCCGGTCACGCTGGAGAATGTGGTCTACAACAACATCGAGAACGACGTGTCGATGGAAATCAACGACAGCATAGTTGTCCTTGCCGAGCATCAGAGCACAATCAACAATAACATGCCGTTCCGATGTCTTGAATATCTGGTGGCGCACTACAACCGCTTCTTCACCGACAATGACAAGTACAACACGAAGGAAATCAAGCTGCCTCGCCCGAAATGTTACGTCTTCTACAACGGAGACGATGCTTTCCCGCAGGAAAAAATCATGAGACTTTCGGATGCGTTCAAGGCAATAAGGCAGACATCATCCTTAAAAGACTTGCCCGAATCGCTCTCGCTAGACCTGAGTGTAAAAATCTACAATATCAACAAAAACGCGAATCACCCGATTCTCCAGAAATGCGAGGCTCTTCTTGCAT
>CACZYY010000097.1:0-8829 GCA_902785455.1 uncultured Spirochaetaceae bacterium
TATTGAATGCCTCGCTAGATTCCTGTGAAGCCTGGACAACGGAATTGATTGATTCCTTGATGCTTGAAAGCTGGTCGCCGATTGTCTTTGACTGAATTGTTGAAGTTTCTGAGAGCTTACGGATTTCATCTGCTACGACCGCAAATCCTTTTCCTGCGTCTCCTGCATGTGCGGCCTCGATTGCTGCGTTCATTGCGAGAAGGTTAGTCTGGCTTGCGATTGCCGCGATAGCTGCGTTTGCTTCCTGGAGCATTTGTGACTGCTGTTCGATTTCGTGAATCCGCTCGTTTACGTGAACCTGTTTTTCGGCTCCGCTCTTGGCATTTTCCGTGAGTGAATCAAAAGAAGCCGCCATTTTATCGACCGAGTTGTTTACAGAGGCGATGTTTCCAATCATCTCTTCGACTGCGGATGAGGCATTGCTTACGCCTTGGGACTGGTTTGCAATCATTCGTTCAAGAGATTCGATGTTTGATGCGATTTCGTTGACCGCTCCTGCTGTTTGTGAAACGCTGTCGCCCTGATTAGCGATTTGATTGTGAACGCTTGAAATGTTTGCGATAATCTCTGTGATTGATGCGCTTGTGTCCTGCATGCTTACATCAAGATCGTCGCCAGCCGCTGCAAGAACGTCTTTTGAATATTTGACATCTGATACAATAGTGTGAAGTTTTTCGGTGAACTTGTTGAACCCTTTGACAACTCCGCCAATCTCGTTGTTGACATTTGCCGCCGGGCCAGTGATTCGCTGTGTAAGGTCCGCTTTTCCAGAAGCAATTTCTTCGATAGATGCTTTGACTTTGAGAAGAGGTTTGAGGGAATGGAAAATTCCTGCACCGATTCCAAGCAAAAGTGCGATTGCAAGAATCATGCCTGCAATAATCAGCGTGATTGCGATTTCTTGTGCCGTAGCATAAACCTGTTTTTCATCGATTATGAATGCAAAGCCCCAGTCTGCATTTTCAACCGGCTGATAAGTGACAAATTTTGTGCCGAGGGTTTTTGATTTAATCCATGTGGCTCCGCTTTGTTTTTGGGCAAGGGCCTGTGTAATAGTTGTCATTGATTCAATGATAGCTTTTAGACCCGCCTCATCGCTGTTTGGGGCAGAAGTTGAGATTATGTCTCCTTCACTGTTAAAAAGAATTGCATAACCTGTTTTTCCGATTTTGATAGTCCGGACGAATTCAGTGAGTTTGTCTACGCCAACGACCGCGCTGTAAAATCCCACTGTTCTTCCATTGACTTTTGCTGCCTGGGAAACATGGATGATTGTAGTTCCTGTGGATTTTGAAGTTACCGGATCATCGATATTTGTGTCGTTCCCTTGTTCCATGATGGCTTTGAAGTAAATTCGGTCCTTGACATTGGTGATTTTGTTCTGATCGTTGTAGAAATCACCTTTTTGGTCAATGTAACCGATTCGGTCAAAGTCAGGCGTGCGGGATTTTGCATGTTCTACGAGCCATTCTTGAATTTCGACAGGATTTTCTGTCTGAGTGACGTCCGCCTCTGTGTACATTCGCATTTGCTTGATGTATTCGCTGAGCTTCATGGAGACGACGTTTGAATAAGCGTCCGTAATTTTGAGGCAGTTTTCCTCGTAATCACTAGCAACAGAAAGTTTAGTACGGTTTGTTACGACGAAAATTTGCAATGATGTTAACGCCGCCACGATAATGACGGTGATACCAACAATGTAATAGACCAGTTTGCCTTGTTTTTTAGGCTTTTGTGTGTTTTCGTTCATATCCATAAAGATTATTTTAATCTTAATATGGATATAAAGCAAATTATTTTTCTATTTTTTTAGTATTCGGCTACTGTTTGCTACGGCAAGAAGACACACGCCCACATCTCCGAAGACTGCGAGCCACATGTTTCCGATTCCTGCTGCGCCCAGAATCATGATTGCGACTTTTACTCCGATTGAGACATAAATGTTCTGCCAGACTGCGCTCATCGTGCGGCGTGAAATTTTGATGGCATCGATTAACCGGCTGGGCTTGTCGTCCATTATTACGACATCAGCGGCTTCGATTGCGGCATCGCTTCCGAGTGCACCCATTGCAATTCCAGCATCTGCACGAGCAAGAACCGGGCTGTCATTTATTCCGTCACCGACAAAGATGAGCGTGTTTCGACTTCGCTCAACACCCGTTCCTTTCATCAAATCTTCGACTTTCTGGACTTTGTTTTCTGGGAGCAAATCTGCGTAAACTTCATCGATTCCCAGGTTCTCTGCCACGACCTGGGCCGTTGCCTTTGTGTCGCCCGTGAGCATTACAGTCTTTTTGATTCCGAGTTTTTTAAGATTTTGAATCGCAATGCGGGAATCATCTTTTTCCTGATCGGAAATCACTATGTTTCCTGCGTAAACTCCATCGACTGCAACATGAACGATTGTTCCGACTAACTTTCGGTCGTTTGTATAATCTTCAAAACCAGTTACATTCTTTTCTTTCATAAGCTTTGCGTTTCCAGCAAGAACTGTTTTTCCTTCGACTACCGCTCGTATGCCAAATCCGCTGATTTCTTCGGGTTCAAGAATTTTTAGTGCATCGCAAAGAACGCAATGATGTGCCTTTTTGAGTGATTTTGAAATCGGGTGATTTGAGTAGCTTTCGGCATGCGTTGCGATTGCAAGCAAACTATCGTTCGTAAATCCGTTTGCTGGATTGACTTCTACGACATCAAAAATGCCTTTTGTGAGGGTGCCGGTTTTGTCAAATACGGCGATTTTTGCTTTTGAAAGAACTTCAACGAAATTCGAGCCTTTTATAAGAACGCCGGAGCTTGAAGCTGAACCGATTCCGCAGAAGAAAGCGAGCGGAACGGAAATCACAAGCGCGCAAGGACATGAAACTACAAGGAAAGTGAGAGCGCGGTAAATCCAGACAGACCAGCCGTATTTTTCAAAAAGTTCTGGTGCAAAAAATTGCAATGCGAGCGGCGGAAGAACGGCGACCAGAAGGGCTGCGATACAGACAATCGGTGTGTAAACTCTTGCAAACCGAGCGATGAATTTTTCGCTCTTTGCTTTGACTTCGCTTGCTTCCTGAGTGAGATTCAGGATTCGTGTGACAGCACTTTCTCCGTAAGATTTTGTGACGCGTATTTTAAGCAGGCCACTCTGATTTACAAATCCTGCGAGGACTTCTGAATCTGCCGAAACTTCGCGCGGGACGCTTTCGCCTGTGAGAGCCGATGTGTCAGCAAATGATTTTCCTTCGATTACAACGCCGTCCAGCGGAACTCTCTCTCCTGGCTTTACCTGGATAATTTCGTCAATTTCAACTTCTTCTGGTGAAACGACAATTTCTTTTCCGTCGCGGATAACCGTGGCTGTGTCCGGCCGAATGTCCATGAGTGCGGAAATTGAATCTCTGGAGCGGTCAACGGCATAATCCTGTACGAATTCGCCGAGATTATAAAAAAGCATTACGGCAACTGCTTCGGCATATTCGCCGACGAAAATTGCACCGACCGAGGCCACAGTCATTAAAAACTGTTCGCCAAAGACATTTCCTTTGTGAATATTGCGAATTGCACCTTTAACGACGTCACGACCACAGATTAAATATGCAGCAAGATACAAAATACCGTAAATCAGGCGGGGAGTGTCACATGAGTAAGAAAAGCTTTTGCTCAGAGAAGACATGAGCGGGGAAGTTGCCGAGAAAATCGGAAGATGCTCAATCAAAAGGGCTGCGATAAAAATCACGCCTGCAAGCAGGATTTTTTTGAGGGGCGTTTCTTCTTCGTGTTCATCGTGGTCATGCTCATGATGATGTTCGTGCTCGTGGTCACAATGCCCGCAGTCGCAGTGAATATGTTCTCCAAGATGATTGTGTTCGTGTGTATGTTCCATAAAAATCTCCTTTGTTTTGTTATGTATCGCAAGTGCTAGGGATAGTAGCCGCGCGTTAGCGTTGCTTAGTGAGCGTTGCGAACGACGCAATGTAGCGACAGCGGAACGGCGGATAGCCCGACCGCCGAAGGCGGGAGCACCCAACTTCTAATTACTTATTCTTCAATGTGTTCCAATCCCATGTTCAGGATTTTTGTTACGTGATCATCGCTCAAGGCGTAAATCAGAGATTTTCCTTCGCGACGGAAGCGGACAAGACCGTTTGCTTTTAATACCCGCAACTGGTGACTGATTGCACTTTGCGTCATTGAAAGGACTTCGGCCAAGTCGCCAACCGCAACCTCACGCCCAAGGAGAGCGAAAAGAATTTTGATGCGGGTAGAGTCACCGAAAATTTTAAAAAGTTCGGCCAAATCGAAAAGCAAATCTTCGTCCGGCATAGAATCCGCGATGGCTTTTAAATCCTGAGCGTAAGCTGGTTTTTCTATTTCTTCTGTCATAAACACCTTTGACATATGAACAAATGTTCAAATGTTGTTTTAATAATAACGGCATTGTCTGAATATGTCAATAAAATGCTTCAAATTTAATTTTCATGATTTATTTTATATAGTTTTAAGGAAGTCAAGTTATACTTATTTTATATGGAAAAAAATAAATTCCTAAAATTCAGTAAATATTCAAAACTTAGTTTTATTTCTATTTTATTTGGCTTTCTATTATTTGTTGCTTTGTATTTCCTTTCAGAAAAGGGGTCTAGAATAACTGCTGGATCAAAAGAAATGCTTAATATTTTAGGGCATGAATATCCAATAGGTCTTCTGGCGTCTGTATGTTCTTCCATATCAAGTATTGTTCTGATTTGTCTGGTAGTCTTCTATCGTAAAGTCGGATTTTATACAGCCTTGTTGATTCTTATAGTTCGCTGTTCAAAACTTGCTTATGGTATGGTTCAGTTTCATGTTACGAGCCTTCCTGCCTTTTTTACAAGTATTGTCGCCTTGCTCGCAGTTATAATCATTTATCAAAAAAATAATAAAATTATCCGTGAGCACGAATCTCATAAAAAAGAACTGGTCGATTTTACCAATTCCATTATCGATGCGTTTTCGGTTTGTATCGACGGAAAGGATTCTTACACCAACGGACATTCGCTTCGGGTTGCAAGCTATACCAAGCTGCTCGCAAAAAAACTTGGGGAGAATGAGGCAACGGCACAGAAATTCTACAACATTGCCTTGCTTCATGATATTGGAAAAATCGGTATTCCAGATGAAATCCTGAATAAAGCTGGAAAATTGACCGAAGACGAATATGAAACGATTAAAACCCATACTTACCGAGGTTTTGAAATTCTGAAGAGGGTAAGGAGTCAGAAAGATATTTCGGATGGTGCTTACTATCATCACGAACGATTTGACGGCAAGGGATATCCGACTAAACTCAACGGGGCAAAGATTCCATGGGTTGCACGAATTATTTCCGTTGCCGATGCATTTGATGCCATGAGTTCAACCCGTCCTTACCGCAAAAGGCTCCCAATGGAGGAAATTGTTGAGGAAATAAAAAAATGTTCCGGAACGCAGTTTGATCCTGTTGTTGCAAGGGCTTTCCTCGAATTGTATGAAGAAGGAGCTTTTGACAATATAAAAACTGAATAACACGAATAAATATTTAAGAATAGATTTTTAAAAAAGTTGTGTTATAATTTATAACATGAAAAAAAGTATAAAATTTAAAATAGGTAGAATTACATCAAAAATAGGATACGTTTTGCTTTTGTTATTCTATTTGGTCATGGGACATTTTGCCAGAAAAACATCAATGACCCATGATATATTTTCATTTTGTGGACATGATTTCCCCGTTGAAGTTCTGGCTGGTGTTTTTTCTTCCTTAGTGGCTGTTGCTTTGATTTCGCTTACGGTTTTCTACCGAAGATTAGGATTTTATACGGCTTTAGTTATTCTTGGCTGGCGTTTTATTTCCCTGACTATTGGGCTTTTTCAGTTTAGGCCGGGCTGTTTGCCAGGATTGTTCATTACGATTGGTACTACTCTATCAGTTGTGATTATTTATAAGAGAACTGAAATGCTTTTACAATCAGAAGAGAGCCGTAGAAATGATATTTTGGATTTCACGAATTCCATTATTGACTCGTTTTCAGTTTGTATTGATGGCAAAGATTCTTATACGAACGGACATTCGCTTCGGGTTGCAAAATATACCAGAATGCTTGCCTCAAAACTTGGCGAAGATGAAGAGACCTCCGGAAGATATTATAATATTGCCTTGCTTCATGATATTGGAAAAATTGGAATTCCTGACGAAATTTTGAATAAGCCAGGGAAATTAACCGCGGCTGAATACGAAACTGTAAAAGAACATGCGTATCGTGGTTATGAAATCCTCAAAAAAGTAAAAAAACAGACTTTTCTTGCCGAGGGAGCCAAGTATCATCATGAGAGGTTTGACGGCAAAGGTTATCCGACAAATCTTGCAGGAACAAAAATTCCGTGGGTTGCGCGAATCATTTCCGTTGCCGATGCATTTGATGCCATGAGTTCAACCCGTCCTTATCGCAAAAAGCTTCCAATGGTGGAAATTGTTGAGGAAATAAAAAAATGTTCTGGAACGCAGTTTGATCCGGTTGTGACAAAGGCATTTCTTGATTTGTACGAAGAAGGTGCTTTCGACGGATTAAAGACCGAATAAAAAAACACTGCCCGATGAAAAATCGAAGGACAGTGTTGTGAAGTCTATAAAGTAAGCGAAAGAATATAACTACCAAACGGTAGTTGTTATCTAATAAAATTAGTCCAAACCTTCTTTTCTGATTCTGGCTGTGCGACGCCAGCGGTTTTTCCTGCCTCAATGCTCTTTAAAATCCATGCCATGTTTCGGCCGATTGTGTGCATAATCTGGATTCCTTCTTCATCTTTCATGACGTCATCGCCGTTTGAGCCGTGAACCATGTTCCAGTAGCGTGAAGTGATTACAGGCTGCTGCGCGTAAGTGATGTATTTGTTGAGGACGTCGAGACATGCAGTAGTTCCAGCTCTGCGTGCGACTGTGACAGCAGCTGCCGGCTTGAATCGGAGATATTTTTCGCCCTTCCAATAAAGTCTGTCCAAAAAAGCGACCATTTCACCGCTCGGAGAAGCATAATAAACTGGTGAGCCAAGCACGATTCCGTCTGCGGTCTGCAATTTTGCAATTGCCTCTTCAACAAGGGCGTCGATTTCGCCAGTAAGTGCTCTGCCTCCAACCCAGAAAATTTCGGTTTCAACTCCATTTTCTTTGAGTGAGTCTGCGACAAGGTTCAAAGCTGTGTATGTGCTGCCTTTTTCGTTGCGGCTTCCGTTAAAAAGAATTACTTTCATGGTTATCTCCTATAATTGATTTTCTATGGTATAATGAGATTTATGGAAAATCAAGCATCATTTTTTTCTTTTTGGAAAGATTTAACCCTGTCTCAGAGAACATTTTTGGAGCAAAACTTACGAACGGAAGTTTTTTCAGCGGGAAAATTGATTCATCGTTCTGATGGAGAGTGTCGTGGCGTTATGGCGGTTCTTTCTGGCAGTCTGCGGGTTTATTGCGTTTCTGATGAAGGCCGGGAAGTTACGCTTTATCGGGTTGAAAAAGGCGATGTTTGCATTCTTTCGGCTTCGTGCCTTATGGATTCGATTGTTTTTGATGTTCTGATAGAGGCTGTTGAAGAAACTACCGTTAGTTTGATTCCGTCAGCAGTTCTTCACAAAGTTGAACTGGAAAATCCTCTTGTTGAGCTTTACATTTACAAAAATGCTACGGAGAAATTTTCTGAAGTCCTCTGGACGATTCAACAGGTTCTTTTTATGAAAATTGATCAGAGAATTGCGCTTGCTTTGCATGACGAGAGATTGCGACAAAAAAGTAATGTGCTTTCTGTCACGCACGAAGATTTGGCAAAACAGATTGGAAGCGTGCGGGAGGTTGTCTCAAAAACGCTTAAATATATGGAAGAAGAAGGACTTGTCCGTTTGGGCCGCGGAAAAATTGAGATTCTGGATACGGAAAAATTAGTTGTGTGACTTAATCACATACGATTTTTGATTTCCTGGTTATCCTTATGCTAAGAGGTGGCTATGAAATCAAAAAAATATGCACGGGTTGACGAGGCTCGGTGCGTGGCCTGCGGAGCCTGCACAAATGTTTGTCCGCGCGGGGCAATTTCGGTCCTTCACGGATGCTTTGCGCGTGTTGATTCTGAAATTTGCGTAGGATGCGGTTTGTGCGGTAAAACCTGTCCTGTTGGTTGCATTTCTCCGGTTTTGAGGGAGGGTGCGGCATGAAAACTAAGAAATGGTACAACTATCTTTGGATTTGGTCGATTGTGTATTTCGCGCTTGGATTTTTTAATATTCTTTTTGCGTGGCTCGGCATGATTGATTTTTTGCTTCCGCTGATTTTTGCGATTGTGGGCGGGAACAAATGGTTCTGCAATAATATGTGCGGTCGCGGTCAGCTTTTTAATTTGCTAGGCTCATCGTTTAAGCTTTCCCGGAATAAAACGACTCCCAGAGCAATCACTTCAAAATATTTCCGCTACGGATTTTTGATATTCTTCCTTACGATGTTCGGTTCTATGGTCTGGCAGACCTGGCTTGTTGCTTCGGGTGCTCAGAATCTTCGACAGGCGGTTAAGCTTTTCTGGACGTTCCGTGTTCCGTGGAAATGGGCTTATAATCCGGCATTTTTGGGCGAAAGTCTTGCGTGGGTGGCTCAATTCAGTTATGGTTTTTATAGTCTTATGCTCACTTCGACTTTAATCGGGCTGATTGTGATGGTGCTTTACAAGCCGCGGAGCTGGTGCACTTTCTGTCCTATGGGAACGATGACACAGGGCATTTGCAAATTGAAATATAAAGAGGTACTAAAATGACAATTAACGAGCGTGCTGAAAAGGCGGCGGA
>CACZYY010000097.1:8872-10630 GCA_902785455.1 uncultured Spirochaetaceae bacterium
TGCAATTGCTGCCAGGCTGTTACAAAAGTTTTTGCCGATACAGTGAATGTTGATGAAGCGACTTTGCAGAAAATGTCAGCGGGTTTTGCGGCCGGAATGGGGTGCATGGAAGCGACTTGCGGTGCTTTGGTTGGCGCGAATATGATTCTTGGACTTCGCACGAACGGCGAGGGAACTGTCCGTCAGAGCCGCGAGCTTCTTGCAAACTTCCGTGAGAAGTGCGGGGCGGTCACATGCAAAGATTTGAAGGGCGTTGGAACCGGAAAAGTCCTTTGCGAGTGTGACAATTGTGTGCGAAATGCCGTAAAAGCTCTCGGGGAAATCCTTGGGGAGTAGAAATCGTTCAGCCTGTGCAGAAAAGTGCAGGCTGGCAATTTTTTACACAGATTCAATCTTTCAGTGTTTTGTGCTACAATTCTTCTTAAAATTATAGGAATCTGTGCGATATAAAATGACTAAAGAAGAATTCATAAAAGCGTCAAAAAATTTTGCCAAGTATTATTGTGGAATCAAGCTCCCCATCGATGAAAAGTCTTTGATTGAAAGAGAAGGCTGCAATTATTTCTTTTTTCACGAATTTCCTTCTGAGTATGTAGATAATGATGATAACGATGTGGAATGTACTTATTGGTACTCGTTTTCAAATTACAAAGACCAGCGTCCCGAAGATGGAATTGAATTTGCTACAGGAATTGACGGGCGTTCTGGAGATCATTTTTTTATAAGCAGCAGAGACTGGCAGGAAGAAAAGTAACTTATGAACATTTTTCGACCTCCGTGTCATTACGACTGCTGGCGTAGTCGTGAGAATAACTTTCTTTTAAGGGAAGCGACATCCGTGTCGCATTGTGAACTATGAACATATTATCAGTTTCAAATGTTTCAAAAATGGGGCGCGAAAAGCCTCTTTTTCAGGAAGTCACTTTTGGACTCAACGAAGGCGATAAAGCTGCGATTATTGGTCGCAACGGAACCGGAAAATCGACTCTTCTCAATGTAATTGCAGGTGTTTTATCTGCAGATGACGGTCAAATTACAATTAACAAACTATCGGGAGTTAGCTATCTTTCGCAAAATCCTGATTTTGACGGTGAAAATACAATTCGTGAGCATATTTTTAAGTCAGAAAGCCCCAAACTCAAAATAATCAACGAATACGAGGACTTGTGTGAAAAAATGGCTGATGGTCTAACTAACGGTCAGCAGTCACGGTTTGACGCACTCACACTCGAAATGGATAAAGGTGATCTTTGGAATTACGAAAGTCAGATTCGCTCGATTCTTGGAACGCTCGGAATCAACGATTTGACCCGAAAAATGAGCACTCTTTCGGGTGGAATGGTCAAAAAAGTCGCGCTTGCACAGGTTCTTGTTGAGGACACAAAGCTTCTTCTTCTTGACGAGCCGACAAACCATCTTGACATTCAGACGATTTACTGGCTCCAGAATTATCTTCACGACACAAAGCGAACCGTTCTCATGGTTACGCACGACCGCTATTTCCTGGATGCGGTTTGTAACAATATTTACGAGCTTGCCCGCTATCACTTAAAGCTTTACGAAGGAAACTATTCTACCTACCTAGAAAAAAAGGAAATCGAGGCTGAGATAGAAGAAAATACCGAGCGGCGGATCGAAAGCGTGCTCCGTTTTGAGCGTGACTGGCTCCGTCGTGGTCCGTGTGCCCGCGGAACAAAGGCAAAGGCGAGAATTCAGCGTGACATGCAGCTTATAAACCGCGAAAAATTTGCCAAGGAC
>CACZYY010000098.1 GCA_902785455.1 uncultured Spirochaetaceae bacterium
CTTGAAATTTTCGTGCACGGCGCATTGTGTGTCAGTGAGTCAGGTTTGTGTCTTTTCTCAAGCTTCCTTGGCGGAAAGAGTGCCAATCGTGGTATGTGTACGCAGGCTTGCCGTCGTTTTTATACCGTAGATTCTGAGAGCGATGGTGAAAAGCAGGGATATTATTTTTCTCCGTGTGACTTGCAGCTCATTGAGCAAATCCCTGATTTGATGCAGCTTGGAGTTGAGTCTTTTAAAATCGAAGGCCGCATGAAGAGTGCTGAATATGTCGGTTCTGTAGTTGCCGCTTACCGCTATCTCATGGACAACTGGGAAAAGGACAAAAAAGGTTCTCTTGCCACTGCCAAACGAATGCTTTCAACAGATTTTGCCCGTGCCAAAACATCTTACTGGTACAATTTCAAAACAAACGAAGAAGGCGTTGACAAGGCCGGAAGCCTCATTCTCAATCCTGATCAGGCTGGAGGAACAGGAATTTACCTTGGTAAAATCTCATTGTTTGAGCAGGCTAGTGATGAAGCCAAAGAAAAGGCTCGGGAAGCCGCTGGCCCGGACGCAAATCCAGAAGATTACAAAATCACAATGGTTCACCTTTCTGGCGGAAGTTACGACCCGGAAGTCGGAGATTCAATCCGCTTGCATCGCCAGGACGATTCTGGCCGTGTGAGTCACAAAGTCCGCACTGTCATAACCGATGAAAAAGGCCGTCGTTTTATCGATATCCCGCTCGGATTCAAACGCGGTGATTCTGTATATCTTTTGCAGACAAAGGCAATGTCTAAGCGTTATCCGCGAGTGCTTCCTTCTGATATAGGCAAGTATCGCCAGCAGCCTGGGGCAGAAGTTCTTCCTGTTTTGGACTTAACTCCTGTTGCCAAAAACGAACTTTCATATTTTCCGGAAGGATTGTTCATTCAGGTTTCTACAATTTCTGATTTATATCAGGCAATTTCCAAAAATCCAGTCCGCGTGATTGTAGAATTCAATTCTGAAACAAGAGTTGATTTGCTCGAAAAAAAGACAAAGCTTCCGCTCTCCAAAAAACAGATTATCATTTCTCTTGACCCATATTGCCCGGCTTCAAAAGAAGAGCAGCTTGCATCGGATTTAAATGCTCTTGTTGAAGATGGATTCTCAACTTTCGTTGTAAACAATATCGGGCATATTTCAATGCTTCGTGGTAAAAAGGCAAATATGATTGCCGGACCATATCTTTACACATTCAACCGCTGGGCTGCATCATGGTTCGAAAATCAGAATATCGGTGCATTTATTACGCCTCTCGAAAATTCCTGGGACAACCTCAAGATGACTTGGGAAGAAAATGTTCGAAGCAGAGTTCTTGTTACTGTTTATGCATATCCGGCTCTGTTCCGAATGCGTTTCCGTTTGCCAGAAAGTTACGACTTCCTTTATTTCAAAGACAAAGAAGAAACTCTTTTCAAGGTCAGTTCTACTGTTGACGGCTCTGTCGTAATGCCAGAAGCTCCGTTCTCAATCGCTGACAAAGTTGATCTCCTTAACAACGACGGCTTCAAGCGAATCCTTCTTGATTTTTCCCGCACAAAAGTCACTCGTCAGGAACTCAAGATGATTTCGACCTCAATGATAAAAAAACAGCCGGTTCCAGATTCATCTCGTTTCAACTGGAGAAACGGTTTCTACAGTCTCGAAAAGATGGAAATCTACAAAGCGATGAACGAAAAAGCCGAAGCAGAAAAACAGGCCGGAATAACTCGTTCACCTGCAAGAGGCAAGTCACGGGCTAATGACCAGCGAAGAGGCGGCAAAGGCGGCCGTTCCTACAACGAAGGAAAAAAGCGGCACAGATAAGTCATTTAATGCCAAGGAGTGTAAAGAAAACATTTTTGAAACAATCTCAATCTATGGATGGGGGTAAAAGTGTTTTCTTTTCCTTATCTGTGCCCGGGTGATTTTTACATCAGGCCCTTATTAGAAAACGGCTTCACCTCCGTCCATAAATTCATTTGCTTCAGAAGAAGACTGCGATTCTGCTCTCACTCCTTTTGACGCAAGCTCTGCGGCAGTTTTCGCATCTTCTGCATTTTCTTCAGTTTTCTGTGGCTGGAAATCAATATGTTCTGCGACAATGAAAACTTTTGATGTATTTTTCCCTTCCTGAGTTTTCCATCGCTCTTGTTTGAGACGTCCCACCACACGAAGCCCGCGGCCTTTCGTTGCCATTCTTGCAATTCTGCTGCTGAAATTTTCGCCCCAGGCTTCTACATCGAAAAAAGCGACCTCCTTCTGAAATTCACCGTTCAGGTCTTTGTAGTAGCGGTTTGTTGCGATTGAAACCGTACAGACACGGGTGCCTTTTACTGTTTCCTTTACCAAAGCGTCACGGACGACTTTTCCCTCGATTAAGATTTGATTCATCTGATTCATAATTTTCTCCAAAATAAAAAGATGTGTACAGAAAAGATCCGGCCGAAATCTTTCCCATACAGAACAAGAGATTTTCTTCTCTCTGTGTACACCTATTTATTTCCAAAAAAAATCGATTTTCGGCAATGTAAATGATAAAAAGTCAGAAAGTTACAAAAGAAAGTCAGAATCAGACAATAAAATTGAGGTGTAGGATAAAAAAAATCCCCACATTGAGGTGGGGACTACAGCCAGGAGAGAAAATTCAAACGGCGAAGACAACGATATTCGCCGTGTTTGCCAGGGGTGAATGGAATTTTCTCGTACGAAATATAAATCCATTGACGGATTTATGTTTCGCCTACATTGGAATATTTTTTACCAGCTTGACCATGTACAACTTGATATACATCAAAAGCGCGTCATGCTCGCCGATTTTCTGAAGGCTTGGAGCGGTCATTAAACTTTCAGCAAGACTCTGAATTCGCTTGGTGGTGAAGCCGTCTGTTTTCATTGTTCGCAAGGTCTTTCGGATGTAGTCGCGAATCAAAGCATTTACGTCCTCGGTAAGATTATTGTGAACATCCTTTCCGAGCCGTTTATTCCAGATATGCTCATAGGAATCAAGCTCGCGGTCAAGGGTTGAAGATGCAGGAACATAAGCCTGTTCTGCAGAACGAGCCGCATCGCGTAAAGCAACTTTTTTGCTGATTGTTGCATTTTGGGCGAGCATAGCTGTTTCTTCATCTTCCTTGCGCTTTGCAGATTCGCTTTCACGATAAAGCTCTGCTTTTGTTTTGCGGGTTTTGTTCCGGTTTTTCTTTGGCGGCCTGAGCAGCATTTTAGCAATCCATGAAATGATTGGCAGAGAATACCAGATCGGAAGCATGATTTTTGCATCGTTAAGAAGTTCCTGGCGGCTCATGAGAAGAATGTCGCTGTACGGTAAAAGCTGACCGTTAACAAAGAGGCTGACTTTGCTTGTATCGTCACCGCCCGAAGCATCGTAGCTGAGCAACGGAAGGAACGAAGAATGGAGCAGGGCGCTCAAAATTGGTGACTGGATTCGGATTTCCTTTTCCAGGCGGTCCTCAAAAGCTCCCTGATCCTTCATTTCTGGCAAAAAGTCGAACTGTTTGAGAACTTCTGACCAGTGTGTTTTGATTGCATCAAGAACGGAAATGCGCGCATCAGTACAAAGCCTGAGAATAAGGTGAAGAACTTTGCTCTTGAAAATAAAATATCGCTGGTCGTCAAAAGTTTTGAAGACAAGGATTTCCGGCAATTCCTGAACAGGTGCTTCCTGAGTCTTTTTGTGAAGATAGTCCTTAAGCTCATCTTCGGTGTACTGACCGAGGAGAGGAACGCCTTTGTTGTCGGTGAATTTTGTGATTTCTTCGAAAGTGAAATAGTAAGGCGGTTTGAGAAGCAATCCTTCAAGAGTTTTGATTGCACCTTCGCGCTTGGCTTTTTCCTGAGCCTCATTCTTGAAATAGTTTGCTCCAACTTCGGTGATGTAAACGGCCTGCAGACAAGACAAATCTTCCTGAGTGTAGTCCTTGATTTTTTCGTAATCCTGTTTGATGAAGAAGCATAGCTGATTCCAGAGATAGAAACTTTCGGTTGTCTGGCTCAATGTTTCGAGCGAGTGATCCGGCCTGTCAACGAATGCATTGAAGAAGTTTTTGACAATCATCTCGCGGCCAGGGTTTGAGACCGTGAGTTTTTTAAGGAAGTAGTCATGATGCTCTTCTTTTTTAAGCATATTTTGGATTTTCCCGACAGCATCCTCAATCAAAGTGACAACGGAAACTGTCGAAGGAAGCAGAATCGAGGGCGCATTGTGCGGAAGCGAGAGTCCGTAAAGAACTTTGTCGTTTAAATCCTGATGTTTTAAAAGCCTGCCGATAAGCTCTGCGGAATTTTCCTGAGTGACGATTCCTTTGGGCGTGCCTTTTGGCAAATCTGCCTCGGATGGAAACGGAAGAGACGGATTTACAGAAATGTCTTTGTAACGTTCTGCAAATCTCTCGATATAGTAAGGAATTACAATAATCCCTTGCTTTTCAGGATTGGTGTTTGTAAGCATTATGAGCCTTGAGTCCACAAGTTTTTCAAGCTCTGTCTGTAGTGCTGGAACCGGGTCTTCGAGATAGCAGGCGAGTGAAGGCTGCTCATCAAGATGATGCTCAGAGTATCTTTTTAGATATTCACAGAAATCCTTATAATCAACAATTGCATTTTTCTGTCGTGACGCAAAAAACTTTAATAAAACTATAATACTGGTTGTGGTTGCCATATATTTATATTATCAGTAAATTATTATAAAATAAAGAGGAAAAATAAACTGAAATTTATAATTTTCTTTTATATACGAGGAGTAAAAAATGCTTTCATCTAGAATGGAGAATCTGCATCCATATGTTCCAGGCGAACAGCCAAAGGACAGAGTTTACATAAAGCTCAATGCCAACGAAAATCCATATCCGCCATCGCCCAAAGTATTCAAAGCCGTGCGGGCTGCGCTCAAAAAACACCCGGAAAAGCTTGGTCTCTATCCTGACCCGGATTCAAACGAACTCAAAGAAGCCATTGCCGACATGCTCAATAAGACCGGCGGCGTTTTGTGCCGTGCAAATCTCGAAAAAGGCAAAAAAAACGGAAGCGGTGCAACAGTCACACCAAGTGAATTCGACAAAATTCCATTCGTAGTCACTCCGGAAATGATTTACGTCGGAAACGGCTCGGATGAAGTTTTAAGTTTTGTTTTCTACGCATTTTTTGACTCGGCCAAAAAACTCGTGCTTCCAGAGCATACATATTCTTTCTATCCTGTTTACGGTGGATTTTACAACATTCCTCTTGAAAAAATCCCGCTCAAATCCGACTGGGAAATCGATAAAGAGCAAATGCTTGAGAGTGCAAACAAAGAAAATTCCAGCATCATTTTTGCAAATCCGAATGCGCCAACGTCAATCGGGCTCACACGTGACGAAGTGCGGGAGATGATTAAGGCCGCTCCGAAAGACCAGGTTTTTGTAGTTGATGAGGCTTATGTTGATTTCGGCGGTGAAAGCTGTATCCCGCTCCTTGCTGAATTCCCGAACCTCGTGATTGTACGAACTTCCTCAAAAAGCTTGTGCGGTGCTGGCCAGCGATTGGGCTATCTCGTTGCAAATAAAGAACTTGTTCAGGCAGTCACAACGGTCAAAAACTCGCTCAATCACTTTCCTGTTGATTTTCTTGCACAGCAGGCAGGGATTGCGGCATGCCGTGATGCAGGATATTACGTCAAGGCAGCACAGGCAGTTGCATTCGAGCGCGATGAGTTCATTGATTTTTTGCGCGAAAAAGGCTGGACTGTTCTCGACAGCCAGACAAATTTCGTATTCTGTAAAAAAGACGGCGTAAACGGTGACGCAGCCTACAAAAAAATCAAAGAAGAAGGAATTCTGGTCCGTCACTTCGCCACTCCGGGCATCGAAGAGTACCTCAGAATCACAATCGGCACTCACGAACAGATGCAGGCCTTGCGCGAAATAATGGAAGATATGTGAAGTTAGCAGTTTGGAGGTTAATTATGAAATTTTTGGTTCTTTCGGATATTCATGGAGATTTGTCTAATCTTGACAAATTGGATTCTCGCTTTAAGGAAGCTGATGCGGTTCTTTTTGGCGGAGATTTTGCTAAATTTGAGCATGAGGAAACTGGAAAGCCTGTGCTTGAAAAACTTTTGACAAAGCACGAGAACATTTTTTCTGTTCTTGGCAACTGCGACAATCCGGAATTCCTTTCTGAGATTGAAAATGCCGATGTCTCTGTCGAGGCCGCCCTTGCTTTCCATGAAGGAATTGCAATCTGCGGAAGCGGCGGCGGCACAAAATTCACGGGCACAACTCCTTTCGAGCGTGATGAGGATGAAATTCTCTCTGATTATAACGTCGTCGAAAATTCAAGCGCGGAATGTGCTGATGAGAACGGCCACTGGTCAAACCTTATCCTGATTATGCACAATCCGCCAAAAGACACAGCTTGTGATGCTCTTCCGAACGGAATCCACGTTGGCAGCGAAAAATTGCGCTCTTATATCGAAAAAAGAACGCCTTTTTTGGTCGTTACAGGCCATATCCACGAAAGCGCAGGCATTGAAAAGCTTTCTAATACAACAGTGATTAACCCGGGCTCGCTCACCGAAGGAAAGTACGGTTGGATTGAGGCCGAAAAGGATTCCGAAGGCAACTGGAGTGTAAAAAAAGCAGAACTTTTAAGCCTTTAATCTTGTTTTTCAAAAATACTGCATTAAAATAGTATTGATAGGTATTACATCAATTGTCTGTTTTAGTGCAGTTGACGTGATAGTTAAAAAGTTTACACCCAAAGGAGTTCTCCTCTTATGAAAAAAGTTAATGTAATCAAAAAAATCTTTCGTAACTTTCCATTTTCATTTTTCCACTTTTTGTCTGTAATTACTATACTTTTGTTAGGGGGGGGCTACTAGTCTCCTGCAATAACATCCTTGAGGGGGGCGATTTCAAAGAACAGCTTGAAAAAGACATCGCCTACGCAAACGCAAAATCACTCGAAATCATTGTCCAGCCAAGAGAGGGTACTGGTTCCACAATTCCTTCTGGCAAGCAGACCGTCAAACAGGGCTATCCGCTTGAAATCAGCTTTTCCGAGGCGGGGAGCTACAGTTTTATAAAATGGATTGCCGTTTCCCAGGAAGATGGATCCGAGCTAGAAGGAATTGTCTTTGATGACCCAAAATCACCAAAAACGAACGTGACCGTTAATATTGACTCTGCTGATGTGCGAATCATTCCAGAGTGTTCCGAACGAATCGTAGTCACCGAAGCAAATCCTGGATATTCCGATGCCGGAGTAAGCCGCGACCGTGCAATTACAGTTACTTTTTCCAAAAAGCCTTCAAAATCAAGTTTCATTTTCAGCGAGAGCGAAATTCCTGCCGATGCAACCAATAAAAAGGCCGTTTTTGATGATGAAAAGAATGAAGTTCCGGGCGAATTCTGGGCTTACACTTTCGGAGGGCAGACTTACCTCAAAAATATTTCAATTACCAATTCCGACGGCATTTCACTTGCCGAGCATTTCTTGCAGCCGGAGCTTGACGGAAACATCCTCACAGTTCCAGTTGACAGATCAAATTCAATCGAAATCGAAAGCGGTTCAAGCCTTACAATTGTCGTCACAATTTCTGATGGCATATGCGATGACAATGGCGTTACTATGAACGGCGAAAAACAGTGGCGATACCGTGCAACAGAGGCGACAGACGAAAAGGCCACGCTCACTCTTTCATGTGAAAATGACGAAGGTTCTGTTTATCTGGCAGGCACCCGCGATTACAACATCAGCCAAAAGATAACCCTTTCATTTACAGAAAATGCAGACTATCAGTTCCTGCGCTGGAATTATGACTCTAAAATCGTAAACATTGCCGAACCGGATAAAATCAACACAACGGCGATTGTCGTCGAAAAAACTGACGCTTCAGAAATCAAAGCTGTCTGTGCAAAAAGATTGCAAGTTTCTAGTTTCAGCCCTAAAATTGACGATAAAACTCCAAGCGTAAGCAAAAATTCTTCTATTATAATCACATTTGACCATGACTTGCCGACTGATGCCGAAGGATATGCCCAGCTTTCAAACATTTCGATTGCTGTGGGCGGCTCTCCTGTAAAATCAAGCTTCTTGGAGCCTGTAATAAACGGCAGTTCAGTCACTTTTGCGGCAGACAAAACAAATATGCTCGATGTTCCTGGCGACCAGACAAAAACGGTTACAGTCTCAGTTCCTGCAGATTTCTTCTATAAAACTGATGACGGCGCAAAGGTCACTTTTGGTGGCAATGGTGAAGTTTTCAATTACAAAATCGACAGCACCACGCTTGAAAAAGCCGAAATCACTTTCGGGGCTGCCAAAGACTCTGGCGTAATCACACCGGCTGCTGGCACTTATCATTATTCAATCGGAAGTGAAATTCCGCTCAGTTTTGCCCTTTCAGCCGGCTGGCAATTCAACGGCTGGAGCGTAAGCGGAGCAGACCCGAGCATTGCCGATAAAATCAAAATTGCTGATGAAAAAGCCCTTTCAACAAAAATCTCTGTTTATGAAGCACTTCAAGGCGTTACTGTAACGGCAAAAACAAGTGAATGTCTTCGTGTCACTGAAACAAGCCCTTCAGCAAAAACAAATCCAAAAGATTCTTCTATTATAATTACATTCAACAAGCCTCTTGCCAAAGAATGTTCAGCACTTTTGGACAAAATTCGAGTCAGCTCAGACGGAAAC
>CACZYY010000099.1 GCA_902785455.1 uncultured Spirochaetaceae bacterium
AGCGTCTCATTCGTGGCAGAAAATCTTGGACTTCCCGCACATTCATTTGAAGCTGCCCTTAACGCCAGCGACAAAGCCCGGATGCGTGCATGTTTTGAACAAGAAGGCGTTCCGTCTCCAAAATTTATTGAAATCGACGCAAACGCTCATGCAGAGCTTGTTTCAAAATCTGATATTGAATTCCCAAAAGTCGTAAAACCTTGCGACAACATGGGCGGACGTGGCTGCCGTTTGGTGTGTAATCAGGATGAATTCCAAACTTCTGTAACCACTGCAATCAAAAATTCCCGTACAAATCGCGCGATTTTTGAGGATTATATGGAAGGCGCGGAATTCTCAATCGATTCAGTAGTCTATAACGGCACTCTAACAATCACAGGATTCGCCGACCGTCACATCTTCTATCCTCCGTATTTTATAGAAATGGGGCATTCTCTTCCTTCACGCGTAGATTCTAAAATCAAAAACGAGCTTATAGCGACATTCGCCCTTGGAATCAAAGCCCTCGGCCTCACATGCGGAGTCGCAAAAGCTGACATCAAATACACCAAAAAAGGCCCGATGATTGGTGAAATCGCAGCCCGTCTTTCGGGCGGCTACATGAGTGGCTGGACTTTCCCGTATTCAAGCGGCATGAACCTCACCGAAGAGGCAATGAAAATCGCCGTCGGCCAGGAGCCTGACTATCTTCTTTCAAACCGGGTCTCTCTTCCATGGCAGCCTCACGAGAGCGTAAAAAACAAAGCTCAGCCTTTTGAGCTTTATGAAATCTCCTCGACCCTTGTAAGCGCAGAACGTGCATGGCTTTCAATTCCGGGCGTCGTCTCAAATATTTACGGCCTTTCCGAAGTCAAGCAGATTTATGGCGTGCGGGATGTTCTTCCTCGTGTAAAAATCGGCGACAAAGTGGACTTTCCTCGAAACAATGTCGAAAAATGCGGAAATGTCATTGCTGTGGGCATAAACAGCGAACAGGCATACAAAAGTGCAGAAGAAGCGATTTCTTCTATTACATTACGCCTCGAGCCAAATAATCCCGATACCGAAAAATTCCTTCGTGGTGAAAGTGAACCTGACGAAAAAGGCTTCCCGCCATCAGCATTCACTTTCTCCCCGAACAGCGAATCTTCCGTAAATGTGGGTGAGGGAACAAAAATCCCGGCCGGTCAAAAAACAATCGGCTATATCCCGGAAACACTGATTCCTCTGGCCGATTCCCTTAAAGACTGGAATCATTGCACGCTGAGAAAAACGCTCGAAAAATTCGATGAAATCTGCCCGGATCATGCCGAGCTTGACGGAAAAACTTTCTGGAGTGCCATTTTGCGAGGCGGCATTCAGGGCGCGCTGTATATTGCCGACAATATAGAAAGTTGAAAACTGAAAGTGGAAAGTTGAAAGCTAAAATCTTTGTAAGTGAGAAATCTAGTTTTCCGTTTTCCGTTTTCCGTTTTCCGTTTTTGAACCTATGAAACGACACATAATTCTATTTCTAACAATGATTTCTCTTTTAAGCCCGCTTTTCGCACAGTCTGCGAGCCTCAATCTAATCGCTGAGTCCGAAAAACTTGGTGCGACAGTTTATTGGGATTCCCTGAGTGGTTCTGGGCTTCTTGAAAAGAACGGACATCAGGTTTCGTTCAGGGCCGGTGATGGATTTGTCCTGCAGGATTATAAAAAACTTGCTCTTACAGATGCTCCTGTCGTCAAAGACGGAGTTTTGTACGTTACAAAAGCCTTCCTCGACAGTGCAAACAAACTTTTCAAGACCGAGACTGCCGAAAGCAACGGATTTAAAATCGGCGCAATCCTGATTGACCCGGGGCACGGCGGAAAGGACCCCGGAGCTATGATGACTCACAAAATCAAGGGGAAAAATGTCACTGTCAAGGAAAAGGACGTTAATCTTGCGGTTGGAAAAATGCTTTACTCGCGCCTCAAAGCCGCTTATCCTGACAAAAAAATACTCATGACCCGCAGCACAGACAAATTTCTTTCTCTTGCCGAGCGCACGGAAATCGCAAACGGAGTTAAACTTGCCGACAAGGAAGCCGTGCTTTACGTTTCAGTACATGTAAATTCTTCACTTGACAAAAAGGCGAGCGGCTATGAAGTCTGGTATCTTTCTCCTGGTTATCGTCGTACAGTCCTCGAAAAGACCGGTGATGTTGACAAAAATCTTTTCAATGTAATGAATTCCATGATGGAAGAAGAATACACCACCGAAAGCATTCTCATTGCAAAATTCATCATGGACGGAATTTCGGCACAGGTCGGAAATCTCTCAACTTCCCGCGGAATCAAGGCCGAGGAATGGTTCGTCGTTAAAAATTCAAACATGCCGGCCGTCCTGATTGAAGTCGGTTTCCTTTCCAATGCAAAAGAGGCGGCTCTCCTTGCTGACAATTCTTACTTGCAAAAAATGTCGCTTGGCATATATAATGGCTTGTCTGCGTTTGTGACGCATTTTGAGCGTTCAAGAGGCTTCACGAACCATTAAAAATTAGCAATGAGCAGTTAGCAATGAGCAGTTAGAAAGGGGGAAGTCTCCCCCTCGCTCCAACCGCTTCGCGTTTTCCGCTACCCCCTCTACGGGGGCAAGCCCCCGTAACGCCCCCATCGTTAGCTGCTTCATTAATATTTAATTATGAATTATAAAATTATTCTTTCAAACAAAAATCTTCTCATAAAACTTTCGATTATTTTTGCTTCAATAGTTGTTTTTTTTATTGCTCTGAATTTTTTTTCACATATCGGAACTAACCGCCGGGTATTTATTTACCCGCTGGCAGGCTCTTCAAAAACCCAGAAAGAAGTGCGCTATCTAGCTTCAAAACCCGTTCAGGGAAAAGTTTGTCTTTATGTCGATGAGCTTGTCCTGGGGCCGTCATTTTATCGTGGACGGCCTCTCTTTACGCTTGGCACAAGGGTAGAATATTGTTTTCAGCGTGATAAAACACTATATGTAGGGCTATCAAAAGAAGCTGCACTCCAGGGCAATGGTGCAGTTCCATTTACCAAAGGAGCCGCCATGCTCAAAAAAAATATTAAAAAGAATTTTACAGGCATCAAATCTATAGAACTTTTTATCGACGGAAATTTTATCGCTGACTGAAAATCGATTTAAATTTTTGTTGACAAAATGCCTTAGATATAAGATACTGTAGAATATACAAGGCTACATCAATTGAGTAAAAAGGAGCTTCAAAAATGAAGAAAACTTTAGTTTTATCGGCAGCATTGATGACACTCGTTGGACTTTCTTCTTTCGCAGAAGAGAGAACTCTCATCGATTTCACAACGCTTAAAGCAGACATCGCCGTTTATCCACAGGATTATGACGGTGAGAAAAAGGAGAACCAGAACAAGCGTACAGTTATGGATTACGCTACAGCAGCTGGTGCATCTTTCAGCGCAGAGCAGAAGGATCTTATGAAATCTTCTCTCGCTCTCGATCAGTGGGAAGTTGTTCTCAACAGCTCAGCACGCAGCGTAAGCAGCTTGGCTCAGTCACAGGTTAAGCCAGCTCCAGTTAGCAGCAACTCTAAACAGCCATTCGCTGGTTCAGAGGTTATGGGTGTTCGTGTTGTATTCCCAACAGGTGCTTACAACTCAAATGCTAAAATCGTTCCACCGTTCTCAATCCCTGCTTATGAGCCATATTCACAGGCAGATGACAATGGTGATCGCCAGAAGGCAGAGTCTTCAGAAGGCGGCGAGTCATCAGGACCAAAATGGTTGTTCGAAGCTGATGATCCATCAGACAAAGCTTCTCCAGCTTATGGTCTCGTTAAAAATGTTGGCACACTCAAAAAGATTGCTGTTACAACAATGGGTATGAACTTCCCACACGCTCTCTATGTTCTTCTTGGCGACACAGACAATGTTACACGCCGCTACTTCATGGGTTACCTCGGTTTCGACGGATGGAAAACTCTTGAATGGAACAACCCAGAGTACATCACAGAAGTTCGCACTCGCGAAATCCGTATCTACCCAATCTACCCACGTGGTGAGCCATTCGTAAAATTCGAAGGTTTCCAGATCTGCCGCGATGCAGCACACGTTGGTGATGACTTCATCGGATACTTCAAAGACGTAAAAATTATCTTCGATAAAGCTAACCTCACATCAGAGCGCGACATTGCTGATGAAGACCTTTGGGGAATCATCGGTCGTAAAGAGTCTGCTCGCCAGGCACTTGAGATGTCACGATTCGGTAACAAACAGGTTAACCGCTACATCGAGAAACAGAAGATGGCTACTGAAGAGACATTCACTTCTTCACTCTCTGAGGATGGTGCTTCTAACGCACAGTCAAATGGTGGTCAGGCAGCTGACGCTTCTGCTCAGTAAGATTCAATAGTATTTATATACAATTGATGTCTAAAAACCGTCTGCTAAGGCAGGCGGTTTTTTTATGTTTAAATAATTTGCTTGATTTTATATTAAATTATGTTAAGATTATCTTATGGAAAATTTTGTTAATTCTTTGCCTAGCAAAAATAATATAAAGGCAACTTATGAATCGTATAAACCTGTACTTTCTGAGATTATGGATAAAATCGAAGATAAGCTTAGGAAGACAATAAAACTTGCTTCAAATCCTACGTACAAGTCTCGTGTAAAATCATTCAACAGTTATTATCGTAAAGTATTGCGTCTTAAATCCGAAGAGGCCGAAAAAAATAATTTTGTCGAGCTTACGGACATGATGGGAATCCGGGTTATTTGTGCTTTTCTTGAAGATTTGAGCGAAGTAGAGCAGCAGATTAAAAATAATTTCGTAGTAAAGGAAGTTGAGTACAAAGGTGCTCAGCAGAGTTTCCGCGAATTTGGTTACGAGTCAGTTCATGTTCTAGTCTCAATTCCAAAGGATTGTATGCCCAAAAAGTGTGAGCTTCCTTTACCGGATAGCCTGGTGTGTGAAATACAAATACGCACGATTTTGCAGGATGCCTGGGCCGAGGTTGAGCATGAACTAATCTACAAATCAGAATTTACTCCGTTCGATATGCCTCTACGCCGAAAATTGGCATCTATGAACGCAAGTCTCACTTTGGCAGATATAATCTTCCAGGAAATTCGTGACTATCAAAAGAAGCTTCAGGGCGAAGTCGAAGCAAGGCGTGCTTCATTCTATGAGAAAGCTGACGAACTCACGCTTGCAAATGCAGGTAAAAAAATCGAGAATCTTGAGCCAAAGAATATCAACCGTGTTTCACCTTATGTTCATGGCACAATTGATGATATGATTCTTGAGGCAATTCAGGCACACAATCACGGCGATTTGGATAAGGCTGTGGAAATTTACAGCATAATCCTTGCTTCTGAGCCGACTCCGCCGCCACCAGTACTTGCTGTAATTCATAAGCATCGTGGAATGGCTTATTTCGCACAGAACAATTATACGGCTTCACTTGATGATTTTAAGCAGAGTGTTGTTTATGATTCAAACGGCTATCGTTCATATTACTACATTGGAATTGTCCTTAGCATAATGAACAATCATGAAGAGGCAATTAAGGCATACACTGAGTCCATCAAAATCAATGAATATCAGTCTCATGCTCATTTCAGGCGTGCTGTTTCATATTATAAGCTCGGTGACTTTGACAATGCGCTAAAAGATCTTACAAACGCGCAGTCTCTTGGATTAAATGATTCCGAAACTGAAGCACTCCATTCCAAACTGATGGAAAAATTCGGAATGGCTATGTAAGGAACCGAAAATCCAAACGAGCACGACAATCGATGTGCTCGCTCCATGGATTTGTGGATTCCAACGAGAATTTTCTTCGAAAATTCTCTCTTGCCTTTTGCGCCACATCCTTGTGGCGGTTTTTTCCGAAATCTGCTAATATCTTTGACATGGAAATTAACAGAAGGTTTTCTCCTGAGGTCCGCGAAAAAATGCGGCGGGAGATTTTTGATGCAGGCGGAAACGAAGTCTTTTTCACCGGAATAATCGATGCGGACGGCAAGATTGTTTCCGTAAAGGCTTGTGCCCGCGGCAATTCAAATACTGTTCCTGTTAATTTTTCAGAAAGTCGTATCGCTTCAGTTTTGATTCACAATCATCCGGGCGGCAATCTTCATCCATCTGATGCGGATTTAATGGTCGCAAGTGATGCTTCGGAAAAGGCTCAGGGATTTTATATTGTCAACAATGATGTGACCGAAGTTTATGTCGTGATGGAGCCTATAAAGCCTGCTGTCACAAAAAAACTTGATTCCGAAGAAACTTCTGCATATCTATCAAAAAATGGTACATTAGCCAAGATTTCCACAAATTTTGAGGAACGTCCAAGTCAAATAGAGCTTGTAAAGGAAATCTCTTCCAGTTTCAATGACAATTCCATCGGTGTTTTTGAGGCTGGCACTGGTGTCGGTAAGTCTTTTGCATATCTCGTGCCAGCGATGCTCTGGGCTTTGAACAATAAAGAGCGGGTTGTAATTTCCACAGGAACAATAAATCTTCAACAGCAGCTTTCAGAAAAAGATATTCCACTCGCAGAGAAAATTATCGGTAAGAAAGTTAAGTCAATTCTTGTGAAGGGCAGGCAAAATTACGTCTGTTTGCGCAGGCTTTCCGAAGTTGGGGCCGAGCGAGATTTGTTTAATGACGAGACGGAGATTTTTGATAAGATTGATTCGTGGGCAAAAGAAAGCAAAACTGGGAGCAAGAGTGATCTGAGTTTTATGCCGCCGGAAAATCTCTGGCAGCGTGTGAATTCCGAGGCGGACGCATGCATGGGAATGAGGTGTAAATTCCGCGAAAAATGTTTTGTAATGAAGGTGCGTAAAGAGGCCGCCGATGCAAATATTTTAATTGTAAACCATCACATGCTTTTTGCTGATATTGAATCCCGAATGAACGGCGCGGGCTATGATGATACGGCCGTTCTTCCACCTTACAAACGACTTGTTTTTGATGAGGCGCATGGTATTGAGGATGCGGCGACCAGTTTTTTTTCGAATGCTCTCAATCGGTTCAGAATTTTGAAGCAACTGAATCTTTTGTACCGCCAGCGAAAGGCGAGTGTAACCGGTTATCTTTTTACTTTGAGCGCGCTTTCTCGAATCGAAGATAAATCGGCAGAGGTTGAAGATGAAATCGGAAAGGCAAAGACTGCGATTGAAACTCTTGAAAGTGAAACCGCTCTTGCTTTGGGGCGGGATTTTACGCTCAGGCTCTTTCAAGGCACTTCGCCACGTTTTACAACGATAATTGATAAAATAAAAATCGTCCAGCATCATCTCGCGAATGTCAGCGGCCTTATGCGTGAGATTATTGCTGGAATAAGTGATGATGATCTTGATAATTCGGTAATTTATGAATCAAAGGCTGTTTTGCGCCGGATTGATGCCATGGTTGCCACTGCCCAGAATTTTGTTTCCTGGGAAGAGCATCCTGAGAGTGTTTTTTGGATTCAGGCAAAGCGTCTGCCTCCGTCGATTGCAAAGAATATGCAAGCTCGGGGCGACGTAAATCCTTTCTATTATGAATTTGTTGAGACTCCGCTTGATATTGCACCAATGATGAATAGGGGTGTTTTTGAGCCAATGAAGAGCGTTGTCTGCACTTCGGCTACAATCACCATAAGCAAAACTTTTGATTTCTGGAAAAAACGTGTCGGAATCAGTTTCGTTGAAAAAGAGCGCGTAAAAACTGGTGAATTTGCATCTCCGTTTCCTTACTCGAAGAACATGTTCCTTGCTATTCCAAGTGATATTCCATTTCCTGACAATGAGAACTTTCAGAGTTGCATCGAGGACGCGATTGTGCGGATGATTGAACGGGTAGGCGGAAAGACTCTTGTGCTTTTTACGGCGTATGATTCGCTTCGTCATGCATGTGATACGGCTCGGACAAGGCTTCGTTCTTCGGGAATAACAGTGTTGAAGCAGGGCGAAGATGACAGATTCAGGCTTTTGTCTCAATTCAAAGAAGATGTGTCTAGCGTACTTTTTGCTACAGATTCATTCTGGGAAGGCGTGGACGTTCCTGGTGAGTCGCTTTCACTTGTGATTATTGTAAAATTGCCGTTTGGAGTTCCTAGCGATCCTGTTTTTGCGGCAAGAAGTGAGGAAATTGCGAAGCGGGGCGGATTTCCGTTCATGGAACTGAGTGTTCCTGAGGCTGTGATTAAATTCCGCCAGGGATTCGGTCGTCTTATTCGTCGTGGAGACGACAGGGGAGCCGTTGTTGCGCTTGATAGGCGTATTATCGAAAAATCATACGGAAGAATGTTCACAGAGAGTGTGCCTAAGACCGAAGTTGTGTACAGGCCGATGAATGAAATTCTTGATAAAATAGAAGACTTTTGCGTTTAGGCATGGCGGATAAATCATTCCGCTTGGAATTCTTGCTTGATTTTTATGAAATGATTTAAAATAAAAAAAAAGACTTGCTATGAAGCAAGTCTTAGAGTCGGGATGACAGGATTCGCCTTCCAGTCGCGCACCTCCTGTGCACTCCTTCCAGGCGGCTACATTCGCTGACGTCCGCATCCATGCGGACTTTTCCTCCCGTTGGTCGGCGCTCATTCCGCTTCGAATCCTGAATTGCTTTTTATTGATTTGATTTAAAATAAAAAAAAGACCTGCTTTAAGCAAGTCTTTAAGTCGGGATGACAGGATTC
>CACZYY010000100.1 GCA_902785455.1 uncultured Spirochaetaceae bacterium
AATAAGGCTGGCTCTGGTTCTGGCAATTACGGTTACACAGTTGTTTCTGCCTATGATGTAATCAACGAGCTTGATAAGCCAGAAACTCCTTATACTTCGGAGAATATTATAGACTCTGTTGTTACAAAACATGGTTTTGCAAATAAAGCTGCTCTTGATGCCTGGTGGGGTGTCAAGACTACAACAACTGGCTGGAGATTAAACCTCAATGAAAATGGCGAGATGAATCCAACTGGTGGAGAAACAAACAAGGTCTATTTGAGGGCTTGTGCTGTAAACTCTAACGGCAAATTTGGCTCATGGTCAGCTTCTCAATATATTTCCATAACAAAATCTGCTCCTGGAATGAGTGGAAAACTTTATCAGTTCACAACGCCTCCATCTAGTTCAAATGTTACAAGTGTAACTGCTGAAGGAAATGTTGTTGGAGAAAAAGATTATGTTTCTGGAATGTTCTTGAAAGGACAGTGGTATATTGAAACTACTGCTACAGAAACAACAGCTGGTAGTAAAGTTAGTGTCGAAGGTGTTACAAAAGATAATGATTCTCTTACAAAAGGAACCGATTATTTTGTAACTTCAACCGAAGCTGCTACTGTTAAGGTTTACATTAAAGTAGACCCGGCTGCTACAAAGGAAACAGTTTACAAGGTAACGGCAATTGACGGATCGGGACTGTATTCTGCTGTTGCAACTTATGCTGTCAATGTCGATAACACAGCTCCAAGCGTATACGCACTTACAAGCGATTACGATCGTAAGAACTTGATTTCTATGACAAAAGTTGAGAACTCAAACTATGTCTACAAAATGTATGGTGCGGGAACTGACGAAGGTTCAAATATTGACTTCCTTGCCGTTTACTTCAAACGAGATGCTTCTATTGAGATTCCTCTGCCTCAAATGCGTACAAAAGATGGAAATGTCACTTCTGTAACTGCGGGTACTGCTTACAAAGGAAATTTGACAGATACTGAAGATGGACTTTATGGCATCAGGGACAGTTCTTTCTCTTACAGCAGTTCAAATGGCCGCACGACAATTACCTCTTCTGCTATTACAACTGCCAACTCATTCATTCGTAACGGAAGCCTTGTAAAAATTTCAGGTTCTTACTACGAAATTAAGAGCGTTGAAAGTGGAAGCGTAACTGTTGAGGCAACATTCTCTACTAAACCTGCCTCTGTATTCTTTGTTGCGGCAATTGCCGTCAATAATGGTACGGAAACAGGAAACACGTCTGCTGGTACGACAAATATCACTAATGATGACGGCGATGGATTTGCGGATTCTCTTGAAAAAACGACAAGCGGTTCGTTTAAGTGGGATTTGGATTTCTATTCTGATGAACTTGATGACGGACAGCTTGATATTGTTGTTGTTGCTGGTGATAACGCAGGTAACTACACTAATAAAATCTCAACCCTTGCAGCCGAAATGTCAGCAACACCTGATACAAAAACAACAGTCATGCTTACAAACCACAAACCACGTGTATCAAAAGTCTTCATTGCAACTGATTTGAACGGTGATGGAATGTATAAGGAAGAAGACTTTGCTTACACAGTAAAAAATAATGGAGTTTCTTCTATAATATACGCTCATTCAGCACTTGACGATAGTGGAAATGAGCAGGAAGTTGCAAACTTGAACATGGGTGAAGACAAATTCTCTGTTCGTTCAGGTCTTGCAGTTACATTTGAGATGCTCGGTGCTTCAAATGGAAAGGCGGCTCGAACAGGTGGCGGAACAGCTCTCTACTACATTCCAAAACTCCTGACTTCTTCAGCCACAGATGTTGCTAAGAAAACTCCGGCGACAGGAGCAACAACTGCAAAATTTGCAGATATGTCTGGAACAACAACTGGAAATATAAGCGTTACAACATCTGCTGAAAAAGTTTCTTCGACAAACGGCTTCGTTCTTTCTAACGATAAGATAAAGACTGTTAGTGGATGGGAAGAGTCAATGGAAAATAGCACGGCCCTTAATACTCAGTCTGTTGTTCAGGTAACAATCTGGGACGATGTGAATGACAAGGATACCGTTGGAAAGGCTGATACGCTAGCGGGTGGAAAAATCACGGCATTTGGAAATCAGTACACAATCATCAATATTCCTGTCTACTTCGACATGACGGATAATGTTCTTCCAAAGACTAAAATCAATCCGTTCTACTGGAAGAGTTCAAGTGACAACTCTCTTTATGAAGGCAGCAGTCAAAACGGTCATATCGAACTTGAAGATGACTGGAAATTAACTGATGCATATGAAGCTAATGAAACGGCTACTCAGAAAAATGCAGAATATGACGGTGATCCAAAAGTTTCAGGCAAAATCACACTCTCAGGCTATGCTTACGATGACCAGCGTCTTTCAAGCCTGTGGATTGCATTTGACAACTTCACACCATCGTCATCGTCATATATCACGACTAAAGGAGATGCCGCTAAAAAAGCAAATAATGTACAGGCGTCTGACGGAAAATATGTGGTTGGTGGTGTAACTTACTATCAGGCTGCATACTACACTCCTAGTACTGGATGGACACCAGCAACTGCTAACATGGCTAGCAACAACTGGGAATTCTCTGTAACCGCTACAAGTGATGATGTAAATGAAATCTATCTTTCTCAGAAAGGCCACAGAATCAAATGGACTCTGAGCATCGACACGGCAAAATGTTCACCAATAGTAGCAACCAACATAAATGCCCGGGTAATTGCATTCGACCATGACTATAACGTGGTAAATGTGACAACTGCTGCCCAAGCAGATGACAACAAGCCGGCCTACCAGATGGATGTCGTGCCGTATATTACGGGAATAAAGAACAAAGTCGGCGACGCATACAAGAAGGACGCTTCCGTGTTCGGACGCTCGGCGACTGGTGCATACCCGGTCTATTATTACAACACGACCAAAGAAACTTTCACTGTAAACGGCTTCAACTTCGGCTCTTCTCCAAGCGTAAGCGTTAACGGCGGAACAGCCACAAGTGGAACAAGCGTTCAGGTTACAAATACAATGAAGTCAGGCGGAGTTGTTGTAACTGTTGGAAGTGGAACATCAGCAGTTTCTTCTTTGAATAATATAAACAATAACGAAGCAAAAGGTGTTTACAGTGTAGGAAGTGAAACAGGATATGATAAGTTCAAGAACTACTACAACCGCCAGCCGAACAACACCAACAACTCGACCCTCACCGACGACTGCAAGGTGAGCGTATGGAATGTGACGCAGGTGGTAAGTGACTCGGCAGTGCGATATCCAAGTATGAGAGTTGGAAAAGACAACAATGAAACAATTGCATTTGTCTATGACTCAAGTTCTGATGCTGTAAAGGCGTATAAATCTACTACAGTAAAAGCTGGAAACGGATATAATCTTGGAACTTCATTTACCCAGTGGTATGACACGGCTGTTGCTGTCGATTCATCTGGAAATCTCTATGGTTCTTCAATGAATGGTGATACTGGTGGAAGTGGTAACGCATTATATGCTGGACTTAATGCAAATAATCTCTTCTTTGCCAGAAACACATCTGCTGAACAAAGCACTTGGGCATATAGTTCATCAGATTATGGTTATGCAATAGAAAGCGGATACTACGGGGCTATTTCATCGACAAATACTGAAACTGGATATACGGTTGAAAATGGATATGTGCAACAAAATTCAGGAAGAACCTATACATATAATGAATATAACGGACGGTTCTATTCTACCCGTGTAAAAAACCCAAAAATCGCAACAGATTCAAATAATAAAGTGTATATGGTTTATTATGATTCTGCTGCAGGACAGGTAAAATTCCGTTATGATGCAGCACTGAATAGTCATGATGCTTCGACAAGAAATGAATATGTTATCAGAACTGGAAATCAATATACTGGCTATAATTATGGCATGGTTACAAGACATGTTGGCGGAAAAGCTTCTGCTGATGGCTATCATGTAATTGCAGGTGCTACGGATATATATAATATTTCTGCTGTAAAAGCCGCCAACGCTTCCCGTGCTGGTGAATATTCTGCTGTGGGTGCATCATCGGACGGAGCTGCCATAGTTGTCTGGTATTCAGAAGCCGATCAGGGGCTCTTCTACACCTACAACAAAACTCCTTCGGACAGCGCAACATGGTCTGACGCAGTCCCTATCGATGACGGCTTTGTGGGCTGGTATGTAGACCTTGTTGTGGACGACTCTAACGGCGTTCACATCGCTTACTACGATGCCGGTAACGGAGACTTGAAGTACGCCTATGTTCAGGACTTCACAAAGCCTGCCGCAAAGAAAGTCATGACCGTTGACTCGTACCTTTCAAGCGGTACCAACATCAGCATAAGCGTGAAGAATACTGGAACTGATGATACTCCAGTTTATGTTCCCTACATCTCAAGCTTCATGAGCTCATTCAACAAGACTTCCTACACCGTGCGCACGGCATGGATTACGGACGGCTCTTTGCTCAAATCAAAGACCGCCGATGAACTCAAAGGCGTAGACGGCAACGACGACTTCACCGGCGTTTGGGAAGTCATGACCGTTCCACTTGCTTCTACATCAATCCCGCTCGATTACAGCGTAGGTATTGGTATCAAGAGCAACCAGCCAATCCTCGGCTACGGAACCCAAAATGGTCTCGAAACCGCAACGCTGAAATAACTTCAACGGTTTTACGAACGAAACCAAAGTCTAAAACTCTTGCCTGCCCAGGCAAGGTGTGCTAGCTTAAACAAGGAAGGCAGTCGTAACTACAGCGTCTTGCCTCCATAATTAGGTTTTGTCCTTAAGTACTAAGCCCGCCAAGGGGTCCTTGGTGAAGTGCACCCCTAAAGTTGGACAAATAAAGTTCAATTTTGGAGGTGCATTTTTTATTCGTTACATTTGTTCCGTCTATGGAGAAGGTGCGTAATAATGTCGATGAGAGCCAGAGCGGGCTGTAAAAGCAATCTCAATATTTCATCCGGACTCATGGCAACCTCCAAAATTAGATAATCCACCCAGTTGTCGGGGCAGTCGAATTTTGGAAGCAAGACCACCATTCAGTTACAAATGTCAATGACTTTTTGTGTTAATTTGTGACAACAACCGTCTCGCGCGAAAGTTCCTCTTTGAGTGCAATAACTTGCTCCAGCGGGAGATTGCAACATCGAGCAATTTTTTCAGGTGAATCACCTTCTTTAAGAAAGTTCTTCGCATTTGCGATGGCAGTTTCTCGTGCACCTTCTATGCGTCCATCGTTTCGGAGAGTCTCGTCATAAGATTCCTGATCGAACTCTGTGTATATGTCATCCAAAATCTTCATGCGCTTCTCCCGGAAAAATCCTTCCAGGAAGTCACCTTTGATTGCGAAGTCAACTGCTTCGTTAACCGCGCTGTCAAAAGTCATCCCTTGTGAAAGGTTTTCCTTCACTTGATTTATCTATCCGCCAATTTCCTTTCAAATTGACGGATAGATTCTGTGTTAATTTGTGACAGCAACTGTCTCGTGCGAAAGTTCCTCTTTAATGGCAATTACTTGCTCCAAGGGGAGTGAACAACATCGAGCAATTTTTTCAGGTGGTAAATCTGTTTCCAAAAGAAAGTTCTTCGCATTTGCGATGGCATTTTCTCGTGCACCTTCTATGCGGCCATCGTTTCGGAGTGTCTCGTCATAAGATTCCTGATCGAACTCTGTGTAAATGTCATCCAAAATCTTCATGCGCTTCTCCCGAAAAAATCCTTCCAGAAAGTCACCTTTGATTGCGAAGTCAACGGCTTCGTTAACCGCGCTGTCAAAAGTCATCCCTTGTGAAAGATTTTCCTTTACTTGATTTACCCATCCGTCAATTTCCTTTCAAATTGACGGATAGATTTTTAGTTAGTTCGTGACAGCAACGCTCTCGCGTGTAAGTTCTTCTTTAAGAGCAAGAACTTGCTCCA
Source organism: uncultured Spirochaetaceae bacterium (assembly GCA_902785455.1). GTDB lineage: Bacteria > Spirochaetota > Spirochaetia > Treponematales > Treponemataceae > Treponema_D. The sequence continues at coordinate 5,929 of CACZYY010000100.1, forward strand.
GCGGGAGGGAGCAACAATCTGCAATCATTTCTGATGACAGATTGGATTTTTTAAGAAAGTTCTTCGCATTTGCGATGGACGCTGCGTATGCACCATCGTTTCGGAGAGTCTCGTCATAAGATTCCTGATCGAACTCTGTATAAATGTCATCCAAAATCTTCATGCGCTTCTCCCGGAAAAATCCTTCTAGGAAATCACCTTTGATTGCGAAGTCAACGGCTTCGTTAACAGCACTGTCAAAAGTCATCCCTTGTGAAAGATTTTCCTTCACTTGATTTACAAACTCACAATAATAATACAACGGCTCACAGTTTTTTGAAAGACTTTCATTGTGATTTTTGTTTATATTTATCACTGTAGTTTTTTGAAAGACTTTCATTGTGATTTTTGTTTATATTTATCACTGTAGCCGTCCATTCAAAATCAGCACCATATGTTTCACTATCTTTTGAAGATACATCTGTAATGAACGCATCTGAGAGTTTGTATTTGTTGATGTCCGCTTGTTTCGTATCGCCGTTGTAGAATACGATGAACTGCGGAGCTGGAATCTTTACAAGCACGCTGCCGTAGAGATTTTTCTTGTGCTTGTCGATGTACTGCTGATACAGCTGTGAGAAATACAGTAGTCCCCGTAGCGGCATATTAGGATTCACTGTGCTCTGATGCTCGTACAAGCACATCTGTGAATGAATCAGGAACGACAAATCATTTTTCATCGAGACATAAATCACATCTTCAAGCGTGGTGATTTCCAAGTCTTCGATGTTAGTGTGATTCTTCCCGCTGAGCGCATTGTAGAGCGATAAAAGCCATCTTTTGCTTCGTTCATCTTTGCCGCCGAAAATCGTGCGGAACAAGGTGTCTTTGTAAGTACGCTTTGGTTCTCGTTTGCGCATTTTCCTGAACTGATTTTTCTTTTTGTTTCGAATTCGCTTTTTCATGAATTCCTCCAGACAAATAGGATTTGAGAAAGAGCAGAAAACTTAGCGCGGCCGTCACAAAGTCTTCTTCAAGTTCCCATACCTATTTATTTCCTTTAAAAGTGCGTTTTCGGCAACGCAAATTCAAATTTGTCAGAAAAATCCAAAAAAAAATCGCCACAAGGATGTGGCGGAACAGCAGGGCGAGAATTTTGCAGGGCAAAATTCTCGTCAGGAATCCAGAAATCCATGGATGGATTTCTGGTTCCATATTTTCGGCAATGTAAATGTAAAAAAGTCAGAATTTTACAAAAAAAATTTCGCCCAGCCGTGGAGCAGTGGCGTTAGCCAGCCACTGGACTGAGCGTAGCGAGGGAAGCGGCCGAGGGTGACCGAGCTGTGGAAGGGCGCAAGCAAGTTGATTTGCGCCATTAAAAAATTAGTTTTTGATTCTTGCTGCGATTTCTGCGGCGATGGCTGTTTTTTGCTGTTTTGTTAAGTATGCTTCGTTGCTCAGGCCTGGAAGAGGAACTGTGGTGGCGGCTATCCAGTAGCGTGCGTCATCAGACTGTTTGTCTGGAGTGCGGCATTGTGCGAGAACTGGTGCAAGACCTGTTGCTCGGCTAAGCGACTCCTGGTATTCCGGGGTTACGAGTGCTGCAAGAAGTGCCTCGCTTTTCGGTGATTTTAGCATTGGAACGGCATAGTAAGTTTTGCCTGTGAAAATCCGTGAATTTGCGCCATGCTCCGAAGGAAAGTAAATCGATGTGTAGCGTGAGATTGTTTTTTGTGCGCAAGCCCTGTGGTTTTCAAGTGACATGAACAAAACGCTTGAAAGTCGGCTTGAAGCGAATGCTTCGACATCGTTCTGCTGGAGTGAGAATGTTCCCGGGTGGATGAAGCCAAATTTGTACCATGATTTGAGTTGTTTGACGCTGGTGGCGAGAGGTGAATCCGGCTCGTCACACAATTTGATTGCGGCTCGCACAGGATTGTCCGTTGTCTGGATAATTTTTGCGGCTGCATTGTAAGATTCTGTGCCGTCGATTGATTCTGCCATTGCCCCCATGAGGTCGAGAAGCAAATCCGGGTTGCCGCCCGCGAAAATCATCGGCGATTCCTTTTTGCGTTTTTGCTCGCGCATGAACTTTTCGACATCGTTCCATGTGTTTATGTATTTTGTGTTAGAATTTTGGAATTCTGCGAGATCGATATCGACTTCAAAATGACTTGAAAGAATTGGAAGTGCCGCGATTTTGCCGTCATTGAGTTTGATTCCTGCGCGCATTGAAGATGTCATGCCCGAAGTTAAATCTCCTGAAAGCGCGGCCTTGCCCGAAGCTTTGTCAACGGCAGTTTCGACCGGGTAGCCTGAGCCTGTGATGATAATGTTCGGCTTTTTGGTGAGAGGAATTTGCTCTTTGAGAGATTTGTCGGCATTGTACTCGATATATACAGGCTGGAGTTCTTGCGCAGCGGCAGCCTTGTTCAGGATTTCGGTGATGCCCTGACGCTGTTTTTCTTCTATTTTATAGAACGCGATTGTGAAATTTTTTGAGGGCTTGAACAGGATTATTGTGCCCGCAATAAGCAAAATTACGACAGCCGATGCGACACCAATCAATATTTTTTTATTTTTTGGACTGATAGATTTCTGTGACTTTTTAGATTTTTTTTCAGTTTTCATTCTTCTATTATTAAACAAAAAATCTTAGAATTCAAGCCATGAATATGTGAATTCGTGCCACAAAAATTCCGATAGTCTAGATATGCGCATTTTATTTTCAATTTTTCTTTTATTTTCATTAAGTTCTTGTATGGCCACTGCTAAGGCTGTTGACAACTCGATTTATAAGCTGCCCGAAACTTCTTATGAATCCAAGACCGATTCACCGTCAACAGGATTCATTCTTGCAGGAAGTGAAAGCGGATTGTATAAGATAAACGCGAATAAGACCGCAATCCCTCTCTGGCAGGGCGGAAAAGTTTCAAAAATTGTACGCGCCGATGATAAAAAATCTGGAAAAAACCGATGGTACCTTCTTTCGACCGAAGGAATTCTTTCTTCCGATGATTTGGAATCGTTTGAATTCCGGAATGAAGGCCTTCCATTCCTTACGATAAAACAGTGGGACGGAACGAACACGACTTTCCTGAAGCAGCCTGCTCAGCTCAAAGATTTGTCCGTTCATCCGACAAATCCTGAAATTCTCGTCACCGCAACAAAAGATGACGTTTACATTACTTACGACGGAGGCCTCAGCTGGAAGTCTCTCGGCTCCACATCTGCCTCAACTTCTGGAATCAAAGCTGTCGCCGTCTGTGACATGAACCGGCCGAACACAGGAAAGGCAGCTGTCACAAATGCTGACGGAACAGTGACTCCTGCCGAAGCTCCTCAGACAGATCTTGTTGTATTCATGGCGCATACTATCTTCGGATTCTCATATTGCAAGCCTCTGGCAAAAAAAATCTCATGGAAAGACTGCAACGGTGGTTTTGAGAACATGAAGACTCAGACTTACCCGGATGAAATCGCCGACATTTTGCCGGTAGTTTTCTCCGACGAAAACGGTTTCCCAATCACAGAAGTTTTTGTCTCTCAGTCTTACCTTCCGCGAATCTACCGCTTTGACTGGAAAAAGGACAGGGGCGAGCTTCTTTTTGCCGGAAACGAGCCTTTGGAAACAATTGACTCTCTTTTTTGGGACGGAACGCGTCTTTTGTACACAAAAACTGGCGAAGTGGCTGCCTATAATCCGGCTACAAAAGCTACAGATTCACTTCCGGCTGAATACGATAAATGGAAGTCTTGCTTCAACGCGCTCGGAAAATCGGACACTCTTTACACTGCATGGATTCCTTCAAATGACGAAAAAAAGAGCGGAATCACTTTGAGCGAACTCTGGCTTTTGTATCCAAACGACGTGAACAACAAATACGCCGCAAAAGCACTTGACCGCAAGGCCGTTTACGTTCAGGCTCACAAACTCATGACCGAAAAAGGAATCGCCCAGTATAAAAAAATCATCAGCGACAACAAACTTGACGCAATGGTCATCGACATGAAGGACGACTACGGCGGAATCCGTTTTGACCCGAAAGATCCGCTGATTCAGAAAAAAGGCTACATCAGCCGCTACAAAATCAATCTGGACACTTTTGTTCCAGCAATGAAAGAGCAGGGAATTTACCTCGTTGCCCGAATCGTTACTTTCAAGGACAAAAATCTAGCCGGCTACGACAAAAAACAGTACGCGGTCTGGGACAAATCCCTTAACCGCCCGTGGATGGGAATTCAGGGCTGGGAAAAGGTGAAAGACGAGGAAGGAAATGAAACCGGCGAGACAAAAACTCTCTATTATGATGAGGCCTGGGTTGACCCGTATTCACCGGAAGTCTGGGAATACAACGTGCATATTGCGCAGGAACTGATTGCCCGCGGCTTCGATGAGATTCAGTTTGACTATATCCGGTTCCCGACCGACGGAAAAAACATGTCCAACGCAAAATTCCGCTGGCGAAGTGAAGGCATGGACAAGGAAAGCGCACTGGTTTCCTTTCTCCGGTATGCCCGCGCAAACATTGACGCACCAATCGGAATCGATATTTACGGCGCGAACGGCTGGTACCGCTCAGGAACGCGCACAGGTCAGGACGTTGAGCTTCTGGCAGAATACGTTGATGTTGTCTGCCCGATGTTCTATCCGAGCCATTTCGAGCAGTCTTTTTTGAATTATGCACCTGCAAGCGAGCGGCCTTACCGAGTCTACTACTACGGAACTTACCGAAACACCGTAATCGGCCGAAACAAGCTGATTATCCGCCCGTGGGTTCAGGCGTTCTATCTCAACGTAAGCTACGACCGTGCCTGGTATAACAAAAATTACGTGACCCAGCAGGTTTATGGAGTTCGTGACAGCGTGAACCGTGGCTACATGTACTGGAACGGAATGTGCCGCTACGACGACATTTCACCGGACGTGGGCGACACAAAATATCCGGGCCCTTCTTATGAAGCCGACGCAAAATACAAAAAACCGGCTCTCAGCGGAGGTTCAAAGGCTGACGAGCTTTTGATGAATGACGGCCAGACCCGCACAACAAAAACAAGTGACACTGCCGCCTGGGATTCAATTCGTGCGCAGGAGGAGCGTGACAAACAAAAAGAAAATGCCGGATTTCCCAAGCTGAGTGATGTCAAAAAACTCTGGCAGGCGTACTCAGAGAGTTGAAAACGGAAAGTGGAAAATGAAAAGCTGGAGGCTACCTGCTTCGCAGGTCGGGCTTTGCGTGGTTCCGCTACCGCTTCATTGCCTGACGGCAACGCTTCGCGCCACTCCAATCCCTAGCCCGGAAATAGAAACTGACTATGACGAACTTAAAATATACACCTGAAGAACCGATTGCCGCGATTGCGACTGCCCTTGCTCCAAGCGCGCTTGGAATCGTCCGTTGTTCAGGAAAAAACAGCATCGAACTTCTCTCAAAAGTCTTTTCAAGACCAAAAGCCCTGCTTGAAGCCCAGGGAAACACGATTGTCTACGGCTGGATTCAGAAAGCTGAAAACGGAAAACGGAAAACGGAAAGTTTTGAGTCTGGTACCAATGTGAATGAATCGTGCGAATCAGACACAGATACGCTTTCCACTTTCCACTTTCCACTTTCCACTCGAATCGATGAAGTTCTGGTTTCAGTTTTCCGTGCACCAAAGTCTTTTACCGGCGAGGACATGGTTGAAATTTCCTGCCACGGTGGCGTCCATGTCGTGCAGACTGTCTATAATCTTCTATTAAATAGTGGTTTTCGGGCGGCGGAGAAGGGCGAATTCACATTCCGTGCTTACATCAACGGCAAGGCAGATTTGACTAAGGCCGAGGCTGTCCGTGAGATTATCGACTCAAAAACAGATGCAAGTCAGAGCAGGGCGGCAGGCCGACTGGCTGGAAATCTTTACGAGACGATTGATGGCGTTAAAAAGCATATCGTTGACACGCTTGCGGCGATTGAAGTTGAAATTGAATATCCCGAAGACGAAGAGACGATTGCGGATTCCTTTGATTCCACCGAACTCAAAAAAGCCGAAAGCATTCTGGAAGAACTTGCATCATCCTGGAAAAGCGAGAAAATTTATCAGGACGGAGCCAGGGTCGTTCTTTGCGGCCGAACGAATGCCGGAAAATCTTCTCTCTTCAATGCGCTCCTCAAAGAAGACCGGGCTATTGTCAGCGACATCGAAGGAACAACACGGGATTTTATCGAAAGCTGGATTGATTTTGCAGGAATTCCGGCTCGACTTTTTGACACGGCTGGCCTGCGAGAGACAAGCGATGTGATTGAGGCTGTCGGTGTTGAGAGAACCCGCGATTTGAGCGAAGAAGCTGACTTGATTCTCTACCTTGTTGACTCAAAATCAGGCCTCAACGACGAGGACAAGGCTTTTATCCGGGAGCACATAAACGGACCGGCTACGCCATCGATCCCTATAATTCTCGTCTGGAATAAATGTGATCTGGCAGAAAAATCTGAATCTCCGTTTGATATACCACAAGTTCGAATTTCTGCGAAAAAGGGAATCGGGCTTGGAGAACTTAGCGAGTCTGTCCGTTCTGCTCTTTCTGTCAGCGGAACTTCCGAGCGGAACAGCACAGGTCTTGGATCTGAACGGCAGAAAATTTCGGTAGAAAAGGCTTTGGAGAGCGTTCGACATGCGCTTGCACTTTCCGAAGATTATGCTTTGGACGCGGTTGTTCAGGATTTGGAGGATTCCTTGGACGCGCTTGGAGAAGTCACCGGTGACGTCACCCCTGATGATGTTCTTGGTTCAATTTTTTCTCACTTCTGTGTCGGGAAATAAGTTGAATCTCTAAAATATCTAAAAAAAATATTAAAATTTAAAAATAGAGGGTAGCAGACAAATGACTTTAAAACATAAGTTGCGAAATCAGATTTTGTTTGCTAAAATAAAGGTATCTGTACAAAGAGGATGATTGTTGTGGCTATTATCAAAAAATACCGAAAATTACTGACGGTTCTTGCTGGTGCAATTTGTATTTTCTCAGTGTATGCTCAATCAACAGATGATGTTGGTGCCGTCTATAAAAAGATAGATATGGCAATCGCTGCAAAATCTGCTGATTCGATTTCCAAAATTCTCTCAGAGAACAAATCGTCCGGCGATTATCAGTTAATCGAGAATTACACTCTCAAAAAGACAAGGCAGCTTATCATCACCGATAACCTGGAGCTTGCACGTCAGACATCTTTGGCCGTAATTGACAACAATATCGAAAATTTCGATGCGGTTGAGCTTTATTCTTATATAGACAAAGCTATTTTAAATCAGCAGGCTGCCAATCAGGCTGCTGAAAACCGCAAACGTCTTGAAGAAGAGCGAATTGCAGCGCGCAATGCAAAATCCAAGCAAAAAATCGAAAATCGAGGCAATTATCAGGTTGTCAGCACGGCTTCTGGTCATGAAGTTTATGTCAATGAGCAGCAGGCTTCATTCTCTTCTCTCTTGTGGACCGTCAAGCTTGGTCTTGCGGATTTCATTTATCAGAAGGGGGCCGAACCAGATTATTCAAGCCTCAAATATGGTCTTGCAGTCGCCGCAAATGTTTTCAGGCCTTCAGAACGTATTATTCTTGGTTGTGATTTCTTTGCAGACGCTCATATTGTCACGCTCATGAGTTCTGGTGGCAACGCAGAGGCAAAGGCCGCCGCTAAAAAAACACAAATCGACAGTGAGAATCCTCAGGAATTCTTCATGTCGGCTCGTATTGTTCCGGAGATTGCTTTTGCTGATTTTAGCAAAAACTTGTTCCTCCGTGCGGGAGTGGCAGCTCATATTCTTGCATCAAATGACAAGGCGATTACAGGTTCCGCAAGCACGTTCTTCACACCTGTTGTTGGTGTCGCACTTGATAACGTTCATTTGGGCGAGGCTCAGATCAGGGCTTTCTATGATTATGATGTTGGCTCTGTTTTCAATGATGAAATTAATATGGCTATGGAATTTGGTGGCTCAATTTTGCTCCCAATGGCTGTCAATGATAAAACAAAGTTCGGTCTGGAACTTGGCGTTCAGGACTTGCTTCTCATGAAGAATGCAGCCGAGGACGGAAGCCATGGAAGTGGAATGGAAAACCGCGTAAAATTTACATTTGCAATTGGAGTAGGAAATGTTACAAAATAAAATGGCTCTTAAAAAATCTTTGCTGGGGGTCCTTCTCTGCATTTTTGCGGCTGGACTTATTTTTGCTCAGGCTGCTGGTGCTACTTCCAGCTCATCATCGGACCTGACAAAACGCTTTCTTCAAAAAGCAGATGACCAGTATTCGGCAATGCAGTATGAAGATGCTTTTAAGACTATAAATGCAGCTCTCAAACTCTCCGAAAAAGACGAGATTCCTGGCAACGTTTATCTTCTTGCAACTCAGATTTACACAAAGTTGCTTGAAAAAATGACCAAAACAAAGGACTACACTTATTACAACGATGTCATCATGAATTTGCAGACTTATCCAAAGATTAATGATGACCCAAAGATTCAAAAGTTTATCCGCATGATTCAGCAGCAGCAGGCTGATGCAAAAGATGCAGCACGTGATGCCAAAAACCGCGAGATGATGCAGGATATTTCTGCCAAACAGCAGGCTCAGCAGCAGGAGATGGTTGAAAACCTCACTGCAAGCACACAGGAAAGCAACAAAAAAATGCTCGAGACTTTCTCTGACAAAATGAATGAAAGCACGGAGAGCATCGTTTCAAGAATGAATGAGTCAAACTCAAGCTTGATCCAGGGCGTCACCGACACAATGACAACCACACTCGATACAATGGACAAACGTTCTAACAAAACGATTTGGATTATTGCTGATTCAACTCTCAAACTTATCGCCGGAATGCAGCAGACAAACAATCAGCTTCTTCTTGGTGGCGTCACAGATTTTGGCGGCATGGGATTAAAATCTGCCGGAAGTTCCCGCTGGGGCGTTGATGCTCTTCCTGCTCCGGAAATGACGGAAGATGAAAAGGCCGAGCTCAAACAGCTTGTTATTGATTGTGAAAAACTTGGTTCTGAAATTGATGCGGTTACAAAACGTAAGAATAATTCTAAGAATGTCAGCGAGCTTGTTTATAAACTTGCAATGAAGCTTGGTCTTAACCAGAATTCTTCTATGATTTACTTTGCGGCTTCAATGGTTTATGATGCCGGTTTCCTTGCAGTCCCAGAAGAACTTCTTGAAGCAGAGAGCTTGACTGATGAACAGCGCCTGCAGCTTCGTGAGCATGTCAATAAGTTTGAGCAGTATCTTGGCTTTGTTCCTCGCAAATATTGGGAAATTTTCGAGGAGGCCGCATTGTATCATCATGAGAACACTGATGGTTCTGGATACAAAGGCCTTATGGGGGCTGATATTCCTCAGATTGCACGGCTCATTCACGTTGCAGAAAGTTACAACTCGCTTATCAGCCGCCGAAACTATAAACAGATTATGGATAAAGAAACTGCAATTCAGGAACTCGAATCGAAGCCAAATCTTTATGACATTGATGTAGTCAAAGTTTTGGATGCGATTGTATAGTTAAAAACTGGAGTCAGATATATAAAAGTTGTTACCCATGCTTCTGCACTTTTGCCGGCGTGGGTATCTTTTTTTTAATCAAATTTGTATAATGCTTGCTACTATTGTTATTTGAGGTGAATTTATGTGTGGAATTGTTGGATATGTTGGTTCAAAACAGGCAACACCTGTCCTTATTAACGGACTCAAAAAACTTGAATATCGTGGATATGACTCTGCCGGTGTTGCGGTTATGTCAGAAGATGCCGATGAAATCCTTGTGCGCAAATCAAAGGGTGCGCTTAAATTCCTCGTCGAGAAAATTACTGATGAAGTCGTAAAAAATTCAAAAGACATGAGCGACACCGAAGCTGAAGAACGACTCGGCGCACTCATTGATAAATCAGGAACAATTATTAAAGGGCATGTCGGAATCGGACACACCCGCTGGGCAACTCACGGAGAGCCAAGTGACCTCAATTCTCATCCGCACACAAATGCCGCTGGAACAATCGCCATTGTTCACAACGGAATCATTGAAAATTATGCCAAGCTTAAGGCATGGCTTCAGGATCAGGGCATTGTTTTCAAAAGTCAGACAGATACAGAAGTTATTGCCCATCTTATCAATTATTTTTATGAGAAAACTGGTGAAATCTTCAAGGCAGTCCTGGAGACTTTGCATCGCCTCGAAGGAAGCTATGCTCTCGGCGTTCTCTGCACAAAATATCCTGACCGCCTGATTGCAGCCCGTAAGGAAAGTCCCCTCATCGTAGGTCTGGGCAAAGGTGAAAATTTCATCGCATCTGACGTTCCTGCTGTTCTTGAATACACTCGCGATGTTTACTATCTCAATCAGAACGAGCTTGCTGTCCTTTACAACGACCATGTTGATTTGTTCGACTCAGATGGAAATAAAGTCGTTCGCGAGCCGTCTCATGTTGAATGGGATATGGCCAGTGCCGAAAAGGGCGGATACGCTCACTTCATGCTCAAAGAAATCCACGAGCAGCCAAAAGCTCTCACAGACACTCTCCGACCGCGCCTTGTTTTTGAAGATGAAAAGCCTGTTGACATCAAATTTGACGAAATCAGCTTTGGTGAAGAGTGGAAAAATGCCGGACGAATCGTAATCACAGCTTGTGGTACTGCATATCATGCTGGTGTTGTCGGAAAATACGCTTTCGAAAAGTTCGCCCGCATTCCGGTAGCCGTTGACGTTGCTTCTGAGTTCAGATATCGAAATCCTATTCTCAACAAGAATGATATTTTCATCGTTATCTCACAGTCTGGCGAAACTGCCGACACGCTGGCTGCCCTTCGCCTTTCAAAACAGGCCGGAGCAAAAGTCATCGCAATCACAAACTGTGTCGGATCAACTGTAAGCCGCGAAGCCGATGAAGTAATTTACACTTGGGCTGGCCCTGAAATCGCCGTGGCTTCCACAAAAGCATACACCACTCAGCTCATGTGCCTTTATCTTCTGGCAATCAAGCTTGGAAAAGAGCGCGGAACCATTTCTGATTCAGAATATAAAAACTTGCTTTCGGAGATTTCTCTGATTCCGGCAAAAGCACAGGAAATCATTGACAATCAGAGCGAAATCCAGAAATTCGCAAGTCAGCAGTTCAATAAATCAAAAATTTTCTATATTGGACGTCTGTTCGATTCAGCTTCTTCCCTTGAAAGCGCGCTCAAACTCAAAGAAGTCAGCTACATGCATTGTGAGGCATTTGCCGCTGGTGAGCTTAAACATGGCCCGATTGCACTGGTTGACCCGGACACTCTCGTTGTTGCAATCGCCACTGAACCTGAACTTTACGAAAAGCTTGCTTCAAATATCGTTGAGGTTAAGAGCCGTGGAGCCGTCACAATGGCAATCACACTCGACAAAAAAGGTGCCTTCAACAATTGCTGCAACTCAGTAATCACAATCCCGGATTCTGACCCGGCGCTTGCTTCAATGCTTTCGATTATTCCGGCTCAGCTTTTCGCATATTATTGTTCAATCTTGCGTGGCAATGACCCGGACAAACCTCGAAACTTGGCCAAATCAGTAACGGTGGAGTAAAATTTAGACGCAGATGCACGCGGATAGACGCGGATACAGCCTATGTGTAGTCCTGTGCGGAAGTCTGTCGTAAAAATACGATAGATTTTCGTAATTTAAAAGAAAAAATCTGCGTTAATCTGCGCTTATCCGCGTCAAAATTAAACTTGGAGTAAATATGCGAATTCTTTGTCTTGGCGACAGCATAATGCAGTATAACGACTTCTCGACTTTTCCGCAGACCGGCTGGGTGCAGGAATTAACACGCTTTTTTCCTTTGAGCACTCAATGGCTCAATTTCGCTCGAAACGGCCGGAGCACAAAATCTTTCATCGATGAAGGCCGTTTTATGCGCGTTATGGCCGAGGCAGAGGAAGGGGACTTTGCTTTAATTCAGTTTGGTCACAATGACGAAAAAGATGACCCCTTGCGCCACACAAGCCCTGAGAAAGGCGGTTCATTCCGCAAAAATCTAACATATTTTGTGCGCGAACTGAAAGGGAAGGGCGTTCTCCCGGTTTTACTCACACCGATGGCCCGAAGAATGTTTGATGGCAGCAATGTAAAAGACAGTCACGGAGAATATTCATCGGCTGTCATCGAAACTGCCGCTGAGGAAAATGTTCCATGCATCGACATGAACAAACTTACGCTGGAATTCCTTTCTCAAATTGGAGAAGAAGCCAGCCTGCGTTTTTACATGAACTTTGACGCCAATCTTTTTGACAATTTCCCGGAAGGCCGGAGCGACAACAGCCATCTTCGCCCGGAAGGTGCAAATGCTTTCTCGAAAATCGCCGCAACGCAAATAAAAAAAATCTCCGAAAACTTCCCAGAATACGCTCTTCTTTCCAATGCCTGCATGTGCAGCACAGAAAATCCATTCCTTGAAGTTGAGTCTGAGAACGGCGAAATTGATGATGAATACACCGTGTTTCAAAAATAAGCGGTAAAATTGAAGTGTTTCTGACTAGAAACTCGAGCTGGAGTTTTGTAACTTAAAATCTTTCTTGGAAGATTGTTTATCCAGCCTGCCATACATCACCGTCATCTTGACCAACACAGCCATTATCTGATATAATTTATTCCACTTGGGCCATTAGCTCAGCGGTTAGAGCAGAGGACTCATAATCCTTTGGTCCTTGGTTCAAATCCAAGACGGCCCAAATCCCATTTTGCGTTTGCAGAATGGGATTTTTTTATCTCCAGAAAATGCTCCACAAAAATAGCCAGATAAAGCACATTACGCAAATGATTTTTAATCCTGTGCCAAGCAAAAATCCTTTGAAAGCTCCGAAAGCAGCTTTGAGTGCCCTTTTTGCATCACTTGAATCGTGAATCATTTCGCCTATAAAAGCCCCGGCGAACGGTGCAATCAGGATAAAAATTGGTCCCAAAAAGAATGAAACTATAAGACCGATTGTGCAGCCCAAAGTCGCCGCCTTGCTTCCTCCAGCTTTTTGGGTCATTACCGAAGGAAAAATGTTATCGATCACAGTCACAAAAACTGCCGCTATTCCTGTGGCTATCAGAATCCAGATTTCGATTTGCGAATAAGAAGAGAAGTGCGCCGCGAGCAATCCTGCCCATGCGATTGGTGGACCTGGCAAAACTGGAAGCACAGTTCCAATCAAGCCAATCAAAAGCAAAATTCCTGCAAGAATTGCGAAAAATAAAGTCGGGTCAAAATGCATGTCTCTCTCCTTACAGCTACAAATCCCACCATTGTGCGGCTGTCTGGTCTGCAAGCTGAATCAAAAGCACGAGCGGGTTTTGAAGAAGATTTGAATAATTGTATGTTTCCATCGGAGCAAGGTCGGAAAAGCCCATGTGCCGGCTGATTGCTTCGATTACATTCCGTCGTTTAAGAAGATGTGGCATTGATTCGAGCAGAAGGAGCACTGATTCGTTCCCATGCCCAAGATTGCGTAAGTCAGATTTGGTCTTGTAAAAAGGCTCGTACTTCCAGTTCCCGTTAAAATCTTTTGTTTTTTTGCTTTCTGTGGCGTAAGTTCCGCTTTTACAAAAATCGTGCGCAAAGCCAGAGATAAAAACATCCTCTGCCGTAAAAGGAAAATCCTCGCTCCGTTTTGAAAGCGCAAAATTTTCTGCAAATGGAATGGCAAAACGCAAAGCCTGAACCGCAACCATAAGCGAGTGAGCGGAAAGCCCGCCTTTGACATT
>CACZYY010000101.1 GCA_902785455.1 uncultured Spirochaetaceae bacterium
CTCGGGCTTTACAACACGAGATTAAGCTGCATCATCCTCTCGATGGGCACGGACATCATCGGAATCATGATTTACTTGCAGTTCTTGAACAACATTTCAAATTCGCTTGACGAAAGCGCGATTATCGACGGCGCGAGCTGGTGGCAGGTGTTCACAAAAATCATCTTCCCGCTCTTGCAGCCAGCGACGGTCACGATTTTGATTCTGAAATGTATCAACCTGTACAACGACTTTTACAATCCGCTTTTGTACATGCCCAAACAGAGCCTCATGGTGATTTCGACATCGCTCTACAAGTTCAAGGGCCCGTTCGGCACAAACTGGCCGGTCATCTGCGCGGGTGTCGTGATTGCCCTCATTCCGACTTTAATTACATTCATCGTGTTGCAACGCTACATTTATGGCGGCATGGTCACGGGGTCGGTAAAAGAGTGAGCAGTTAGCAATTTATTATATGGGAGATTTTATATTATGAAGAAAGTTTTATTACATTTAAAAAATGCCCTTTGTTTTGGGACGATGCTCGCAAGTCTCGCTTCGCTTCCGCTTCTTGTCGGCTGCAAATCTCAGGCTGAAAAAGAAGGTTTCGTTGTGGTGAAAGGCGGGCAGTTTTACAAGGACGGAAAGCCCTTCAGATTCGTGGGAACGAACAACTACTACTTGCATTACTCGCCCGACAAAATGATTGACGATTTCTTCTCGGACGCGGACGAAATGAAAATCCCCGTGGTGAGATGCTGGGGCTTCCAGTTCGGGCCGCACCGAGACCACAATTCTCATGGAATGGACGAGCCTGGCGAATTCGGAGTGCCAGAGAAATTCATCAAGCGGAACAAAAAGCAGCCCGACCAGTTCGGCTACCCGCGCGACATTTTCGAGCGGCTTGACTACACAATCGCGCAGGCAAAAAAGCACAATATCCGCCTCGTCATTGCACTCAACAATTACTGGGGCGACTTCGGCGGAATTCAGAACGCTTCAAGCTGGCAGAGGTGGTTCAACCTTGAAAGCGCGGAGGATTTTTACACCAACGAAGAATGCAAAAAGACTTACAAAGAATACATCAGCTACATTCTGAACCGCGTAAACACTTACACAAACATCGCCTACAAGGACGACCCAACGGTCATGACATGGGAAGTGATGAACGAGCCGCGCGACCAAAAAGACAAGAGCGGCGCGACCGTCACAAAATGGGTCGAAGAGATGAGCGCGTACATCAAATCAATCGCGCCCAAGCAGCTGTGCGCTGTGGGAGACGAGGGCTTTATGAAGCTTGACGGATTTGTTCCCTACGCGGGCGAAGGCTCAACGAGCTATGACGGCTACGAGGGAGAAGATTTTGACGCGCTTCTTGCCATCAAGAGCATCGATTACGGCACATTCCATCTCTATCCCGAAACTTGGGGAATCTTGGAGAAAGCGCAAGTCGCATGGGGAGACGAATTCATCAGAAAGCATGCTGAATCGGGCAGAAAGGCGAAAAAGCCTGTGGTTCTCGAAGAATACGGAACAAGCGCGGGCGGAAACATGAACCGAAAGGCGGTCTACGACATTTGGAACAACACCGCCTACAAAGAAGGGCTTGCGGGAAGCATGTTCTGGATTCTCACATCAACCAATTCTTACGAAAGCGGTAACGGCACAGACGATGCGAACGACGGTCTTTATGACGACTACGACGGATTCAGAATTTTGAACGACAAGGGCGAAGTGGCAACACTCCTCAGTGACTACGCAGATTTGTTCGCAGGGAAAGCAGCCTCTCCACGGCTGAGTAAAAATCGAGTCTATCTGTTGAATCCCGCGCGAGACCAAGACGCAAAAGGCATTTTTGAAGTCCGCGCACAGTTCTTACAAGGCGCGAAAAACGAAGCGAAGGTCAAGCGGGCGGAGCTTTACATAAATGGCGAGCCAGCACCTTCTCCACGCACGCTCAACTACAATGCCGAGGCAGATTTCTACCGACTGAACTTCGATACGCTTGCAAACGCAAAAGTTTATCCCGACGGAAGCAAGCTCGACATCAGCGTTTTGTTCACGCTTGACGACGGAACACAGCGTTCAACCGAAACGCACACAATCACCATCGCAAATGTGGTGACTTATTCGGTCATCAAGAAATACGATTTCGCAAACGATGAGGCGAACGCTTCTTCTTTGGGCGGCTACATGGCTGAACTCAAAGAAATCAAGCACACGACTTTGAACAGCGGCATGGTCGAGGTGGACGGAAGCTATTCGGGCGAAAACAACTGGGAGGAGCTGAAAATCAAATTCGGCGACATGAGCGAAGTCGCAGAGGCATCGAAAATCGAATTCACTCTTTATTACGAGAAGTCGAAGATGACACCCCACGCGACAAAATCAGATGAAGCCGACAAACTCCCGGGTTTCCAGCCCTACATCGCATTCGACCCGGGCTGGGTCAAGACAGGTCTCAAAGAAAACAACCGCTACCTGAAAGACACGCATGTCGTCACGCTCGATGACGGAAAAGAATACTACAAACTGGAGACGAGCCTAGAATTCTTCCAGAACCCTGGCTACACCTTCGTCACGATTTGCCCCACGCTCGGCTATGTCAAGTATGACGGCGCAATCTACATCGACGATGTGATTCTCTACAAAAAAGACTGACGGTTATCAGTTAACAGTTGTTAAGAAGCAGGAGATTTCTATGAAACTGACAGAAAAAGAAAAAGCAAGGCTCACCGCCCTTGAAAAAGAAACCCGCTCGGAGCTGGAAAATCACATCATTCCGTTTTGGGAAGGGATGAAAGACGAGGAGCGCGGCGGCTTCTACGGACTTTTGGACTATGATTTGAATCTCGACAAGAACGCGGTCAAAGGCTGCATCTTGAACAGCAGAATCCTTTGGTTCTTCTCGAATGCCTACAAAATGCTCGGCGAAAAAGAACTTTTCTACTACGCGCGACATGCCTACGCCTTCCTTAAAGAAAAATGCTTGGACAGCAAAAACGGCGGCGTGTTTTGGAGCGTGAACGCGGACGGAAGCGTGGCTGACAGCACGAAGCACACCTACAATCAGGCCTTCGCAATCTACGCGCTCTGCTCCTACTTCGAGATAAGCCACGACCGCGCCGCGCTGGAAACGGCATTCGATTTGTTCAGCGTGATAGAAGAAAAATGCACAGACGAAGTCGGCTACTTGGAGGCATTCACGCGCGACTTCAAGCCCGAATCGAACGAAAAGCTGAGCGAAAACGGAGTCATGGCGGAAAAGACGATGAACACTCTGCTCCATGTTCTCGAAGCCTACACGGACTTGTACCGAATGAGCAAGGACGCACGTGTCAAAGAGCGGCTTCACTTCATTCTGCGGCAGTTCGAGTCAAAAATCTGGAATTCCGAGAAAAAGCGGCAGGAAGTTTTCTTTGACAAGAACCTGAACACGCTGATTGACCTCTATTCCTACGGCCACGACATCGAAACGAGCTGGCTCATGGACAAATGCCTCTCGATCCTCGGCGAAGACGAGTACACAAAGCTCCTCGCGCCAATAACAGAGACCATCGCCGCCCAGATTCACGGCATCGCCTACAAAAACCACTCGCTCTTGAACGAGTGCGAGCGTGGCACGGACAACACCACGCGGATTTGGTGGGTGCAGGCAGAAAGCGTGGTGGGATTTCTGAACGCATTCCAAAAGACGGGAAATGAAACCTACCTCGAAACGGCGGCAGACATTTGGGCTTTCATCGAGGAACACCTCATCGACAAGCGGAACGGCTCTGAATGGTTCTGGTGTACAGACGAAAACGGAAACCCCGAGCCGCAAAAGCCCATAGTCGAGCCGTGGAAATGCCCCTACCACAACGGCAGAATGTGCTTCGAGGTGATGGAAAGGGCGGAGAAAATGAAAGATGAGAATTGAAAACTGAAAATGGGTGGGGATGACTAAAAAGTTCAAAATGCGGAATGTTGCCCAAGGCGAAAACGGCTTTCCGCAAAATAAGGAAAGCTCACCGAGGCGAAATGATTAAATAGCGAGTTTTGCACTTTTGTCTCTGCCAACTGATTGCAAAACTCACCATTCAAGCAAGGAGGAAAATATGACCGAATTTGAAAAGAATTACGCACGGGAGCAGGCGCGATACAACGCCCTGATTTCCCGCAAAAACGAAAAGACCGATTTTTACAACGGAATCTACGACCGCTACAAAAATCCGGTTCTCACGCGCTACCATGTGCCGCTCTTTTGGAAGTACGACATGAACCCAAAGACGAACCCGCACTTCATGGAGCGGCTCGGAATCAACGCGGTGATGAACTCGGGGGCAATCTACCTGAACGGCAAATTCTGCCTCGTCGCCCGCGTTGAGGGCGCGGACAGAAAGTCTTTCTTTGCACTGGCTGAAAGCGAGAGCGGAATCGACGGCTTCAAGTTCCGCGATTACCCGATTCAGCTCCCCGACACTTGCGCCGAAGAAACGAATGTGTACGACATGCGGCTTACCCAGCACGAGGACGGCTGGATTTACGGCGTTTTCTGCTCGGAAAGCAAGGACACTTTCTCAAAGGATTTGAGCGCGGCGGTGGCGCAGGCGGGAATCGTGCGCACAAAAGACCTGGAGACTTGGGAGCGGCTTCCCAACCTCAAAACGCTCCGCTCGCCCCAGCAGCGGAATGTTGTCCTTCTCCCCGAATTCGTGAACGGAAAATATGCGTTCTACACGCGCCCCATGGACGACTTCATCGACACGGGAAGCGGCGGCGGAATCGGATTCGGTTTGTGCGATGACATCACGAACACTGTGATTGACGAGGAGAAAATCACGAGCCACAGAGTCTACCACACGATTACCGAAGTCAAGAACGGAGCGGGCGCAGTGCCGATTAAAACCGAGCGCGGCTGGATTCACATCGCGCACGGAGTCAGGAACACGGCGGCGGGCTTGCGCTATGTGCTTTACTGCTTCGCGACCGACTTGCGCGACCCATCAAAGGTCATCGCAGAGCCTGGCGGGGTTTTCCTCGTGCCGCTCGGCGAGGAGCGGGTTGGCGATGTGAGCAATGTGGTCTTCACGAACGGAGCGATTGTGCATGACGGAATCGCGTACATCTACTACGCTTCAAGCGACACGCGAGTTCATGTGGCAACGATGACGCTTGAAAAGCTGGAAGATTATGTGTTCAACACGCCGCGCGACATGCACAGGAGCGCGGACTGCGTAAAACAGCGAGTTGAGTTTATACAAAAAAATCTGGATTTTATCAGCAAATAAAAGCATAAGGAGCAAAAAAATGATTAAGGTTATTGGAGAAAACATTGCGAACATGCCATGGGAAGAAAAACCGCAGGGAAAACTCTTGAACAGCCCTGCGTGGCGTTACTCAAAAAATCCTGTGATTGGGCGAAACCCGATTCCGAATGTAACGCGGATTTTCAACAGCGCGGTAGCCACATGGAAAGACGGCGGCTTTGTGGGCGTTTTCCGCGCGGAGACTTGCAACGGCATTCCCTACCTCTACTACGGATTCTCGAAGGACGCGCTCAACTGGACTTTCAGCGACTCTGCAATCAAAATCACAGATGAGAACGGCAACGATGTCAGCCCGAGCTACGCATACGACCCGAGGCTGATTAAAATCGAGGACACTTATCACATCGTCTGGTGCACGAACTTTCACGGAGCATCAATCGGAATCGCGACCACGAAGGACTTCAAGACTTTTACCTCAAAGGGGAACGGATTTCTGCCCTTCAACCGAAACGGCGTCCTCTTTCCGCGAAAAGTGAACGGAAACTATCTTATGCTCACCCGACCGAGTGATTCAGGACACACTCCTTTCGGCGACATCTTCCTTTCTGAAAGCAACGATTTGCTTCACTGGGGAAACCACAAATGGGTCATGGGAAAAAGCGGCGAATGGTGGCAGTCGGTCAAAATCGGAGCTGGCTGTGCGCCAATCGAAACCGAGGAAGGCTGGCTTCTCTTCTACCACGGAGTCACGGGAACTTGCTCAGGCTTTGTCTACTCAATGGGAGCTGCCCTGCTCGACCGCGATGACCCGTCAAAGGTGATTCACCGCTGCGGAAACTTCATTCTCACGCCAGAAGAAGAGTATGAAGAGCGCGGATTTGTGCCGAGCGTTGTTTTTCCTTGCGCGGCACTTGTCGATGCCAGCACAAACAGAATCGCAATCTACTACGGTGCGGCAGACACTAACACCGCGCTGTGTTTCACCACGGTTGACGATGTAATCTCGTTCATCAAAGAACACGACATCATCAAATAGAGCGAGAGGAAGCTATGTTAAAACTGAACGCGCTTCATTTTGATAAGATTTGGGGATACGAGGAGTGGATTGCTTCTGTCCACCCGCTCGGACGGCAGAAAGAATTTTTCGAGGCTGTTGGCGAAAAATACCCGCTCCTTGTCAAAATCATTCAGGCAAACGACTCGCTTTCCGTGCAAGTTCACCCCGATGACGAGCAGGCAAAAGCTCTTGAGGGCGAAAACGAGTGCGGAAAGACCGAATGTTGGTATGTGCTTGACGCAGAGCCAAACGCAAAACTCGTGTACGGACTTCGTGGTTCTTACTCAACAGAAGAGCTTCGGTCTGCAATTAAAAACGGCAGACTCGATGAGTACCTGAATTTCGCCCCCGTCAAAAAAGGCGATTTCATCTTCATTCCAGCGGGAACTGTCCATGCGATTGGCGGCGGGCTAAGGCTTCTTGAAGTCCAGCAGTCATGCGACATCACATATCGTCTCTATGACTGGAACCGAGGGCGCGAGCTTCATGTGGAAAAATCACTCAAAGTGATTAAAAACGATGAGCATTTTCCTATCGTTCCGTTCCACAAGAAATTCAAATGCCCATACTTTGAGCTTGAAAAAACGAACGAAATCCGTCACTCTACAGAGAACCGGCTTTTGTTCGTCCTTGAAGTGGAAGAAAATGCGGGAATTTCTTGCGGTGGCACGGATTTTTCCATTAAGCGCGAGGATATTTTCTTTGTGCGGGCAGAAGAAACACCAATCCTGCGTGGCAAAGCCGAGATTGTGGAAATCAAATCATTCGGTTGAAAATAAATTCAAAGCGTTCCCGATACTGTCAGAAACGCTTTTGCACTGATTTACACTTGTGGAGAACACTATGGGATTTTCAAAAGATTTTTTGTGGGGGGGGGGCGGCTACCGCCTCGTATCAGATTGAGTGTGCGTGGAACGAGGACGGCAAAGTTCCCAGCGTGTGGGATGCTTTCTGCCACGACGGCTCGCACATCAAAAACGCGGGAGAACGAAAAAGGCATCGCTTTTTACAATTCGCTGATTGACGAGCTTCTTTCGCATGAAATCAAGCCTTTCATCACACTCTACCATTGGGATTTGCCCTTCATAATCCAAAAGAAAGGCGGCTGGCTCAACCGAGAAACTGCGAAATGTTTTACAGATTATGCGGAGGCAGTCCAAAACATTTTGGCGACAGAGTGAAGCATTTCATCACCTTTAACGAGCCTTCGGTTTTTGTGGGGCTTGGTTATAAAGAAGGAATACATGCGCCAGGGTTAAAGCTTGACACTCGCGACATTCTCACAATCGGGCATCATGTTCACCTCGCCCACGGAAAGGCAGTGCGAAAAATCCGCGAATTGGTAAAAGACACGAAAATCGGAATCACGCTCGCGACCTCGCCTGTTCTTCCCGAAAACGATAGCAAAGAAGCTGTTGAATCTGCCAGAACGGAGTTGACATTAGCGGCTATTTTCAGTGGTCGCTCATGGACAACTTTGAATGGGCGGAAGGCTTTGACCCGCGTTTCGGAATGATTTTCTGCGATTATGAAACGAAAAAGCGTATTCCCAAAGACAGTGCGCATTGGTACAAGCGCGTGATTGAGACAAACGGCGCGGAGCTGTAAAAGAACTCCAGCCATCTGACGAAAAATTCCGCACAGAGGACACGAAGAGATGTTTATATGAAAAACTCCAGCCGTTTGGACTGGAGTTGAAATTTCTCACAAAGAGCACAGAGAGATGTTCGTAATACAAAAAAAAAATACCCCAATCCAATTCTCCAAAACAACTGAATTGAGGTATATAAATATATTAGAACAAGAATTTCTCTGTGTTCTCTAAAACTCCGTGAGGAATTTTATTTTGCTTCGATTGCGTCGATGTAAGAAAGATTCAATCTTCCCTGTTTGTCAACTTCGAGCAATTTTACAGGAATCTGCTGACCTTCTTTAAGAACGTCAGTTACCTTCTCTACGCGGCCACGTGAAAGCTTAGAAATGTGGCAAAGGCCTTCTTTACCTGGCAAAATCTCAACGAATGCACCGAATTCCATGATTCGTTTGACTGTTCCGTTGTAAATTGTGCCGACTTCCGGGTCTTCACAGATGCCTTTGACAGCGATTTTTGCTTCTTCGGCAGATTTGCCTGTTTTGCCGTAAATCTGAACTGTGCCGTCGTCC
>CACZYY010000102.1 GCA_902785455.1 uncultured Spirochaetaceae bacterium
GTCAGCGGAACCGTGGGCTGTAAGAGCGTTAAAGTTGTGGACACAACTGGAGCGGGAGACAGCTTCACAGGCGGTATGCTCTACCGCCTCACACGCCGCGAAAACCCGCTTGCTTTCACAAAGGAAGATCTTGAAAAAGATTTGAACTTTGCGAACACTGTCGCTTCAATCTGCGTGACCCGCCGTGGCGCAATCCCGGCATTGCCAACACTGGAAGAAGTGGAGAAGTTCTAGTAGTTTGAAAAGTTTCCTGCAAGGCAAAGTATTATAATCGATTTTATATAAAAAATGGCGAGAAGGAATGAAACGGCTTACGAAGACACTCGTTTTGTGCTGCCGCGTGAGCGGCAAACGTATATAGTTACAAGCACAAAACGCGTGTAGCATGCTAGCATGCGACTTCGATAAGCCGTTTTCACGACTGGAAGCCATTTTTTAGCAGGAAACATTTTATAATGCTGTTGTCTTGGGAATCCCAACTGCTCATTGCACATTCTCAATTCTTTCTGCTACAATCTCCACATGACTAAAAATTCTAACCTCATCGGGCTTTTCTTTGCTTCAATTTCTATTTTTCTTTGGGGAATCACTTTCGTATGTACGAAATATCTTCTTCGCTCGTTTTCTTCTTATGAAATTCTTTTGCTGAGATTTGTGCTCGCTTATTTGGCTTTGTGGATTTCAAAACCTCACAGGCTCAGGCTTTCTTCAAAAAAACAGGAGCTTTATTTTGCTCTTGCGGGGCTTTCGGGCGTTACGGCCTATCAGTTCATGGAGAATATGGCGATTTCATACACAAGCGCATCGAACGTGAGTGTCATCGTTTCAATCTGCCCCATGTTCACGGCGATTTTCATGCAGATTTTCTTCAAGGAAAAGCATCTTACGGTATTCTTTAACATCGGCTTTTTGCTTGCGATTTTTGGTGTGGCTCTGGTGAGCTTTAACGGCGTGGTTGAGTTCCATTTGAATCCAAAAGGTGATTTCCTTGCGCTCGGCTCTGCTTTGTGCTGGGGCGTCTATTCGCTTTGCGTGGCCAAAATCAACAAACTTGGTTTCGACTCAATCCTTGTCACGCGGCGGATTTTTCACTGGGCTTTGCTTTTCATGCTCCCGATTGGGATTTTCTCGCTTTTAAGGCATGGCGGCTCACTTCCTTCTGAAATCAACAATATTTCCGTAATTCTCGACTCGGCTTTCAACAAGTCCCGTTTTGCAAATCCGCTCAACTGGCTCAATCTGGGCTTTCTGGGGCTTGGGGCTAGCGCATTCTGCTTTGCGGCCTGGAACATCGCCTGTGAAAAGCTCGGAACTGTCCGCGCGACCGTGGGCATTTACCTGATTCCAGTTGTAACGATTATCTTCGCATTCTTTGCCCTTGGCGAGAAGATTTCTCTGATGGGCGCAGTAGGCGCAGTCCTAACAATCGCAGGCCTTTTCGTGAGCGAGATTAAGAAGAAATAGTACGAATGCCGATTTTTTGAACTTGTCGGATATTTCAAAAAACGGCGCGAGGGAGTGAAACGGCTTACGAAAACACTTGGTTTGTGCTGTCGCGAGAGCGGCTAACGTATATAGTTTCAGGCACAAACCACGTGTAGCATGCTAGCGGGCCTTCGCAGCATAGCTGCTCGGAGACTCACTCAAAATGCTCCACTGGAGCATTTTGCCGGCTGCGCCGTCGTTCCCTAGCTTTCGATAAGCCGTTATCACGACTGGGAGCCGTTTTTTGACACAGCCAGTAAATTTCAAAACTCGGCATTAGACTGAGTTGGATATTTCGCCTTATTGTCTCAAATTGTGTCTTTCGCTAAAATGTTTCTATACACAGAAAACATTTTGCAAAAAGGATGCACTTATGATAGTTATGAAATTCGGTGGCAGCTCGGTTGCCAATGCGGAGCGAATCCGCCATGTTGCTTCTATTATTCAGGCTTACAAAGAGAGCCGCCCTGTCGTTGTTTTGAGCGCGATGGGCGACACTACGGACCATCTTCTTGATGCGGCTGACATGGCTGTAAACGGCAAAGTTGACATTGCAAAGGTCGAAAAGCTGCACCTTGACACAGCAAAAGAGCTTGGCGTTGACGTTCCTGCAATTCAGGAGCTTTTGACAGAGCTTAACACTTTGCTCACCGGCATTTCAATGCTTCACGAGCTTACAAAACGCACTCGCGACTATCTCGTTTCTTTTGGCGAGCGTATGAGCGTTCGAATGATGGCCGCTTATCTTGCAAAAGAGGGCACACCTGCAAAATTCTACGATGCATGGGACATCGGCATGGTTTCTGATTCCAACTACATGGCCGCAGAGCTTCTTGATGAAGTTTGGGACAACATTCCAAAACACTTGAACGACTACAAAAACGGCAAGCAGGTCGAAATCCCGATCGTCACTGGCTTTATCGCAAAGGATTCAAAGGGCGTTATCACAACTTTGGGCCGCGGTGGTTCTGATTTGAGCGCAACAATGATTGGTGCTGCTATGCAGGCCGACGAAATCCAGACATGGAAGGACGTTGACGGAATCCTCACGACTGACCCTCGAATCGTTAAAGAAGCCCGCACTGTTCCAGAAGTTACTTACGAAGAAGCTCAGGAGCTTGCAATGTTCGGCGCACAGGTCTTGCACCCGCGAAGCATGATTCCTTGCCGAAAGACAGGCACACCTGTCCGCGTAAAGAACAGCTACAATATCAAAAGCGACGGCTCTGTAATCGTTGAAAAACATTCCGGGGCAACTCCTCGCGTTACTGCAATCACAAACGTAAAGAACGTAACATTGATTGATATTCAGTCAAGCCGTATGCTCAACGCCTGCGGATTCCTGGCTCACATCTTCAACCAGTTCCTCAAATGGAACATTTCAATCGATGTAATCGCAACTTCTGAGGTTTCTGTCTCACTCACAGTCAACACAAAGGCTGATTTGACAGGTCTTATTGAAGACATTGCCCGAATCGCTGAGGTTAAGGCTACAAAGAACAAGGCAATCGTCACGTTGATTTGTGATGCAAAACATTCAAGTTCAATTTTGGAAGAGTCTTTCAAGGCACTCAATACTGCCGGAATCAACGTTCAGATGATTTCTCAGGGTGCAAGCAAGGTCAACATCTCTATGCTCGTTGATGATTCTCAGGCAAACGATGTTGTCAGCATTCTCCACAAGGCTTTGTTCTAATTTTTAATGAAGAAGCATATTTTTCGTAGTTTAAAACGAAATCTTCTCATTATATTAAAAAGCCCGGTCACTTATCTTGTCGTGGCATTCATCGCCCTCATGACGATTTTGATTGATGTCGTCTATCGTTATGAGGCCGGTGTCTCGATGGAAAGCTACACGGACAGTTTCTGGAACTTTCTCATCGCTTTCGTGGCCGGCTACTATGATATTTGTGTCGTTACGCCGATTGGCCGCGCGTGCAGTTTCATTATTCTCATCACAGGAATTTTAGTCTTCAGTACGCTCACTGGTAAAATCGCTTCCATGTTTATGGATATGCAAATGAAAAAAAACAAGGGGTTGAAAAAAATGAAAAATCTGAAAGGCCATTTTTTGCTCTGCGGTTATCGTGACGGTTTCGATAGAATCCTTGACACCGTACTCCGCTCAAATCCCGACATCACAACGGACATGATTGTTCTGATTAACGACACTTCTTCTGAGAACATCGAGCAAATCCGAAACCAGCCTCGATTTAAGGATTTGCAGTACGTTTCTGGTGACTTTAGTGAAGAAGAAACCTTAAAGCGCGCTCTCATAAGAGATGCCGAGCGTGTTCTGATTATCGCCGACCGTTCAAAAAATTATTCCACCATGGAAATGGACAGCCGCACAGTTCTGGCAGCCCTCACAATGAAAAGTCTCAATCCCAAACTTTATATTGCAGCCGAACTTTTTGATTCCAAGTTCAAGAAGCACCTCGAAATGGCTCATTGTGACGAAATCATTCTTACAAACGAATACGAGTACAGTCTTCTTGCTACGGCTTCAAGCGGCATGGGTTACTCAAATGTTATCCGCGAGCTGATTGGCGACGATGCTGATTCTGGTATTTTGATTGAGGATATTCCTGCTTCTTATATTGGAAAGACTTACGCTGATTTAAGGGGCTTTATTGCCACTGGTTCTGTTCTGATCGGGCTTTTGCAGAACACGGGAAATTTCTACATGCGCCGCAAGGATGCCCTCCGAGAGGCTCAGAAAAATCCTGATGTCAAAAAAGTTGTTGACAACCTCAAAAAAATCAAAACTCTTAAAAGCAACGATCCGATTCTGGTCCCGGCAGATGATTTCGTGATTCAGCCTCACACAAAAGCAATTTTCGTAAAAGGAAAAAAAGACGTTGGCAATGAGGAGTTGGCAGTTAGCAATTAAAGGGGGAAGTCTCCCCCTCGGCTACAATGGCTTTGCCATTTCCGCCTACCCCCTCTACGGGGTACGATAAAGGCACAGCCTTCACCGTACCCCGTAACGCCCCTATAAATTGGAGATTCTTATATGGCAGAAAACCTTGATGTGTTTGAAGAAGTATTACCTAAGCTTTTGAAGATTCAGTTGTTCTCAGATTTTAAAAAAGAAAACGAGAATGACATGCGAATCCTCAGATTGGTTTATTCAGAGCTCAAGCTTCACACTTTTAAGGCTGGCGAAGAAATCATAAAAGAGGGTGAAAAAGGCGAAAGCTTCTATATACTCACTTCTGGAAGCGTTCAGGTTTTCCGGGACACTATGTCGGGTGACCGAATTGCACTTGCAAATCTCAGCGCAGACATGGGAATCTTCTTTGGTGAGGCGGCATTGATCGGTACGGACAAACGCGGTGCTACGGTTGTCGCTACAACAGATTGCAGAACTTGCGAAATCACTGGCAAATGCTTTAAGGAACTTTGCGAGAAAGAGCCGGTTTTAGGATATCGGGTAATGCTTTCTCTTGCCCGAAGATTGTCCGTCACTATAAAAAAGGCGAACAGTGATATGGAAACGCTTTACGACGCTTTATTTGATGAAGTTGTGAATTATATTTTAAATTAAAATATAATATCTCTGTTCTAAATCTTTCTTTTTTTGTATAATTCTTGAAATATTTCACATTTGTTGGGGTTCCTATGAAAATCGCACTTGTTGGATACGGTAAGATGGGGCACATGATTGAGTCTTGTGCCAAAGCGATGGGGCATGAGGTCGTTGCAACTGTTGATGTTGTGGCTCAGGATGCCACCAATCTTGTAAAAGCTGGTGATGGCGAGGCTGTTGCTCTGGCTGTAAAAACAAGCGGTGCGGAGGGCGTTATTGAATTCAGTCACCCTACAGCCGTTCTTGGCAATCTCAAAGCTCTTATTCCGCTGGGAATTCCTGTCGTATGCGGAACAACTGGCTGGGCAAAATCCGAGGCCGAAATCGAAAATCTTTGCGCTGCAACAAATGGTGCTTGTATGCGCTCTTCAAATTTCTCAATCGGCGTAAATATGTTCTATAAAATCGTTGAGGAAGCTGCCCGCATCATGGCAGAATATTCTGATTATGATGTTGCAGTTTGGGAAGCTCACCACAATCAGAAAGCCGATTCTCCATCCGGTACGGCTCTTGAAGTTGCACGCCGCGTAATGCTTGGCAACAAAACTAAGACCGATATGGTTTTCGACGCATTCCACGAAAAGCCAAAGGCAAACGAGCTTCATGTTTCTTCAACACGAATCGGCTCTGTTCCTGGCACACACACTGTATTCTTTGATTCTCCGGCAGATTCAATCGAACTCACACATCGGGCAAGGAGCCGTGCAGGTTTTGCAAAAGGCAGTGTCGTTGCTCTCGAAAAATTGTGTGAAAAAATCGGCAACGGGTCTCTCGCGCGAGGCAAGTTGTACGGCATGAACGATATATTTTAAAGGATGCCACACGGATTCGAGATTCCTACGGAATCTCATTTTAGAATCTTTAATTTCTTTTACTTGATTTTGCGTAGCAAAATCGAATCTGTGTGGCAATAAGAATAATATGAAATTACTAGAAGATAGAATCCTCTCAGACGGAGAGGTTATTGACGGAAAAATTCTTAAGGTCTCAAACTTTTTGAATCATCAGATTGATGTGGCTTTTTTGGATAAGCTTGCCGAAGAATGGAAAAATCGTTTCAGCACTTCAAAAATCACAAAAGTCCTTACTATTGAATCGAGCGGAATTGCAATCGGAGCCAGCCTTGCGCGTGTTCTTGGGGTTCCGCTCGTTTTTGCAAAAAAACACCAGTCAAGCAATGTCAATGAAGGTGTGTATTCTTCAAAAGTTTACAGCTTCACTCATGACCAGTATTACAATGTCGTTGTTTCTCAAAAATATCTTTTGGCAGGCGACAAAGTTCTGCTTGCCGATGATTTTCTGGCAAACGGGAACGCACTCAAAGGCTTGATTGAGATTTGCAAATTGGCAGGGGCTGAGGTCGTTGGTGCAGCCTGTGCGATTGAAAAAGGTTTCCAGAACGGCGGAGATGAGCTTCGCAAGAACGGCATAAAAGTCGAAAGTCTTGCGATTATCGAAAAAATGGATTCAAACGGAATTGAATTCCGTAAATAATATTAATCAATATTATGGAGAAAAACATGAAAAGACTTGCAAAAATTGCAATGGCTGTGGTTGCGGCTGGGCTTTTGCTCTCAGGCTGCAAAGAGAAGGATTCAAAATCAACAATCACAAAAGACAATATCATGGTTGGTTTTGTTTACATCGGTTCTATTACTGATCACGGTTACACAGAAGCTCAGGATCAGAGCCGCCTCGCACTTGTAAACATGGGCATTCAGACAATGTATAAGGAGAATGTTCCTGAGAACTCTGATTGTGAAAAAGCTATTCGCGATTTGATTGATGCTGGTTGTAATGTAATTTACACAACTTCATTCGGTTTCATGGATTCTACTATTAATGTAGCAAAAGATTTCCCAAATGTTAAATTCGGTCACTGCTCAGGCTTCAAAACAGCAGAGAACGTATCAACATATTTCGGAAAAATGTATGAGGCTCGCTACCTGGCTGGTATCGTTGCTGGTCTCAAAACAAAATCAAATAAAATTGGTTATGTCGCAGCTTTCCCAATTTCTGAGTGTATCCGTGGTATCAACGGTTTTGCTCGTGGTGTTCAGTCTGTAAATCCAGACGCTACAATCGACGTAGTTTGGACAAACACTTGGTTCGACCCAACAAAAGAAAAGCAGGGTGCATTGGAGCTTCTTAACCGTGGCTGTGACGTAATCGAGCAGCATCAGGACACAACAGCTCCACAGGTTGCCGCAGAAGAAAAAGGTGCATTTGCAATCGGTTACAATGTTCCGACTCCAAGCGCAGCTCCAAAAGCATATCTTACTGCTCCAATTTTCCATTGGGATACTTTCGTAAAAGACGATGTTTTGCAGATTCTTGGTGGAACATGGCAGAGCCGCAAATACTGGGAAGGCTTGAACTCAGGTATGGTTGATTTGGCTCCACTTTCTGACCTCGTTGCTCCTGGAACAGTAGATGCCGTTGCAGTTGCTCGCACAGCAATTGAAAATGGTTCGCTCAAAATCTTTGAAGGCCCGATTTATGACCAGAATGGAACAGAAAAAGTTCCTGCAGGTTCTGTAATGACTGATGACGAAGTATGGAATATGACATGGTTCGTTAAAGGCGTTAACGGCGTAATTCCTCAGTAATTAGTAAATTATAATAGTCTGTAAATGCCAAAAACAAGCGTAGGTGAGGTTGTGGCACGAATCCACTTTGTGCGTGCAAGCGTAGCGAGTCAGATACCTATTACGCACAACCTAGTGAGCATCAAGAAAACTTGCGAGGCAAGTTTTTAGCGAATCTCCGTAGCAGCTGTGCTGCGAAGGTGGATTCCAGTGACACGTTCCCGCCGGGAGCTTGTTTTTGTTTTTTGCTGGCAATTTTTTTTCCTATGCAAAGTTTTTTATCTATGATAAAATAGGCGCATGGGTTATTTACAAAGCAAATCACAAAGATGCTCACCGATGATGGATTCCTAGTTGTTGATGCCGTTCATAATGGTGAGGATGTTCTCAAAGTTTACAAAGAAAAATTCCCAGACATTGATCTTGTTACTCTTGATATTACCATGCCAAAACTGGATGGAATTTCCACTTTGGAGAAGCTTCTTGCTTTTGATAAAGACGCTCACGTTGTTATGGTTACTGCAAACGACAATACTTCGGTCGTTCGTAAAGCAATTGCACTTGGTGCAAAGAATTTTATTGTAAAACCGTTAAAGCCCGAAACGGTTCTTTCTCGCATTAAATCTTCCGTAAGAAAATGAACGCACTGGAAGTACGCAATCTCACAAAAACGTTTGGCTCGACTATTGCCAACCACGATATTTCTCTTGAATTAAAAAAAGGCGAAATCCTTGCACTTTTGGGTGAAAATGGCAGCGGAAAAAGCACTTTTGTTAATCAGCTCGCAGGAATTTACGCACCGGAAAGCGGTGAAATTTTCATTGACGGTAAAAAGGTTGAATTCAAGTCTCCTCAGAATGCAATTTCTGCCGGTGTAGGCATGGTTCATCAGCACTTCAAACTTGTTGATGTCATGAGTGCGCTTGAAAACATCACTTTGGGTGAAAAGTCCGCCGGTTTCTTTGTTAAAAAACAGCAACTTTACGAAAAGATCAACGAGATTCAAAAAAAATTCGGGTTCTCAATTGATTTAAATCGCAAACTTTATGAAATGTCTGTCTCAGAAAAACAGACTGTTGAAATCATTAAAATTTTGTATCAGGGCGCGAGAATTTTAATCCTTGATGAGCCGACGGCCGTTCTTACCCCTCAGGAAACAGAAAAGCTTTTTGTCGTTCTCCGCCGGATGAAAGAAAATGGCTGCTCAATCATAATCATCACTCACAAACTCAATGAGGTTATGGAAATCTCTGACCGGGTTGCCGTCATGCGAAAGGGTGAGAACGCAGGTCTTGTCGATACAAGTTCATGCACCGAAAAATCCCTTGCCCGTCTCATGCTCGGCGGCAAATTTGAATACAAAGTCATTCGTGTTGCGGCCGGTCGAAGCCAAAATCCTGTTCTTGTTGTCAAAAATCTTTCGAGCAAAAATGCTTACGGCAAAAAATCACTCGATAACCTCAATTTCGACCTGTATGGTGGAGAAATCTTGGGAGTAGCTGGTATTGTCGGCTCCGGGCAGAAGGAACTTTGCGAAACCCTCACGGGGCTTTTGCGTGCTGAATCTGGCGAGGCAATTTTTCAGGGGCAGAATCTTCTTAAGTTATCCCCAATTGAAATCAAAAAACTTGGTGTCCGTATGAATTTCGTTCCAGAAGACCGGCTTGGAATGGGCCTGGCCGCTGGTTTGGACATCACCGAAAACGTAATGATGCG
The DNA here is from genome assembly GCA_902785455.1 of uncultured Spirochaetaceae bacterium. Taxonomy (GTDB): domain Bacteria; phylum Spirochaetota; class Spirochaetia; order Treponematales; family Treponemataceae; genus Treponema_D. Next base: position 9,382 of record CACZYY010000102.1, read on the forward strand.
TTCTTATTCCGAAGAATCTCATTTCTTCCTTGACCGAAAAAAGGGCAGCGAGCTGGCAACTGATATCGTTGACCGCTATGGAATTGCAACGCCTTCTATTCACAATCCTGTCCGGCAGCTTTCTGGCGGAAATATTCAGAAGGTCTTGCTGGGGCGTGAACTTGAAATGCACCCGAAATTCCTTATCGTAGCTTATCCGTTCCGCGGGCTTGACGTCGGTGCCACAAACAATATCATCAACATGCTCAATGAACAGAAGAAAAAGGGGGTGGCGATTCTTTTGATTGGCGAGGATATTGACCAGCTTTGCGCTCTTTGCGACAGGCTCATGGTTATTCACGATGGCTCAATAAAAGGGATCGTAAACCCGGAGCAAACTACAAAAGAAAATATCGGATTAATGATGATGGGAAAATCAGTTTCAGCAGAAAAGGAGGATGAAAATGCTTAGAATTGCAATGCAAAAATCGCTTTCTCAAAAGCAAAAAGTCCTTGTTCGTGCGGCGGCTGTTTTTTCTGCAATTGTCTGCTCAATGCTCGTTCTTGTCTTCATGGGGCTCAATCCGTTCAAAGTCTACGCTAACATTTTTTCTGGATGTTTCGGAACTTTCTACCGATTCAAACAGGTTGTTTATAAGGCTGTCCCGCTTACAATTCTTTCGCTTGGTTGTTGCGTTGCCTTCAAAATGAAATTCTGGAACATCGGTGCGGAAGGCCAGTTCTACATGGGAGCTTTTGCGGCGACATGGGCGTTCATGCTTTTCCCGAATGCTTCAGGCGCAGTCCTTCTTCCTGTGATGGCGATTTTTGCGCTTGTTGCCGGCGGTATTTTTGCGTTGATTCCTGCGGCTCTCAAAATAAAATGGGGAACGAGCGAAACATTGGTCACTCTCATGCTCAACTATGTTGCACAAAAATGGGTGAGCTATCTCAAATACAGCTATCTTCCATGGCGTGATCCTCATGGTGGCGGTTCTCCAAAAATCATCAATTTTTCAGACAATGCGGTTCTTCCAAATCTTTTCGGAATTCACCTCGGCTGGCTCATTGCGGTTTTGCTTGTGGTGGCTATGTACTTCTTATTGAAGAAAACAAAGTTCGGCTATGAAGTTTCAGTCATCGGCGAAAGTTTTGACACGGCCCGTTATGCAGGAATCAATGTTTCGCGTACCGTTGTGATTGCCGTCGTTCTTTCTGGTGGTTTGTGTGCCCTTGCAGGTATGATTCAGGCAAGTGCCATCGAACATTCTCTCACTGATAATATGTCAAACGGAATGGGCTTTACGGCTGTTATCACGACATGGCTCAGTCAGCTGGATCCTCTGATTTCACTTGTTGTTTCTTTCGTGTTCAGCGTTCTTTTGCAGGGCGGAAGTTATTTGCAGACTTCAATGGGCGTTCCGGCAAGCATGGGTACGATTATCCAGACAATCATTATTTTCTTCGTTCTTGGAAGTGAATTCTTTGTGCGTTATAGATTTGTGATTGAGAAGAAGGGAGAAAAACAATGATTTTAGCATTTGCGTTATTCTTGCAGGTTGCGGTTCAAACGGGCACACATATTCTTTATGGTATTTTGGGCGGAATTCTTTTCGAAAAATCAGGGCAGACAAATCTTGGAACAGAAGGAATGATGCTTTTGGGCGCGGCTTTTGGCTATCTCGCCGGGAGCACAATCGGAAATTCTATTCTTTCTGTGATTTTTGCAGGGCTTGCGGGTAGTGCAGGCGCTCTCATTTATGCTTTCATAACTATTACTCTCCGTGGAAATCAAATCGTAACAGGTCTTGTCCTTACTACTTTTGGAACAGGTGTCGCAAGCTTCATGGGGAAATATCTTGCTGCTTCTCCTTTAAAATCTTCTATTAGAAGTGCATTTTCTGCGGTTTCGATTCCTCTTCTTTCAAAAATTCCAGTCTTTGGAAAAATGCTTTTTGAGCAGGGTGTTTATGTTTGGATTTCTCTTGTCCTTGCTTTTGTTCTTTGGGCTTATTACCGATACACTCGCTGGGGCTTGAACATTCGTGCAATCGGTGAAAATCCGGCTGCGGCTGATGCTTCTGGAATCAATGTCACTCTCTACAAATACATTCATGTCCTTGCGGGCGGTTTTTTGTGCGGCTTGGGTGGTGCTTATCTTTCGCTTGCGTTTGTCGGTCAGTGGCAGGAAAATATCACGGCTGGAGCGGGCTGGATTTCAGTCGCTTTCGTAATTTTCTGTACGTGGAGTCCGTTAAAGGCGATTTTATGCGCTTGGGCATTCGGAGCTTTAAGTTCTCTGGCATTGAAGTGTCAGTCAGTGCCGATCTTCGGTCACATTATCCCAGGTCAGCTTTTGGACATGATTCCGTACATCGCTACTGTTGTCGTGTTGGTTCTGATGGGATTGCATTTCAAAAAAGAAAATCAGGGACCGGCCGCACTTGGAATCAGTTTCTTCCGTGAGGAAAGGTAATCTCCCTTCTGTTTTTCTTAGAAAATTAGAAAAGACTTATGCAGGAAGCTATTTTAAGAGTATTACAACTGTCGAAAATTATAATAAAACTGATAGAGGTACTATTAAAATGAGCTTCAAAGCATTTGTTTCTTATTTTGTCGGGGTGATCGCAATGTTACTCGGCAGTAAATACTACATTCAGTCAAGGTCGGCGTTTTTGCTGATATTGCTGTTGGTCGGTGGATTTTGTATAAGCCAGATAGTAAGTTTTGTGATCCATATGTATTGCAAGTTAAAAAATGAGATTGAAAACCCGCCGGTTCTGAATCAGAATCAAAATTTCGGTACGGATTCTTCATCTTCACGTTCCATTAAAATTTCTTCAATATATTAAACGTAGAAAAGCCGCCTGAATTTGCAGACGGCTTGTAAAGTTAGTAATTATTCTTTTTGACTTCAAAGAAGCTCTGTGGATGCATACAAACCGGGCATGCTCCAGGAGCTTTTTTGCCAACTACGATGTGACCACAGTTTGCGCACTGCCAGATTACATCGCCGTCCTTGCTGAACACCTTTTCACCTGTTACATTGTCGAGCAATTTTCGGTAGCGTTCCTCGTGTTCTTTTTCGATTGCACCAACCATCTCAAAAAGTTTTGCAATCCGCGGGAATCCTTCATCGGCGGCGGTCTTTGCGAATCCTGCGTACATATCAGTCCATTCGTAGTTTTCGCCTTCGGCAGCGTCCTTTAAGTTTTCGGCTGTTGATGGAATATCACCGTCGTGGAGCAGTTTGAACCAGATTTTTGCGTGTTCTTTTTCGTTGCGTGCTGTCTCTTCAAAAATATCCGCAATCTGCTCGAATCCATCTTTGCGTGCTTTGCTTGCGTAGTAAGTATATTTGTTTCGTGCTTGAGATTCACCTGCGAAAGCGGCCTGCAAGTTCTTTTCGGTCTGAGTTCCCTTGATATTTTCCATTTTTAGTACCTCCTGGAAAAAATTATTCTTCCATTTTAAGATAGATTTATAAAAAGTCAAATTTAAAAAATCGTAGAATTCCCCTTTAGTCACATTGAGTAAATCCCAAATCTCGGTTATAATTTCATCCAAATTCATCTTTTACGAATTCATATCCTATGGAGGAATTATGACAATCGCTGAAATGCTTAACCAGAGTATTATCCTTACTCTGCTTGGTATGTGTGTTGTTTTCAGCTTCCTCGTTATCATGATTGTTTGTATGAACGGTCTTCGTTTGTTCGTTCATGCTGCAGGTCTTGATAAAGAAGAGCCGAAGGCAGATGTTCCGTCAGCAGCACCAACTGTTGACCAAAATGCAATCGTTGCCGCTATCGCAACTGCTTTGCACGAAAAAAATTAGTACCGGGCCGGTATAAAGGAGAACTTAAATGGCTAAGAAAATTGGTATTTCTGAACTTGTTTTGCGTGATGCTACACAGTCACTTCACGCTACTCGTATGACTTTGGCAGATATGTTGCCAATCGCTCCAAAAATTGACAAAATCGGTTACTGGGCCGCAGAGGCTTGGGGTGGAGCTACTTACGATTCTTGTATCCGCTTCCTTAACGAAGATCCATGGGAGCGCCTCCGCAAATTGCACGCCGCAATGCCAAACACAAAAATCATGATGCTTCTTCGTGGTCAGAACCTCCTTGGTTACCGCCACTATGCAGACGACGTTGTTGATAAGTTCGTCGAGTACGCATCAAAGAACGGCGTTGATGTATTCCGAATTTTCGATGCTTGTAATGACCCGCGCAACCTTGAGCGCGCTACAAAAGCAGCTAAAGCTACTGGCAAACATGTCCAGATGGCTATTTCATACGCTACAACTCCATATCACACAAAAGAAATCTACGCTGACTTGGCAAAAACATACGCTGACTTCGGTGCAGACTCTATCTGTATCAAAGATATGTCAGGTTTGCTCAAACCATTCGAGGCTTATGATCTCGTAAAAGCAATCAAATCAAAGGTTGACCTTCCTGTTGAGATTCACTCACACGCTACAAC
>CACZYY010000103.1 GCA_902785455.1 uncultured Spirochaetaceae bacterium
CTCGTTGTTTGTGACGCAAATAATCTTAAACAGATAAATGACAGTCAGGGGCATAACGCAGGAGATAAGTATATCCGGGCTTCATCTAAGCTTTTGTGCAACATTTTCGTTCACAGCCCAGTGTTCAGGGTGGGCGGAGATGAGTTCGTAGTCTTCCTTCGCGGCAACGATTATTCGGCAAGGCACGAGCTTATGAACAAATTACGAAGCCAGGTCCTTGAGAACAAAAAGAATGGCTCCGGGGTAACATTAGCTTCTGGAATGGCAGACTACAATCCTGAAACCGACAGTTTTGTTTCGGAAATATTTGAGCGGGCCGACAAAGAAATGTACGAGGACAAAAAGAAGCTCAAATCACTCGATTAAAAGTTTGCTGGCCTAAACTAATTTTCTGGCAAAAGAGTTTCTATAAAAGCTTATCTTCTTATAAATGCCCTGTCACTTTCTGGAACGCCGCCGTCATCAGAGACAAAACGCTCCACGGTCATGTGTAAATCGTATTTTTCACGAAGAGCGGCAATTGTCTTCATCATCGGGCTTGCATGATGAATGTCTATGGCTTCTTGATTTTCCCACTGGTCAATCAGAAGAACGGTTTTGTCAGAACTGTCATCAAAAAGTGGCAGATAATATTCATAACGTAAGTTGCCCTTCTCTGCCCTGATTTTTTCTACAGTGCCGCTTTCTGTCATTTCTTTTGCAAAATCGATTGCGGCGTTGCCCTTGCCCGTGTACCTGAGATTTACTGTTATGCTCATTTATACCCCTTTTTGAAGAAGTTTATTTATGTAATGAATGACTGTCGCAAAAAGAATTATAATTGAAATATAGTCCAAAGCAAACAAAAAGTATCCGCGCTCAAAATCAAGGAAGAAGAACTTCTGTTGTAGAATCAGATAACGCCATATACCACGGATGATGAAAGCATAAATGCCGTAAAGGGAAATTAAAATGAAAATAGTACGCATTATAATAGAAGAAAAACCTTCGCGTGGAACTTTCATTTTGCCTGCAATCATCTGAACATGCATTCCGATGTGCAGAGACATAAACAAAAAATACCAGTGGCTTGCCAGAAGATGTGCGGTACGCGCAAAACCAAGCCCGCTTTCAATTCCCAAAAAAGTAAAAACATGATTTGAAAGAATAATTCCGCTTATCATCAAAAAAATGACACAAATCAGGATGGAGCAATTTATGACGGTCTGCATGATACGGCGTGCATTGTATTTTCCGCGGAAGATTGAACTGTACCAGCGGCGGTTCAATGTGATATGCACTGCCCAAAGAAGAAACAGTGCCATGCCCAATATTTCATGAATGATGTCCGAAGGAAAGAGATAGGCTCCCCCCATGAGAATTATTGAGAGAAGAGTCATCGTAATATCGACAGGCATTCTGATTTTATTGGCATTCATTTTCACATCAATCCGTTTTTATTCAACCATTTTTCTGCACCTTACTTGAGCAAACCTTCAACATATTTTTTGATGGCCGCTCCGCTTCCGCGGGTAAAATCTTTTCCACCCTTAAAGTCTGCGTCTTTTGCAAATTTTGCAAGGTCGCTGCCGCTTCGTCCAAGTCCGCTTCCACCGCTTGTGCAGAGGGTGACAAGGCGTTTGCCGCCCCATTTCTGGCTTTCAACAAAAGTATACATTATTTTTGGCGCGTATGCCCACCAGATAGGATAGCACAAAATCACAGTTTCGTAAGCAGATATGTCAAAATTAGCGGCCGAGTTTGTTGAAACCATGGACTCAATGGCAGGACGACATTTTGGGTCGTTACATTCGATTGTGGTGAGAGATTTTTTGTCATGCCAGTTTAAGTCTGCGTCGGTGTATTTATGAACCGGCTGAATTTCAAAAATGTCGGCTCCCATTTCTTTAGCGGCATTTTTGGCCATGCGCTCAGTAGTTCCTGTCGCACTGAAGTAAACAAAAGCCACGTTCCCTGAGCCTGTCGAAGGGTTTGCGAATGCTCCTGTCATAATAAGACCTCCGAGTAAAAGTGTAAGAATTTGTTTTTTCATAATATTTCCTCCTTAAAACTCCGCGTTAGTGACGTTGCACAGAAAAGACTGCCGTCACGTTGCCTTTACCAAGAATCTTTTTGAGCTCGGTCTGAGTCGTGCCGTCAATTTTCCCAAGCCGGGTAAAGTTCCAGCTGTTGACATCGTAGTAAATCGTTATCTGATTTCCCTGATACAAAATGATGTCGCCTGCGCTGGTCGTAATCTGAGTATCGTTTCGAGGGAGTGATGTTCCAAGCGAACCGACTTTTTCAAAGCTGTCGTAATCGTGCATATCAACTGTAACTGCCCTTTTTTTCAAAAGCTCGTAAAAGGCCGTAGCCGAAGAATTGGCTGCTAATGTCGCCGTGAGCGTGTGATTTCCACTGTCGTTTGTGATGTCGATTTGTATTTTCATGTTCCCTGCTCCTTGTTTTTTAGTTGATGTTGTTTCGACATTCCCTGCCGCACAGGCTGGAAGAAAACTAATCAAAAAAGCTAAAAGTAATGTAAATGTCTTTTTCATGATTCAATCTCCATTTTTCAGGCGCATTTGCAGCTGCAGATTCTTGCCACGATTTCAGTTTTGCCCGCATCGCAGATGTCTTTTTCAAAAATCACTTCGCCAATTTCATCAGCAATGATTTTTCCTTCGAGCGGATTTTTTACACTGTCGATTCTGCCAGCGACTTTTACCTGCACAGAACTTCTTTCAAAAGCAAGGTCGCAGTTTTCCATCGTGCAGTTTTCGAGAACAAGATTCTTGCAGTAACAGAATGGCTGAGTTCCGATAATCTTGCAGTTGATGAGAGTGAGATTTTCGGAATACCAGCCCAGATACTCGCCCTCCACAATGCTGTCGCGAACCGTTACATTTTTGGTGTGCCAGAAGGCGTCTTTTGTATCCAGCTCTGAATCAGTAATTTCAACATTCTCGTCGTACTGAAAAGAATACTTTCCCTTCATTTTGAGCTTTGAAATTTTCGCATTTTTCACCTCAAAAAAAGGATATTCCGATTCTTTGATTTCAACATTTTCGACGGTAAGATTACTGCATTTCCAGATAAACTCAGGCGAGCTGACAAAAGAATTTTTAAGCGTAATGTCCTGGCACTCCCGCAATGCTTTAATGCCATTTAGCTTGCAATCGTCAATCGTGACATTCTTATCATACCAGAGAGCCGCCCGACAATTTTCAGTGAATTCAGTTCCGCTGATTTTTGCATCAGTTACATGCCAGAAAGGATAGCGCAGATTCATAAAACATCCGCTCACTTCAAGCCTGCCCGCTTCTTTGAGGGCAGATTCTCCGTCAGCCTCACCGTCAAAGCGACAGTTTTTTATAATCGCATCGCGCAGGCCGTATAAAGCTCTTTCCTGGTCGAATGTCTGGTTTTCAAAAATCATAACAGAACCTCCATCATCGGCAAGTTTTATTTCAGATTTGCCGCAAAAAATTCCTGCAGCTTGTCCCATGGAATATAATTGCCCTTGCCGCCGTCGTAGAGATCGCAGTGGGTGGCGTTCGGAATAATCATAAGTTCCTTGTTGGCCGCATATTTGCAGCCCTTTACCATGTCGTTGTAAGCAGTCTCGCCCATGTAGCGGCTGTGAGCCTTTTCGCCATGAACTATGAGCACAGCTGAACGGATTTCATTTGCGTAAGTAAAAAGGCTTGTGTTCATCAGACTTGTTGCGGCGGTCAAAGCCCAGCCCATGTTTGAGTTAAGAGAGCGTGGATGATAGCCGCGGTCTGTCTTGTAGTAATCCCAATACTGGCTGAAGAAAGTGTCACCTTCCGGGCGCTGATCTGGAAGTCCGCCGACTGTCGGATATTCGCCTGTTTCCTGAGCCTTTGCAAAATTTTCTGTGCGGGCCTTGTTCACGGCAACGCGAGCCTGATAGCGCGATTCTTCGCTGTCGTTTTCGTCGAAGTAGCCTTTGTTTGTTACGCGGCTCATGTCGTACATTGTCATTACTGCGGTTGCCTTGATTCTTGTGTCAATTCCTGCTGTGTTGAGTGCCCAGCCGCCCCAGCCACAGATTCCGATGATGCCGATTTTTTCAGGGTCAACGTTTGGCTGGTTTGAAAGAAAATCCACCGCTGCCTGAAAGTCTTCCGTGTTGATGTCCGGGCTGTTCATGTAGCGTGGCTGTCCGCCGGATTCTCCGGTAAAACTCGGGTCAAAGGCAATGGTGATGTAGCCGCGCTTTGCCATTTCGTGGGCGTATAATCCGCTGGCCTGTTCCTTCACGGCTCCAAAAGGTCCTGCGACTGCGATTGCGGGAAGTTTTTCGCTGGCAAGTGAAGCCTTTGGTGTGTACATATCCGCCGCCAGCGTAATTCCAAAATGATTGGTAAATGTTATCTTTTTGTGATTAACTTTATCTGAAAGCGCAAATGTCTTGTCCCATTTTGTGTCGAGTGTAAGTTTTTCCATATGTTTCTCCTTATGTGGGGCGTGCCCCGCCTGACGGCGGGTCGGGCTTTGCGCAGGTCGCTCCCTACCTCACGCTTTAAAAATAACCGACTTTCAAGTATATTACAAATACTTTGTTTTTATAGTAAATTATGCCTCGTGAGCATAGTCAACCGCCATCATCCATGTTATACTTTTTCTATGGAACTTCGCGTATTAAAATACTTTATCACAATCGCAAACGAACAGAATATTTCCAGGGCGGCAGAGATTATTCACATCACTCAGCCTACCCTATCCCGCCAGATTATTGAGCTTGAAGAAGAGCTTGGCGTTCAGCTTTTTGAACGGAACAGGCAGAACCGCAAATTCATTCTCACCGACGAAGGTGTTCGTTTTTACAATTACGCAGTTCAGATTACTGAGCTTTCAGAAAAATCAATTGAAGAGTTCAGAACGAATTCCTCTCAGATTTCAGGCAAAATCTACATCGGGGCGGGAGAATCAAAATCAATCTCAGACGTTGCAAGGGCTTTCAAAAAAATCCGTGGAAACCATCCAAAAATTGAAATCAGTCTTTTTTCAGGAAATGCCGGAATTATATGTGAACGCCTCGACCGTGGCTTGTGCGACTTTGGAATTTTTATCGGATTCAAGAATGTCGAAAAATACAATCACCTCACCCTTCCGCAAAAAGACCGCTGGGGTCTTCTGACACGAAAAGACAATCCGCTTGCAAAATACAAATCCATTAAAAAAGAAAATCTTCTGGAACATTACGAGCCGCTGTTTTTATCGGAACAGGCTTCACGTCACCGAGAGCTTTTGCACTGGTTCGGCGGTTCAATGGAAAAATACAATATAATGGGATCTTATAATCTTATTTACAACGCAGGCATTTTCACAAAAGAAAACATCGCATCATGCATCACGCTGGAAGGACTGGCAGATATTTCCTCTGAAAGCCCGCTTTGTTTTGTTCCGCTGGAGCCTGCCATTTACAGCGAAGTTTATCTGGCCTGGAAAAAAGACCGGGAACTTTCAAAGGCCGCAAAGGTGCTTTTGGAAGAAATCAAGAAAGCGTAAGCCCGCAAAGCTCTACAAGCCTCATTTCAAATACATCACATAAATCTGGCAGGGATTTTCTTCGCCCCAGATTTCGTTGATGACTTCCAGCTCCTTAAAAATAAAAGATGTCCTCGAATTTTTTATCAAGAGCAACACACAGAATCAAGGCGAGCTTTGCTGTCGGACAAAACTGCAATGTTTCTATTGAGCTGATTGTGTTTCTGGAAACGCCGACCATTTGCGCAAGGTCTGACTGGGAAAGCTTTTTTTCAGTACGGATTTCTTTTAAGTGATTTTGAAGGACAAGATTTTCGTTCATCATGCAGCTCCCGGAACAGAACCTGTTTTTCCAGACAGTTGCAGAATAAAAAGAACAAGCAGAACCATAAAAATTAAAAGATAACAACAAGCGACAAAAAGTTCGTGGAGTTTTTTGAGCCTGGCAAACTTTACGAAAAATGCCACACAAACCATTCCAAAGAAAACAAGCCAGCATTCAATTTTTATCTGCCTTGTAAAAATCCAGTTCAAGATTGAAATCAAAAAGCATAATCCGAAAGATGAAAAATATGCGACAGTTGCCGCGCTTTTCTGTACTTCTAAATCTTCAATGTCTTTTCCGCCATTATCGCTGCGGCTTTTTTCAAGAATCTCTTCTTTTGTCATTTTTTCCTCCTGCCAAGTAAACTTGGTATATGTCATATTATAGATATGCAAAGTAAACTTGTCAAGACTTGGGCTAGTACAGAATAGGATAAATTATTATAATTCTATATCACAAAAAAAATTAAAGGGGGTTATGGATAAAAATCAGCCTGAAATAGCGTCTGTTTTTTATCCTAACAAGTTTCCGTTGGAAACTTGCCTCATTAACTGCCGCTCCTCATTTCATTACGGAGCAGCGTAAAAAGTCAAATCGGAAATTGAAATTTCCTCATTGACGTTTTTAAAGGGGTTTCTCATGTTTAAAAAAGTCATGAGTGCGGTTGCCGTGGTAGAAAAATACCTTCTGGCAATCACGATGTCCGTTACGCTTGCCTTTACTTTCGCAAACGTTATCGGAAGGTTTGTTTTCAATCATTCACTGGCCTTTGCTGATGAGCTTGTGATTGCATTGTTCGTTCTTGTTTCGCTCATGGGTGCTGCTCTCTGTGCACGCGAAAATGACGGTCTGATCGGTCTTGCCCTTGTTTCAAGCCGTCTCAGCGGAACTAAAAAAACTGTCCAGAAATTGTTTTCTGGCATCATCTGCATTATCTACTGTATAATTCTTACATGGCAGGGATTTATCCGCATGGTTTCAAGTATGCAGCAGGGCGAGCACACTTTCGTAATGCATCTTCCACGCTGGATTTTCTGGTCTTTTGTTCCTGTCTGCGGCATCTGTCTTATCCTTCATTTTATCGAAAATCTTTCGGACTTTATCAAATCAAAAAACGAGGAGGCTTCTAAATGATTACAGCTATCCTTTTTGCAGTCTTCTTTGTTCTTCTTATCGTTGATGTGCCTATCGCAATCTGTCTGGGAGCTTCTTCTGTAGCGGCTATCCTTGCGGCAGGCCAAAAGCTTTCTGTCGTTGCCGTAAACACTTATTCTGGTATCAGCAAGACTTTGCTTCTTGCCATTCCTTTCTTCGTTCTGGCTGGAAACATCATGGCCAAAGCCGGTATTTCTAAGCGTCTTATCAACTTTGTAAATGCCTGTATCGGTCACACCCGCGGTGGCATTGCTATCGTCTGCGTTATCGTTTCTTGTCTTTTCGGCGCGATTTCTGGCTCAGGCCCTGCTACTGTTGCAGCTTTGGGTGCAATTCTGATTCCTGCAATGATCGAAGCTGGCTTTACCCCAGCCTTTGCAACTGCACTCATGGCAACTGCAAGTTCTACTGCAATCATCATTCCTCCTAGCATTGCCTATGTTGTATATGCTTCTATTACTGGCGATAATGTTGGTAAGCTTTTTATGGCTGGCATTATTCCTGGCATTCTTGTTGGTGTGGCTCTCATTCTTGTTGTTCTGTTTGAAGTTCGCAGAAAGGACATTAAGCCTACAATGCAGAAGGCTAGTGGTAAAGAACGTTTTTCTAGTTTCCTTGATGCACTGTGGGGACTTTTAATGCCAGTAATCATTCTTGGCGGAATTTACGGAGGCATCTTTACTCCTACAGAAGCTGCTGCTGTTGCTGCTGTTTACGGTCTTATTGTTGGTGTGTTTGTTTACAAGGAAATTAAACTTAAGCAGCTTGTGGAAATTTTGATTGATTCTGCAAAGACTACAGGTGGCATTATGTTTATCATTGCAAGTGCAACATTGTTTTCTTATGTATGCACTTTGTATGGAATTTCAAATGCCGCAGAAAATCTTCTTGCCGCTGTTTCTGCAAACAAATTGATATTCC
>CACZYY010000104.1 GCA_902785455.1 uncultured Spirochaetaceae bacterium
TCGTGCAAGTCCGTGCCAGGAAGAACACTCAGGCAGAAAAGCTCCAGGTTGTTCGGATAAAGCCCAAGCGCGAAGTCGATGCTCTGACAGAAGCCCGCGAAATTGTCACCAGGAAGGCCGTAAATCAAATCGAAGCCAAAAGTGACTCCTTCTTCGTTCAAAAAACCGATATTTTTCTCAAACTTTTTTTTGTCGAGCGTGCGGTGAACATTTTTGAGAACTTCGGGATTCGCGCTCTGAAGGCCAATCTGAAGGCAGCAGGGAATTCGGGCAAAAGCACGGGCAAGTTCTCTGTCGATGAATTCTGCACGGGCCTCAAAATAGAAGAACATTCCAGGAGCTTTTTTTTCGATGATTTTGAGCATTTTGATTGCCCGCTCTTTGCTCGCGTTGTATGTGGGATCAAGAACGAAGACCTGGGAAATATTTTTTTTGGCAAAAAGTTCGATTTCCTTTTCAAGCCGCTCCATCGGAAAGTATGCGATTTTTTTTTCGCCTTTTGACTCATAGCAATAAGAGCATTTGAAAGGACACCCTCGCGCAAGTTCCCACAAAGCCCCGCCGTATTTGCTAACATCAAGAGTGCCGTCAAGGTAAGGAGAAGCCGTAAGGTCAGGTGGAAGCGGACAAGCCCGGATAATTTGAGATGATTGCCCCACAGGAGGTGGGGTTTCACTTCGATAGACCCCCTGCACCCCAAACGCAAAACCGGCACTTCGACTACGCTCAGCGAACGCCTCTTGCTCCAAGTCAGTCTTTCCGTTTTCTGTGATTTTTTCGAGAAGCTCTACCATCGCACGCTCGCCCTGACCTGCAATCATATAGTCAAAGCTGTGGAAAGAAAGCGGATTAGCGGTGACTTCGGGGCCGCCGGAAATGCAAACACAGTCCGGCAGAAGTTTTTTTAGCTCAAGGCAGGTTTTTTCAAGAATCACGCGGTTCCAGACATAGACCGAAAAGCACACAAAATCAGGCTTTTTTGAAGCAAGCCGGGCAGCAAGCAAAGCCGAGACAGCATAATCGCCGCCATTTTGCTTTGCAAGCACAATCTCCTGCTCTTCAAGCGAAAAATCAATGAGCGAGACAGAAAATTGCCTTTTGGTGCATGGGTCAGCCTTGATGGAGCTTGCGATACAAGCCGCCCCCAAAGGAAGCCCTTGCGGAGAAGTTTCGACTAAAAGTGTAGTACAGATAAGTTTTTGCATTATAAATTAGACCCCCGCATCGAGCACTTTCATTATCGTGCTCGCTCAGATGCGGGGTTAAAGCTTAGAAGTAAAATTACAGGATGTGCTTTTACTTTCTATTTTTATTGATGATTCGCTCTTCGTATTTGCCAGTTGCAATATCGATGAATCGAACGAAAAGTGAAACTTTGTTTTCTTCGTTGAGACTAGACCAAATCATATCGGAAAATTCGTCGATTGTGCCTTTGATTTCGACTTTCTCCGGCTCACCTTCAAAGCTTGGCAAAGGATTGCCGTTACCCATGTATGTATGAATGAAATGACCTTCGCCCTTCTGAGGATTGTCGTAAGTATATGTGAAGCGGAGGCAATTGTCGCCGTTTCCGTTGTCGCTCTTTAAAATTGAGATGGCGTAGTCGTACTTTCCGCCCTCAACATTTAGCAAAGAAGAAATACGCGGAGTGAAGTTTGGAGCGTCGTGCTCGTATTTGCGAACGCGGAGTGACTGCTCGAAAGTTTTGCCTTTTTTGAGTCCTTCAAAAATTGTGTCGGTCTGGTCGCCGTTCGTAACGATTGTTTTGGCACCGAGCTGGCGTACAGCGGCATAGATGATGAGACTTGGATCACCAGCAATCAAAGATTCGTCGAAAGCCTTTGTGCGGACAACCTCCGTTCCGTTCTCTGATTCTGTAACGAAAACACGGTTTCGGCTGCCTGCGCTCCGGCCCATTGTCCAGTAAGCAGAAACGGCATATTTGCCATCAGCTGAAAGCCCGGCAACGATACCTCGTCCAGGATATTCATTTGCCTTCAAAATCCCATCAAGTTTTTTAATTTTCATATATACCTCTTTTAAAAAATTAATTAGCAGGCGTTGCGGGCGGCGTTTGAGCCCGCAGAGGGGGTAGCGGAAAACGCAAGGCGTTTGAAGCGAGGGGGAGACTTACCCCATTTCGTTTTCCACTTTCCGTTTTCAGTTTTCAGATTTTTTCTCTTCTTCTTCTGTCTCAACTGAATCCGGCACAACAATTTCAGGACGGTTTTTCCACTGAATTACTACGAGGCCGACGCCAATCACAAGAAGAACTATGCCGAACAATCTGACCAAGAGATGCTCTGCCTCCTGCACTGGAATAACAAAAAGCACGAGTGCAAGAACAAGCGAGGAAGCCACTTCAATCAACGACTGTCGAATCATGATTCCGTTACGGTGAAGTTTGGTGATTGTGTAGAGCTGCATTCCGACAGAAACGAGCAGATAAATTGCAAGCGTATAGGCCATTGCCTTCCAAACGACGGCCGCCACCGCAACAGGAAGTACGACTGCCAGCAATCCAACGACTAAGCTCAAAACACCGCGCACAGTAACAATCAGCTTGTACTGCGGGTCAATAATCAAATCACGGGTAGCTGCAAGAATGAAAACACCATCGATAATAGCCGCCAAGCCGAGCAAAATCACAAAGAATGAAATGAATGTATCCGGTGAAATGAGCAAAAATAAGCCCAGAGCAGCCGTCATGAATCCAAGAAAAAGCTTATTCTTATCCATAATTTTCTCCTATAAAACCTCCGCGTTAGCGGCATTGCATGGAGGCAATAAAAACGCCTCCTGACTAAATTACCTGTCAAAATAGCTGTTGTCCACAAAATTTGCAATTCGGTATTCACTGTGCAAATTCTGAATGCTCACCAGGAATGAAATTGTGTCCTGAAGAGCCTCGATATCCTCGTTGCCGGCAGAAACCGAAAAATCGTATTTTTGCGAAATCGGGATTATCAGATCTTCTTTGATGCTCAGAGCCTTTGAAAGTTTTGAAAGCATTTGCTGGTCAAGGTTGGGAATTTTTTTGACGGCAAGCGCATATTGATGCAAAATCTCTGAAACTATATCGCCGTTGTCAGCAATGTATTCGTCACGCA
This sequence comes from uncultured Spirochaetaceae bacterium, assembly GCA_902785455.1. Lineage (GTDB taxonomy): Bacteria > Spirochaetota > Spirochaetia > Treponematales > Treponemataceae > Treponema_D. The sequence goes on from CACZYY010000104.1 coordinate 3,111, forward strand.
CGACAAAGCCATTTGTGCCGCGAAGATCTGTCTCATCGCCCTGCGCAACGATTTTTGCCAGACCTTTGTCCAAAAGCCGCGTGATGTTTGGCTCCCAGATTGCTACGGCGTCAGCGGTTGAGCTTGAAAGAATCAGCTCTGCGCTCGAAGCCTGAATATTTATGAATTCAATGTCATCAAAAGAAAGCCCGGCCTTTTCCAGAAGTTTTTTGACAAAATTGTGACCAGTCGAGCCGAAGACCGTGGCTATTTTTTTGCCTTTTAAATCTTTATATGAATTGAAGTTAGAATTATCGGCACGCGCAAGAAGAGCATAAGCGTTTGGACCGCTCGCAGGAACACCCACGAGACGCATTTTGGTGGCACCGGCAAGCGCACGGACTGTGGGAACGTCACCAATCACACCAATGTCTGTTAAATCGGCGGCAAGAGATTCATTCATCGGAGGACCGGACTCGAAATCCTGCCATACGACAGTGACATTTTTGGAAGCAAGGGCATCCTCAATCTGATTTGAAAATCGTGCGATATAAAGCGGAATAAATGCCGCTGAAGGCTGAATTGCGATTCGCACGGTACGGGCAGGCATTTTTTTGTCTTTGCAAGAAAATGCGGAAATTATTGCAAATGAAATAAAAATAAAAAAGATAAGTTTCTTAAATTTTTTTCCCATATACACTTTGATTATATGATAAAAGCAAAAGTATTTAAAGAAATTCTTTGTGTAATTTTTATTTTGGTAGTAAAATTCAAACTATGAGAGTAAAGCTATCATCGCGAAGTACCAAAATAGTCCTTCTGGTTTTCATTCTTGTCGCGTTCGTAACGGCATCTCTTTTCGTTTTCCGCTTAAAAAGCCTTCAGCTTATTTCCGACACTTCCATGCAGAATATTTTCGAAATTCAGGAAATGTATGCCCAAACATTACAGACAAAATTTTCTGACCAGCTCAATATGCTCGAAGCACAGGCACGGTATTTCGAAAACGTTGACTTAAACAACGAAGAAGCCCTCAAAAAAACAATCACAAGCACAAAAGGCATCGGAGACTTCAAAAAAATCGGAGTCGTGAACAAATCTGGCGCAACCACAAGCACCGAAGGCAAAAATCTTTCCAACATCTACAATAAAACTTATTTTTTTGACGCAATAAAATCTGGCAAACCGCAAATTTCTAACCGAATCGAAGTTGATGAAAACCTCGACCCGATTCTCACGCTAATATATCCAATCAAACAGGAAGATTCCGTAAAAGCCGCAATTATCGGCACACTTTCTTATGATGTGCTCAAAAATCTGTTTGCAGTTTCACTTTTCTCAGGTGAAAGTTACATGTACATCATTTCCGCTGACGGCAACGTGATTCTGTGCAACCGTGACAAAAAACGCAATCTTTACAACATCAACATCTACGACTTAATTCAAAATTCCGCAAAAACAGAAAGCGAATATGTCATCAACAAAATACGTGCCGATATTATCAAAAATCAGTCTGATTTCATGACTTTCAATGCCAAAGATTCCTACAAACTTTTCGCTTATGCACCGCTCGGAATCAACAACTGGTACATCATTTCTGTAATTCCTTATTCTTACATCGTTCAAAAGCAGGCTGCAATCGGATTTTGGGTTTACGTGCTTTTGGGAGCAATAGCCTTTACAATCACAATGTTTATCCTCGTTCTTTACGGGCTTTTCAAAAAAAATACATCCATCGAAAAAGACAATGAACGGCTCACAATCGCCAATAATCAGTCGCAAACCCTGATTTTTGAATACGATTTTTCCCGTCAGCAGATTACATTTTCCGGCGACACTCAGTTTATTTTCGGAACTGACCAGAAAGTATTCTCGATTGATTTCATCCGTGCCGAATACTACAAGCGGATTCACAATGATGACAAAAAAGTCCTGACGGAGCTTCTGGAAACTATAAAAACTTCTCTCCCGGACTTCACAGGTGAATTCCGCTACAAGAATTTCATCGGCAACGAATACATATGGCTGCGAATTTCCGGCAGTCTGCTCGACAAAGAAGATGGAAGTGGCAAAAAACTTATCGGCACTATCACAAACGTAAATTCTCAGGTTCTCCATGAACAGGAATTAAAATCGATTGCTGAGCGTGACAAGCTCACGGGGCTTCTTAACAAGACAGCGATGGAACAGCAGGCACGGGCAGTTCTCGAACAGGCAAGCGAAGACCAGAAATGCGCCCTTTTCATCATTGACCTGGATAATTTCAAAAAAGTCAACGACACTCTGGGCCATCTTGTTGGTGATATGGCAATCGTTGATGCTGGGAAAAAGCTCTCTCTCATTTTCTCAGAGAAAGACCTTATCAGCCGATTCGGTGGAGATGAATTCTGCGTTCTGCTAAGGTTCAGGAAAAATCTTTCCACCGAAACAATCACGAATATCATCACCGAAAAAGCCCAGAATCTTTGCACATTCCTTCACGAAGTTTATTTTGACGACAACACGGCTATCAGCGTAAGTGCCAGCGTAGGAATCGCTTTCTTCCCGGAAAACGGCAGCAATTACAATGAACTTTTCGACGCCGCTGACTCCGCCTTGTACAAGGTCAAAGCAAACGGAAAAAACGGCTACAAATTTTTTGAAAAAAATGCATAAAATTCAAAAAAATTTTTAAAAGTCTGTTGACATAAAAGTTTAAATAGCGTATATTATTCAAGCATCAATTATCTGGAGCGATGGCAGAGAGGCTGAATGCACCGGTCTTGAAAACCGGCATACCGCAAGGTATCGGGGGTTCAAATCCCTCTCGCTCCGCTTTTTTTTTGATTGCAGCCTGGAGGTGTGGTAGAGCGGTAATACAACGGATTGCTAATCCGTCAGTTCCTTATCGGGCTGGGCAGGTTCAACTCCTGTCGCCTCCGTAAAGAACAAGCACTCTTCCAAGTCTTGTTATGAGATTGTAGCTCAGTTGGATTAGAGCGCCACCCTGCGGAGGTGGAGGTCGCACGTTCGAATCGTGTCAGTCTCACTTATACTCGTTCGAACAGAGCGAGTTTTTTTATTTTAAAACTAAATCCCAATCCATTGTCAAAGAGATTCGAACCGAAGTGAGCGCGCCGGCAGGCGAAAAGCCGCCATGGAGGGCGGCGTCAGCGAACGGAGGCGCCGCGGAGGGAACCAACACGACGTTGGTGACCGTAGCGGCGAATCGTGTCAGTCTCACTTATACTCGTTCGAACAGAGCGAGTTTTTTTTATTTTAAAACTAAATCCCAAAAGAATTTTCAGTTAGATTCGAACCAATTTAAAGCAATTTTCCACGTTTTCTTCTTGCAATTCCCTTTTAAAAAATCAAGAAATATAGTAAACTATGCAAAAGGATGGAAATAATGAATATCAAAAAAATCATTTTTGTGCTGCTTATTACAGCACCGCTTTTTGCGCAGAAAAACATTGCGCTTCCTGCTGCAAGCCTTCCTGACACTTACTTAATCGAAAACCCTGCTTACACAGTTGCCTTTTCAGGAAATTACGGAATCCCAATTTGGGAAATGCACACGCTCTCAACAAAAGTTGCACCCGCAACTGCCAATGACAAAGAAATATGGAAAACTGACAACCGAGTAAAGGGTTATCGTCTCACTCCAAAAGATTTTGAAGACACAAAACTCGAATTGGTACAGCTTTTTCCAAAAGAACACGCTGGTGACAATCAGGAATTCAGAGAATCTTCATTGCTCACTTCAAATCTAGTGTTCATGAACAAACTCACAAAGGAAATGGTTTGGGATAAAATCACAAATTCGTTCCAGATTATTGCATCGAGAATGAAAACCGCCTATTTGTACGCAGGCCCGATCTTCGACAAAAATCAAATGAAAATCAAATATGTCATGAACAATAAAGTCGCTGTTCCTACATATTTTTTCCGAATCGCACTTTATTTTGACGAGGGCAAACCGGCTTACAAATGCTACAGAATCCCTAACCGCGTTCCTACAGACTATGAGCGCAGCTGTAATATCGATGAATATGAATACAACATTTATCAGCTGGAAGCCGACACAGGAATTGATTTTTTTGAACGAGAAATCGACGCAAGCTTCCGACAGGACAAGCTAAAATTCCTTGAAAAGCAGGTCCATTAGAAGTTCTAATGTCGAGTTTTGAAAACCACTGACCACATCAAAAAACAGCTCCCAGTCGTGTAAACGGCTTATCGAAATCGCAGGCTCGCCTGCTACACGTGGTTTGTGCTTGTAATTATATACGTTTGCCGCTTAAGCGGCAGCACAAACCAAGTGTTTTCGTAAGCCGTTTCACTCCTTCGCGCTGTTTTTTGCAATATCCGGTAAGTTCAAAACTCGCCATTAGATTACTTTATGGGCATAAAATTGAAAAATGCCGAGTTTTGCATTTGCTGAACAGTACAAAAACAAGCGTAGGGGCGAGCACTTTGATTGTCGTGCTCGTTTGGATTATGGCATGAATCCACTTTGCGCGTGCGAGCGAAGCGAGTCAGATACCAATTACGCGCAACCTAGTGAGCGTCAAGAAAACTTGCGAGGCAAGTTTTTAGCGAATCTCCGTAGCAGCTGTGCTGCGAAGGTGGATTCCAATGACAGGTTCCCGC